>CAMBAD010000020.1 GCA_945864085.1 uncultured Streptococcus sp.
ATATAAATCGGCATATCCCCAACAAACTCGATTCCTTTGGCATTGGCGTAAGCCTTTAAAGCATGCCACTGGCTGAAGAACAAATACTGGGTAATTCGGTGGTAATCCATCTGATCTGCCAAGAGATGACGGTAATACTCTAAAGTATCGTGGTAACGCAGACGAGCCCCGTGGTCCTCCCAATCTGTCCATGGTTTGAGGTCAAAATGCTCCTTGATGGCCATGTACTCCGCAAAAGTATGCAACCAAAAACCATTTTCCTCAGCAAAAGACCAATAATCCGCTGGCAAACCTTGCGCTTTCATGTTCGCAACTGTCTTTTCCAAAAGCGGACGACGGGCGTGGAAAATCGCTGCGTAATCTACTTGGGCAGGATTCTGACCAAAGTCAACCTCCTGCAAATCCTCCGCAGCCAGCCAGCCTTTCTCAATCAACAAATCGAAATCAAGGAAGTGCGTATTCCCTGCAAAGGCAGAAAATGATTGATAAGGCGAATCTCCATAGCTGGTTGTTCCCAGAGGCAAAATCTGCCAGTAGCGTTGCTTGGTTCTTACTAAAAAGTCCACAAAATCATAGGCTTCCTGCCCAAATGAACCGATTCCATACTTCCCTGGTAAAGACGAAATGTGCATAAGCACTCCACTTTGCCGTTTTTTCATAATTGTTCCCCGCTAATGTATAAAGTTTTAGCTGCGCGTTGACGCAAACGTTTTCTTGTTCCTATTATACAATGAAAACGGTAACAAATCAAGTTCTTTCAAACGATTCTTTCCTGATTCCCTTGATTTACGAACTTTTCTTCCTTAATATTCCATCAGAAAGGTTTGGATTAGCTGCTCACACAAAAAATTTTTAAAAATTTTTATAAAAGCTCTTGCAAACGGATTCATAATGGTGTATAATAAAGTCAACCTAGGAAAACGTTTGCGCCAAGCAGGCGTCACAAAATATTATTTATCTTCGGAGGGAAGAAAATGAAACACAAACTTCTTAAAAGCGTTGCTCTTCTGGCTGCATCAACTGCTGTTTTGGCTGCTTGCTCAAACTCATCAAGTTCTTCAAGTTCATCTGAAACCAGCAAAGAATTGACCATCTATGTAGACCAAGGATACGAAGCTTACATCAATGATGTGAAAACAAGCTTTGAAGAAGAAAATGGCGTAACTGTTACCGTTAAAACAGGTGACGCTCTTACAGGTCTTGATAACTTGTCACTTGACAACCAATCTGGCTCAGCACCAGACGTAATGATGGCACCATACGACCGCGTAGGTAGCCTTGGTGCAGACGGTCAGCTTGCAGAAGTAACATTGGCTGAAACCAGCAAAACTGACGATGTAACAGAAACTCTTGTAACCTCTGGCGGTAAAGTTTACGGTTCTCCAGCAGTTATCGAAACCTTGGTAGCTTACTACAACAAAGACCTCGTTTCTGCAGCACCTAAGACATTCGCTGAATTGGAAGAATTGGCTAAAGACAGTAAGTACGCTTTTGAAGGCGAAACTGGTAAAACAACTGCCTTCCTTGCTGACTGGACAAACTTCTACTATGCATACGGACTTCTCTCAGGTTACGGCGGCTATGTATTCGGTGAAAACGGTACTGATCCAAAAGACATCGGTCTTGCAAACGACGGTGCTGTAAAAGCGATCGAATACGCAAAAACTTGGTATGAAAAATGGCCTCAAGGTCTCCAAGACACTTCAGCAGCAGGAAACTTGATCCAAACTCAATTCACTGAAGGCAAAACAGCTGTTATCATCGACGGCCCTTGGAAAGCGGCTGCTTTGACAGAAGCTGGTGTGAACTACGGTGTCGCAACTATCCCTACCCTCGAAGGCGGCAAACAATACTCAGCATTCGGTGGCGGTAAGGCTTGGGTTATCCCAGCAGGTTCTAAAAACGCTGAATTGGCTCAAAAATTCGTTGACCACTTGACAGCAACTGACCAACAAAAAGCTCTCTACGACGCTACAAACGAAGTGCCAGCTAACACTGAAGCTCGTGACTACGCTGTAAGCAAGAACGATGAATTGACAACAGCGGTTATCGAACAGTTCGCATCTGCTCAACCAATGCCAAACATCTCAGAAATGAGCACCGTTTGGGAACCAGCTGCTAACATGCTCTTTGAAGCAGTAAGCGGTAAGAAAGATGCTAAAACTGCTGCAACAGACGCTGTGAAATTGATTGAAGATACAATCGCTCAAAAATACGGTAACTAATATTCAGTAAACAGCAAGTAAAGTTGGCTGGGAGACCCTCCCAGTCTACTTTATTAGTGAGTAGCTAAAAAATATATTGATACATAAGATGAAGACTAGGCTTGCCAGCTAAACTGGGAAAATAGCTTCATCTGACCCTAGTCACTGACTTGCTGGGCTAATTTTCAGGTAACTGACGACTAGCTCAGCAACAAATGACTAGCTATTTAGGACGATTGTATACAAACAACAAAGGAGACTATGACTATGAAACAAAACCCAAGTAAGGCCCTCCTTTTGTCCCTGATTCCTGGTCTCGGACAAATCTATAACAAGCAAAAAGCCAAGGGGTACATCTTCTTAGGTGTAACCGTTGCTTTTCTGATTTACTTTATTGCGATAGCAGCAGGTGAGCTAGGAAACCTAATCACCCTCGGTAGCCAGCGTGGACAGGATAATTCCCTCTTCATGCTCATCCGCGGTTCCTTCCACTTGATTATCACGGTGGTCTACCTAGCTTTTTACGCGCTCAACCTGAAAGATGCACGTGATACAGCCAAACGTTGGAACACAGGCTTTCCAGTACCAACCACCCTGCAGGAAATGATTAAAGGGATCTACGAGAATGGTTTCCCATATCTCTTGATTATTCCTTCTTACATCGCTATGACCTTCGCGATTATCTTCCCTGTTGTCGTGACACTCTTTATCGCCTTCACCAACTACGACTTCCAACACCTGCCTCCAGGTTCTCTCTTGGATTGGGTAGGCTTCACTAACTTCTCAAACATTTGGAAACTCAGCACCTTCCGTTCTGCATTTGGTTCGGTTTTAGGTTGGACCATCATTTGGGCCTTGGCGGCTTCAACTGCTCAAATTGTTATCGGTATCTTGACCGCCATCATTGCCAACCAGCCATTTATCAAGGGCAAACGTATCTTTGGTGTTATCTTCTTGCTTCCTTGGGCTGTTCCAGCTTTCGTGACCATCTTGACCTTCAGCAACATGTTCAACGATAGTGTTGGTGCCATTAACACACAAGTCTTGCCATTCTTGAGCAAATTCTTGCCATTTATTGATAACTTCCTTATTCCATGGAAGACTGACCCATTCTGGACCAAGGTTGCTCTTATCATGATGCAGGCTTGGCTGGGATTCCCTTATATCTATGTCTTGACCTTGGGTATTTTGCAGTCTATTCCAAATGATTTGTACGAGGCGGCTTATATCGACGGTGCAAGTCCGATTCAAAAATTCCGCAGCATCACGCTTCCAATGATTCTGGCGGTAGCAGCTCCAACTCTCATCAGCCAATACACCTTCAACTTCAACAACTTCTCTATCATCTACCTTTTCAACAACGGTGGACCTGGTAGTGTCGGTGGTGGCGCAGGTTCTACAGACATCTTGATTTCCTGGATTTACAAACTGACAACTGGTACAGCGCCTCAGTATTCAATGGCCGCTGCAGTAACCCTGATTATCTCTATGATTGTCATCAGTATTTCCATGATTGCCTTCAAGAAATTAAATGCTTTTGAAATGGAGGATGTGTAAGATGAAATTATCTGTAAAAACTAGACGCATACTCAATCAGACGTTGACCTATCTCTACCTGATTACGCTGTCTGTCATCATTATCTATCCTCTCCTGATTACCATCATGTCAGCCTTTAAGTCTGGTAACGTGGTTGCCTTCAAATTGGATAGCAATACCTCTTTTACCTTTGACAACTTTTCAAAACTCTTCAGTGAAACACTGTACGGTACCTGGTATCTCAATACCCTGATTATTGCACTCTTGACAATGGTTATCCAAACCAGTATAGTGGTATTAGCAGGATATGCCTACAGCCGTTACAATTTCATTGCCCGTAAACAGAGTTTGGTCTTCTTCTTGATTATCCAAATGGTGCCAACCATGGCTGCCCTGACAGCCTTCTTCGTTATGGCCCTCATGCTCAATGCGCTCAACCAAAGCTGGTTCCTCATCTTCCTTTATGTCGGTGGTGGTATCCCAATGAACGCTTGGCTCATGAAAGGCTACTTTGATACGGTGCCAATTTCCCTCGATGAATCTGCAAAACTAGACGGTGCTGGTCACTTCAGACGTTTCTGGCAAATCGTTCTTCCTCTTGTTCGTCCAATGATTGCGGTACAAGCACTCTGGGCCTTCATGGGACCTTTTGGAGATTACATCCTATCCAAATTCTTGCTTCGTGAAAAAGAATTTTATACTGTTGCGGTCGGTCTTCAAACCTTCATCTCTGATGCGAAAAATATGAAGATTGCCTACTTTGCAGCAGGTGCAATCCTGATTGCCCTCCCTATCAGTATTCTATTCTTCTTCCTACAAAAGAACTTTGTATCTGGTCTAACAAGTGGTGGTGACAAGGGATAATCCTGTCCCACCTTTTCCCTTTTTAGGCAGAGCAATTATATTTATGAAAGGACCTACCAATGTTTCCTTACCCATTTTCTTATTTTTCGAGTATTTTTTCTCCCAGAAAAATGTTTGACAACCGCAAGAAGATGAACCTGTGGCAGCACTTATTTACAACGCTTTTTCTAGTAGCTCTGCTGGTCATTCCAACATCTTTGCAGGCACTGACCTTGGAAACCTACCCTTTGGAACAGTTTGTCGAGGGAGTTTACGAGCCCTTGACTGAGCAGATTGTTGAAGATATGGGGCAGCATATCATACTCGAAGATGGACAGCTAACCTACACTGGAAATGGTAACTGGGAACAGGTAACCTTCGGAGATACAGTCAGCGCTAGTTCCAGTTTCAGCTATCAATTCACAAAAGAACAGCTTATTATCCGCAAGGGAAGCGATATTCTAAGCGAACTGACCTATGACGGAATGACTGCAAGTGACTTTACCAGCAGGGAGCGGCTGACAGCAGCCATTTCTAAAAACTGGTATCAGTCTAATCGAGCGATTGTGGGGCTGGCTATCACTTTTGTATCTCTTGTGATTCTAGCCAGCAATCTGCTGTTCATCCTGCTAGGAGCAAGTTTCTTCCTCTTCCTGACAAAAAAATCACGGCTCTTTCATTTTGAACGCTTTAGCGACTGCTACAATTTCTCCCTCAACTGTCTAGGCTTACCAACTATCTTAGCCTGTCTAGTTGGATTATTTGGGCAGCCAGTTACAACCCTTCTGACACTACAAAATATCCTTTTTGTGTTATGCTTATTATGGGTATTTTTCAAAACAAGATTTAGAGAGCAAGACCAAATCTAAGAACCTGTGTTCGATTTTCAGGAACTTCTGCTCCTCTCATTGTTGAGACCCTATTCCATTTCCATCAAAATGAATGTTAGTTCTAGGAGGTCTATATGCGTGCTACTATCAAAGACGTTGCCAAGTTAGCTGGTGTCTCTCCATCAACTGTCACGCGTGTCATCCAAAACAGCTCTGCTATTAGCCAAAAAACCAAGGAGCTGGTCCGCAAAGCCATGGCCGAACTCAATTACCACCCCAATCTAAATGCTCGTAGCCTGGTTAGCTCTTATACGCAGGTCATTGGACTGGTCTTGCCAGATGACTCTGATGTCTTCTACCAAAACCCCTTCTTTCCAACCGCGCTGCGTGGCATTTCGCAGGTAGCCGCTGACCACAATTATGCCATTCAAATCTCAACGGGTAAAAATGAAGAACAGCGGCTGGAAGCAATCTCTCAAATGGTTTACGGACGGCGGGTGGATGGGCTGATTTTCCTCTATTCCAAGCCAGATGATCCGCTGGTCGAGTTAGCGATTCAGCACAAATTCCCTTTCTTAATCCTAGGTAAGGCAGAATCTCCCTTCATTTCCTTGGTCGATAATGATAATATTCAGGCGGGATTTGAAGCGACAAACTATTTTATTAACAAGGGCTACCAGAACATTGCTTTCGTGGCTGGTAACAAGGAATTGGTCGTATCTCAGGACCGGTATACTGGCTATAAAAATGCCCTAAAATCTCACAACATTCCTCTGGATGATAGCAAAGTTAAATTTGTATCAGGTTTCCTCTTGGAAGACAGTTCCTATAAGATTTCTAAGAAACTACTCAAACAAGACCTGGATGCCATTGTGACGACAGATACCATGGTGGCCGAGGGGATTGTAAAGTATCTCAATGAAGTTGGAGTGAAACTTCCAATTATCTCCTTTGACTCCGTCAAACCCAAACTCGCCATCGACGCCTACGTTGACGTTCATGCTATCAAGCTCGGGCGAGTGGCCTTCAATACCCTCCACCAGATTATTGACGACAATAAAGCAGGCAAACAGGTCTGCTACCGCCGTGTGATTCCACATACCATTACCGAACTCTAATATTAGAAAGGAGCCTTTTGGCTCATGGCATTACGACAATTTCAAGCCTATCTTGACGATGTAGCAACGATTCGCTTGGTCATGGAAAAGCGATTTGACTCAGAACACATGAGTTTCTCTCTCGAATCCGCTGGTACTACATCGCAACTCTTTATTCATTCCTGTCTTGAAGTAGAGCAGCTAGTCATCTACTATCTGACTAGCCTGCACGCCCTATGCTTGGAGAAGGACTATGTCATTTACGACCAAGACCGCAATCAAGCAGAATTAGGCTACGGTCATATCGTCCGCTCTGCCATTTTCGAACAAAATTATACCTATGATGGCAGTGATTTAGGTGCGACCTATAGCCCTCAAAGCACGACATTTAAACTCTGGGCTCCAATATCCAAACAAGTCTTCCTTATCCTTGAGGGCCAACCCACAGCCATGAGCAAGGGTGAAAAGGGTGTCTGGCAAGCGACTCTTGAAGGCGATTTGGACGGACACAGCTACCACTACCTCCACAAGGTCAACGGAGAATGGATTTCTGTCCACGATCCCTATGCCCTTTCATCCAAGGCTAATTCGGGCGATAGCTACATCATCAACCGCGAGAAACTTCTAAAAATCACACGTGCTAAAACCCAGCTGCCCATTTCACAGGCCATTATCTACGAAATGAGTGTCCGTGATTTTTCTTGGCAAAAAGAAGCCAAATTCACACATCCTGGGCAATTTTTAGGGTTAACAGAGTCCCCAATGCTAGACGGAATGAAGCTAGGAATGGACTATATCAAGGACCTGGGCATCACCCACATCCAGCTCCTCCCTGTCTATGATTTTGGTAGCGTTGATGAAAATAAACCGCAGGCAGTTTACAACTGGGGCTACGACCCTGCTCAATATAACGTGCCTGAAGGGTCTTATTCTAGTCAACCAAATGATCCCTATGCCCGCATCTTAGAACTGCAGCAAGCCATCCAAGCCTACCATGACGCTGACATTTCAGTAAATATGGACGTCGTGTACAACCATGTTTATCACGCTGAAAAGTACGCATTTGAACTCCTAGTTCCTGGCTATTTCCATCGCTACAACGAACATGGCATGCGGACAGATGGGACCTTCTGCGGAAACGATGTGGCCAGCGAACGGAGTATGGTGCGCAACTATATCAAGCAGTCCCTGCGTCAATGGACAGAAATCTACGGTTTTGACGGTTTCCGCTTTGACCTGATGGGTATTTTAGATAGCGAAACCATCAACCAAATCCAGGCAGAATTATCTCAAATCCATCCAAATATCTACCTCTACGGAGAAGGCTGGAAAATGGCAACAGGGCTATCCTATTCCAAACTAGCCCACCAGTATAATGCAGAATATCTTCCTGAAATTAGCTTTTTCAATGATGATTACCGTGATACCTTCAAGAAAATCCTGAAAGACCCAACTCGCTTGGTCGATAAACAGTTGCACGAAAAAGTCCAACATCTCTTGACTGGTAGCCGTTTCAGCCATTTCCTCAAACCACAGCAGTCGCTCAACTACATCGAATGCCACGATAATGCCACTGCCTTCGACTATTTCCACATTGAAAATCCTAACTGGACCCCGCACCAGCAGAAACGCGCAGCCAGTTTCGGTCTCCAATTAGTTTTGATTTCTCAAGGGATGGCTTTTATCCATAGCGGCCAAGAATTTTTCCGTACCAAGGATGAAATTGACAACACCTATAATGTCCCCGACAGTATCAATCGTCTGGATTGGACACGAGCTATTCGCTACAAGGAACACATCGAATTTATTCGAGAACTGATTGCCTTCCGTAAGAACAACCCTATCCTTAGCCAAGATAACTACCAGACGATTCAAGAAAGCTGTGATTTCTACTGGTTAACCGAATACGTTCTTCGCTATCAAGTGACAAGTGGAGAGAAGACCATTCAATTTATTGTCAACTTTGCAGACAGCGACTTTATCTATGAACGTGAAGAAGATAAGACAATCCTGTACAACTACCCTCCAGTTGAAAAACAGGACAGCCAAGAAATCACCATCGCTGGACAAAGTATTTGTGTCCTCGAAGACACAAATCAGTCTTAAGACCGAGGACGAAGGCCATCTTTTGAGTTATACTATATTCAATCCTAAATATTTTTCATATCTCCTTAAAAAATCACCGATGATTGTCGGTGATTTTTTGTGTTATCAACAAATAACATCCCTGCCAAAATCGGCTGAAAAGCAAGCTCAGCACTGTGTGAGGTTCTACTCTCTGTAAATATAGTCATTTGAATTATCTTTGATACATCGTCACTTTCGACTTGCCGTACTCGAGTACAGCCTGCGCCTCAGTTCCTTGTCTGAAAGCTAATTCATTCGACTATAATACTCAGAGGGAGCGGGTAAGAACCCGACAAGCCGAAAAAGAGTCCGTCCACCCGCCCCCGCATAGCTCCAAAGGTTTGGGGAACCTTTGGAGGTTGGAAATAGAGCGGACACAGTTCGTTTCGACATGTGCAGATAGAACCCTACTACTTTCGCATTTTCAGGTAGTAGGCTGAGCTTGGGCAAAAGAAAATAGCTTAGAATTTCGCCATCAGAAACGTTGATTCTAAGCTATTTTTGAGTGTTCAAATTTTAACCGAAAGGGGAAAATTTTAGTTTTTGCCCAGTCTCACTCATCAACTAAAGCCAGCGACATATGAACTTGATTTTCGAAGACTATAAACAGCAGATCCAGAGAGAAATCTACGATTGGTCACCTACCAAGGCAAGTTCATGCCTATCCTTTTCGCTTTCCAAGAAGCAAAAAAAGAGGGAGAAAGTCAGAAACGGATGCCCTGATTTCCCACTCCATTTTTTAGTGCTATTTCATCTGCATTATTTTTCGGCCGATACGTTCAATATCATTTTGCATACCACGCAACTCAAAGGTATCAATGACTGGAAAATTAAATCGCTCTGCATATTGCTTAGCAGTCAAGCAATACTGGTTATTAAAATTCCGATTTCCTGACCCAACAACACCCAGACAAAGCTCTGCATTGTCCTCAAAAGCGATAAAATCTCCAAGAGGATTGGTCAAAATCTCCACATCTCCATTATCAATCCCATTCCCACCTTCTAGGTAGGTTGGTAAGAAGGCGACATAGGGGGCGTCCAGCTCATAAAAAGGAATGTCCTGTTTCACCAGATCCTTGATATGGACCAGGTCAATCTTCCAATCCGTCTGAAACTGGAAAAAAGACTTCAAGCGCTTGACAAAGCTTTCTGTGTTGCCACTTAGACTAATATAAACTAAGTATAACCTATTTTGCATATTCCTCACTCACTTTCCACAAATCTGCCGATAATATTGACATTATCTGCTACCGACACAAAGGCAGATTGGTCAGCCTTTTTCATAATCTGCTTAAATTCATTAAACTCCGCACGAGTGATAATAGTAATCAGTACGGTCTTTTGTTCATGATTATAGGCACCTTCTGCTCCATTGATAATGGTCACTCCACGGTGGAGCTTCTTATGGATCATCTTTATCACACGTTCAGGATGGCTAGTAATAATCATAGCCTGCATCCGCTTTTGTTTCACAAAAATAGCATCCGTCATCCGACTAGAGATAAAGAGGGCAACCATGGAATAGAGGGCATACTGCCACCCAAAGGTCATCCCTGCAATCACCATAATCATGATATTGACAATCAGGGAAATAGAGCCAACTTGGCGTCCCGTCTTCTTTCGAATCAGAATCGATACAATGTCTGTACCCCCGCTGGATACGTTGTTCCTGAGAGCAAATCCAATCCCTGTACCCAGCATAAGCCCCCCGAAAATAGCGTTGACCAGAGGATCCGTCGTCAGTGTCACTGGAGGCATAAACTGAATGAAAAGGGAACTAAATGATACCGTGATAAAGGTAAAGATTGTAAACTTATAGCCAATCTTATACCAGGCCAAGACCAGCAAGGGAATGTTTAGGCCATAATAGACCAAGGCAATAGGCACATTCCAACCAGCGTAAGAAGCAGCTAAGGTTGACACAATCTGAGCCAGACCGGTCACGCCAGACGAGTAAACATTTCCTGGTCGAAAAAAGAAATTGACCGCAATACTAGATAGGAGTCCATAAATAATGGACCCCGATATCCGTTCAGCATATTTTTCTCGAGAAATGCCCGAAATGACCGACCAAAATTTATTCTTTTTGGCCTTTCTTAAAAAGCGAATACGCAGTTTTCTGAAAAATTTATTCATTTTCAAGTTCAATGCTTAAAGCTAATTCCTCTAATTGAGCAGCTGCAACCGTACTTGGTGCTTGTGTCATAGGGTCTGACGCCTTGTTGTTCTTTGGAAAAGCAATGACTTCACGAATATTGTCCTCACCCGCCAAGAGCATGACAAAGCGATCCAATCCGATTGCCAAACCACCATGTGGTGGGAAACCGTAGTCCATGGCTTCCAGCAAGAAACCAAATTGCTCATGGGCGTCCTCAGATGAGAAACCAAGTGCCTTGAACATCCGTTCCTGCATGTCTTTTTGGTTGATACGAAGGCTACCACCGCCTAATTCATAACCGTTCAACACAATATCATAGGCAACCGCACGTACCTGTGCCAAGTCACCAGCCAAATGATGGGCTGTTTCTTCAGTCGGCAAGGTGAACGGATGGTGAGCACTCATGTAGCGACCTTCTTCTTCTGACCATTCAAACATTGGCCAGTCTACAATCCAAAGGAAATCAAACTTGCTGTCATCAATTAAGCCCTGTTCCTTGGCCAAGCGGTTACGCAAAGCTCCCAAGGTATTGTTGGCAATTTCCAACTCATCTGCTACAAAGAGGACCAAATCTTTGTCTTCCAACTGTAAATGTTCTGTCAAGTTTTCTGTGATACCTGTCAAGAACTTAGCAACTGGACCAGCCAATTCTCCCTTGTCTACCTTGACCCAAGCTAGCCCTTTTGCACCGAATTGTTTGGCGTATTCTGTTAATTTATCAATGTCTTTACGCGAGTAGTTATCTGCTGCACCCTTAACCACAATAGCCTTAACCACAGGTGCTTCTGAGAAGACTTTGAAGTCAACTTCCTTGACAAGTTCTGTCAAGTCTTGCAACAGCATATCAAAGCGCCTATCTGGCTTATCTGAACCGTATAAGTTCAACGCTTTATCATACGGCATACGATCGAATGGCAAGGCCACATCAATGCCTTTGGTATCTTTCAAGACCTTGGCAATCAAGCCTTCCACAATCTCTTGGATTTCTACCTCATTTAAGAATGAAGTTTCCAAGTCCACCTGTGTAAACTCAGGTTGACGGTCCCCGCGCAAGTCTTCGTCACGGAAGCACTTAACGATTTGGTAGTATCGGTCAAAGCCTGCATTCATCAAGAGCTGTTTGGTAATCTGCGGGCTCTGTGGAAGAGCATAGAAATGACCTTTTGATACACGAGATGGTACCAAGTAATCACGCGCCCCTTCTGGCGTTGACTTGGTCAACATAGGCGTTTCTACATCAATAAATTCCAAGTCATCCAAGTAATTCCGAATACTGTGGGTCACAGCTGCCCGCAATTTGAAATTGTTGAGCATTTCTGGACGACGGAGATCCAAATAACGATAACGCAGGCGCATATCATCACTCGGGCCATTACCGTCCTTAATGTCCTTAATTTCAAATGGAGTTGTTTTAGCTGTATTAAGCACCGTCAAGCTGGTTACTTGCAACTCAACAGCTCCCGTTGGAAGGTTATTATTGGCTTGTTCACGCTCCACAACGGTACCTGTCACTTCAATAACAAACTCACTACGAAGACTTTCTGCCCTCGCCATCAAATCAGCCTCAACTGATTCTGGATTGATGACCAACTGCATGATTCCTTCACGGTCACGCAAGTCGATGAAAATCAAACCACCTAAATCACGACGGCGACCAACCCAACCTTTCAAGGTGATTTCCTGTCCGACATGTTCCTTACGAACACGCCCAGCATACATAGAACGTTTCATTTGCTTCCTCTTTTACTGATTTTATACCTATTCATTCTACCATAAAACAGCTGATTTTTGGGGGAATTTGGCAAGAAAAATCGAAAAGGGTTTGGGGCAGCAAAGAGTTCGCTAACAAGTCTTGTTTTCCACTTGTTGAACCAAGCCACCTCGCATTGAGGGAAGGGTATCAACTCTCGTCACTGCATTGATAAAGCATGTCCAGATGTGGAATATCATCCTCCAAGTACACCTCAGAAACTGGCTCAAAGCCTAGTGATTTATAGAATTTTTCTAGGTGAGCCTGGGCCCCAATCTTAATCTTCTTTTCATTCCATTCTGTCGTGATGTATTGGATCGCACGCTCCATCATTGGTCTGCCTAGGCCTTTGCCACGATGACTTGACTTGATAACCACACGGCCGATAGAGGCTTCCTCGTAACTTTGTCCGGCTGGCAGGATTCGCAGATAGGCTACCAGTTCCTCTCCATCCATTCCCAATAGATGATGACAGCAAGGGTCTTTCCCATCCAATTCTGGGTACGGACAGGCTTGTTCAACAACAAATACATCCGTCCTTAGTGTCAATGCGCTGTAAAGTTCCTGTAAACTTAGCTGTTCAAACGCTTTTATTTCCCACTGCATCTGCACCTCCTAGGGCAAAATGTTGCCTGCACTTCTGTAGATTTCATACCATTCTGGACGACTTAAAGTAATCTGATTAGCTTGTGCAATCTTGCTCAGACGTTCTGGGTTCATCGAACCTACTATGGTTTGAATTTTAGCTGGATGCCGCAGTATCCAGGCGATAACTATGGTTTCATGTGAAACATGGTACCGCTCTGCTATTTCCCCAAGCGTCTGATTTAAGGCAACATAGTCTGGATGGTTGGCAAAAATGCCCTTTTGTAAGTCAATCAAGAACGGGGACCAAGCCTGAATGGTAATCTTTTTAAGCTGGCAATAATCAATCAAGCCACCGTCTCGCATGGTCGCTGCGTCATCTTTCATATTGACATGAAGGCCTGCATCGATTAAAGGCGTATGGGCAGGCGATAGCTGTAATTGATTAACAGCAAGCGGCTGGTCCAAGTAAGACTGAAGTAACTCCATTTGATAGATATTTTGGTTACTAACCCCAAAATGTCGGACTTTGCCAGCTTTTTTCAAAAGGTAAAAGGCTTCTGCCACCTCCTCAGCCTCCATGAGGGCATCTGGTCGGTGTAGGGCCAATACATCCAGATAGTCCGTTTCCAAGCGTGTGAGAATACCATCCACAGACTCCAAGATATAATCCTTTGAAAAATCAAAATAACCCTTTCGGATACCACATTTTGACTGCAGTAAAATGGTGTCCCTATTCACTCCTAAATCTTGTATAGCCTGAGCGAAGCGAATCTCTGACTGCCCTCCGCCATAAATATCCGCATGATCAAAGAAGTTAATCCCTTGGGAAAGAGAAGTCTCCAATACCTTGACCGCCTCCTGCTTATCCAAGGCCGCCATCCGCATACAACCCAAGGCGATCCGCGATACTTCCAATTCCGTTTGTCCTAATTTTTGCATAAGTCTGCTCCTTTTCTGAACTAACCTCATTATATACGAAAAAAGAGATTGTTGCCAATCTCTCACCCTCTTACAAGGTTTTCTTCTTTTGTGCCAGCTTGCTGATGCTAATTTCAATAGAATCATTGATATTCAAAAGGGTATCGATAAGTTGTTTATCCGACAAACTCGAATCCAAATCAACATTGTAGATTAATTCCAGGCTATTGCTCTTTTTAATATTCTTAATGCTGACCAATTCCACATACTTACAAGCATTGATAAAAGTAGCTTCAAATAGCAGTTCATAATCCAATTCCCTCGGAACTCGAATGGTGACATTCCGTCTGGTTTGACTAACTGCCGCAAAGGAAGAATTTTCCAAGAATAGCAAGACTAGACAAACAAAGAGCGTAAAAATTGTTGCCAGGATGATGAACCCCATACCGCAGGCCAGGCCGATACCTGTTGCAATAAAGACCATCAAGAGTTCCTTAGCTCCGCCTGCTGCCGAACGAAAACGAATCATCCCAAAGGTCCCTGCAATCGCCACACTGGTCCCCAGGTTTCCATTGACCATAAAAATAATCATGGTCATGAGAACGGGGAGAACCGTCAAGGTAATCACAAATTCCTTAGAATAAAGGGTTTTGTATTTATAAACTACCGCAATAATCAGACCTAGAACCAAGCTAACCACTAAACTGGTTGCCAGCATAGATGGCTCTGCGGGGCCTGTATTGCTTTCAAAGATACTTTTAAACAACTGCTCTTTCAAAGATTATTTCCTCTTCTTGACTTTCTACTAACTTACGGTGGGCTGTCCCATATTTAGAAAAGGACACGCGTTCCAATCCATACTGTTCAATAATTGCTTGAAGCCATTCTGGGTAGGTTTCAGGCACCTTGATTTCCATAATGACCTGATCATCCTCTAGCAAAGGGTAGCCATACTTTCCTGCAAATAAATCCACATCGTAATGACGGTAAAGAATATTTTGGTCAATCGTTATACGGACCTTTTTATCCTCAATCCCCTTCATTGAAAAACGATCATAGTAAATATACATCATCGGCTCAATCTTGCCATAACGATCGCGTAGCTCTGCCATTGTTTCCAAAAGTACAGGATTGCTGATGGTTTCGTCTACTAAGTTATGGCTCATAAATTTCAAAACAGAGGCTGGTTTTGATGTCAAGCGATCCTTCAAACCAATCCCTTGGTCCTTCTTCTTGATCTCCAAGAAGACCTGACTGTCTGCGTGTGGCTGGGCGTCGTAAGTCCGCATACGGATTTTCTCGCGTTTCCATAAACGCTCCGCTGAGTCCTGAATCATCCGATACTCATTCGTATCAAAGTAAATGTTGGTAATGGTTGAGGTTGGATAATCATCTTTCACAACATGAGCCTGTAAGTCTGCCATAACGGCTGCCAGTTGATGGCGGTCAAGGATATATTTTGTTTCGATACGTTTAAATTTGGTTTGAACTGTCTCTTTCATTGCTTCTCTCCGTTTTCTACATTTGTCGTTTTTAGGGGTTAAGAGAAGAGTGGTTTCCCACACTCTCTATTTATCTTTTACCAGCTGTAAGCAGTTCTACTTTTTTCTTGGTAATTTGACCAGTTGTTCCGTTAATTTTATAGTCAAATTTAGTGTCATCAGCGATAGCCTCAATTTCATAGACGCCTTTTTCAAGGTCAACTTCCTTGAAACGAACCTCATTGGCTGTCAAACCTGCGTCTTTCAAGGCGATGGTTTTTGCCTGCTCCATGGCAATCGTTACTGCAACTGTTGTTTTCTTTGGTTGAGTAGATGTAGGTGTGCTTTTTGTAACCGTTAAAGTCTTAGACTTTTTCTTAAGAATCTTACCTGTACTAGCTTGGATGTCATAATCATATTCCACATTATCGGCAACTAGGTCAATCTCGTAAATGCCTTTGTCAAAATCCACTTCCTTGAAACGAACTTGATTCGCTTTTAAACCTAAATCTTTTAAAACGATTGATTGGGCTGATTCTACGGTTTTCATTTGAGTAGCTGATACTGTTTGGTGTAAACCAAATAAAGTTACTACTAATGCTGCAAATGCTAAGGTTTTTAACTGTTTCATAACCAACTCCATTTTTCATCTTCTACATTTGTCGTATTTTGTGTTTTAGAATAGAGTGGCTTCCCACTCTATCTTCTACAAATGTAGTATAACTTTATTCTACACTTGTCGTTTTAAAATGTCAAGCCTAAAAACCAAAAAAGTTAAAATTTTTTTGACAACTATTTTCTACTAATAAATGCTAGTATTTTATACTCTGTGAAAACTCGAAACGGAAGCGGAAAAGAACTCGACCAATCTCAGAAGAGTTCATCAACATCCAGTTGTTGAGCTTGAACTGTCTGGGAAGCGGATCGAAATTGGAGATAAAGAGGCTAGGCAAAAAGCTGTACCACTTCTCATGGTTCACCTCAACATCTTAGTGCAGTGGTTGCTACTAACCTTTAGGAGTGGAATTGGGCTTTTGCCCAGCCTCACCACGTTTTATTGTTATCTAGTAGCTCTTTACAGATTCTTTCCTAATCACATAGAGTTTCAAAAATTAGCAGTCTAGTTTATTGCGGTGGGGTATAGCTATTTTTGATTTACACAGAGTATTACATAATAATTGTTTGCTTGGCATATAAAAAACACCTCAGCAAGAGGTGCTTTGTATCAGTCGTCGGAATCATCTGTATCGTCACTGGTATCAACATCATCTGTATCATCACTGGCGTCAACAGATGGTGTGACAGTTGCAGAGGGTGTGTAGGTCGTCGCTGGAATAGATGAGCTAGCTGGAGTTTCTACTGGAACTTGATACGTAGTCGTCGCAGAACCGCTTGAAGCTTCTGCTGTGCTGGCTGCATTTGTTGTGGCAACAGTCTCTGAATTCGCTTGTGGTGAATTAGTAGATTGGGAAGAAGACGACACCTGTTTCAAGGTTTCTTTTTCAACTTTCCTTACCTGCTTGGTCAATTTATCGACTTGAATATTATAACCTGTCTCATCTTTAGAAAATGTAACAAGGAAGTAGCTAGATTCCTCTGTGACTGTCACATCTTTCACCTCTGTTTGCTGGAGATTTTGGTCCTTTAAAGCTTCTTCCAAGGCTTGCTTATCGGTCAAGCCTTCCTCTTGGATGACCTGATTGACCTGATCTTCTGCCATTGCCACAACAAAAATAGAACCTGAGAATACCAAAGCAACTGTCATTAATGTTGTAACCAATAAACCAAGTGAACGCATTGGAATACGATTATCTATAATGGCAATAATGCGGCGCTTGAGGTTAAACTTGTTTGAATAGAAACAACTAGAAAGTAGAACAGGTTGCTGACTCTTGTGAATCATGGTAATAATGGTTTCACCGTAGAAAGAGCGGTAGGATTGATCACGCTGATTAAGAACGCTATGATCACAGTAACTCTCTGCAGCCTCCTGTACTTCTTTGCAAGCAAAGGCCACAATCGGATTAAACCAATACGCAGCTTTTACCAGTAAAACCAAGAGATTGACATAAATATCCCGATGTTTGTAGTGGGTCAACTCATGTTCAAAGATAAGATCCAGTTCTTCATCCGTATAATCCGTTGCTGGTAGAAGCACAATCGGATGACGCAGCCCAAAAATCATGGGGCTTGAAACCTGTGGATAGTGGAAAAGTCTAATGGTCTTTTTGATACCAAATTCTTCTTTTACAGCATAAAAAGTTTCTAAAATCCTCAAATCAGAAACAGGTGTTCCCCATCTCTTCAAGAGATTGCTAAATTTTACATAGGCAAAGATTGAACGCCCCAGTACCACCGCAAAACCTATGAACCAAACGAACAAGAAAATCTGCAACCACGGCAAACCGAGAAAGAGCTCCAGTACTTGTGGCTGGCTACCAGTTGTTGAACTAGCTAGGTTTCCTGTCGATTCAATAGCAGTTGATACCGCTTGAGGGCTGTGTTCAATGGTTACCAAACCCGAACCCAAACGAGGCCTAAATGGAAAAACTAGACTGATCAATAAAGCCAACCAGGTCAAGTAACGAACCCTAGCTGAAACCCTATTTTTTAATAAGATAAACAAGCCACTAACCACTAAAATCAAAGCTGATTTGTAAAGGCTCATTAAGAAAAAACGCAAAATGATTGATGACATTTCAAATCTCCAACTATATTATTTATTCAACAAACTCCTCAACTCATCTAGTTCATCAGCTGACAATGCATTGGATGAAAAGAGGGTTTTGACGAGACCCCCAAGAGAGTTTCCTTGGTAACGATCTAAAAAATTTGATGTTTCAACTGCCATGTATTCTTCTTCTGAGACGATGGCTGTATAGTGACGCTCGCGACCATTCCGTTCACTCTTTAAAAAACCTTTTTCAGTCAAACGGGCAAGGATGGTCAATAGAGTTTGGGGTTTCCAGTGATTTTCCTCACCTAGGTTGCTAATAATTTGAGCAGAGGTCACTGGATTGGGAAGGTGCCAAATCGTTCTTAATACTGTAAACTCTGTATCTGGTAGACGTTTTAATTCATTCATACTTGAATCCCTCTCTTCTTTCTCTATTATTCTACACTTGTCGTTTTAAAATGTCAACCATCCTTGCTTATCTTCAAACAGATTATTCCAATACTCTTCGGAAATCAAAATTGTCCCTTGTCAACCTGCATAGGCTACTTTTGCTTTTAATTGAGTAGTATCTGTTTGTAAAGACAGGCATGATTAGATATATTTACTTGGGAAAGCCTTATTATCCTCAGAACTTATTCACAAGTTGTGGATAAGTTCTGAATTTTTTAAACACCCTATGGATAACTATTGATTTTAATATGTTCCTTCAATCATTTTCAGTTGTAATTAGGACTTGTTCGACATCCCTATTTTGACTGCGCTCAATAATCACATCAAGATAATCTGCCAGAAAGCTCCTTGGAGACGCTTCTTGCAAGGTCTTATAGGCCTGGCTTGGAAATACTGTCTCGTTTAGCCAAGTTTGGTCCAATTTTTCTCCTGAAAAATAGGAACGATTGGCTGGCATGATGAATTGTGAAATAGCATCTGCTATTTCGCCATCATACCACCGTTCATCATTTAAAACAGTATGAACCATGATGTCACTACTATTGTCAAAAACAGTTTGTAAATAGGCTGTGTGACCTTGTAAGTTTGGATCTGTAGGTGCATGGTGTTCTTCCCACGTAGCCATATCTAATTGTGATTTTTGATACTGGATACCTATTTCATCAAGATGAAACCGCCCAATAACCGCAGGGTAAATAGAAAATGCTCCATTAACGACCTCTGTATAAGATACTTCTCCCAAATCCTCCTC
Organism: uncultured Streptococcus sp.; assembly: GCA_945864085.1. Taxonomy (GTDB): domain Bacteria; phylum Bacillota; class Bacilli; order Lactobacillales; family Streptococcaceae; genus Streptococcus. The sequence continues at coordinate 19,412 of CAMBAD010000020.1, forward strand.
GACAATATTCTGAGAATGTGTATGGCCCGAAAAGCCAAAAGTCACACCATATTGGTTAAACAAGACCTTCAAATCAGCAGCATTATCCAATGTATAACCCTTTGTCAACATCTTATGTTGTTGCAAAACATTGTGATGGACGACTGGTATCACTCTCACTCCCGCTTCCTTAGCAGCCTTGAGTTGAGTTTCTATCCAGTCCAAGCTTTCTTTTTTGATACGCCCATTGGTTGTCGGAGCCCCTTCGCCCAGTCCGTCTGCGTAGATATTGCTATCTATCATCAGAAACCATAGATTAGAAAAGGGCTGTGCTAAGTAGCTAAGCGAAGACTGGTCACGACTACTAGCCTGCTTATAGCCAGCCTCTGCAAATATCTCTTCAAATTGCTGTGCAGAAACCTGATTGACAACTTCCTGCTGATCTCCTCTAAAAGCCCTGGCCCAGCCACTTGCAATATCATGATTGCCCGGAATCACCAAAACCTGTGTTCCCTGCTCTTCAATCTTGGCAAAATACCTGGCTAATTCGACCATACTCTGCCTTTCACCATTGAGAGACAAGTCGCCACTGACCAGCAGTAGAGACGGGTGTTCACGTTTCGCTTGTTCTACCAAGGCCTCCATCCGCTCCTTACCGTAGCGCAAATCCTTTCCAGCAGCAGTCTTTTCGATATAAGAAAAAGCCTCACCATCGTCAAATAAATCCTGAGATAAATAATGCAGGTCTGTAACCACCCAAATCTCATCCTGCGCCCCTAGTTCAGTCACTGAGTACGTCTGTCTCCCCTGACTAGCCATCACTGACCAAATTAAACCAAGACCAATTATCATTCCTGATAGTAGCAATAATTTCTTCTTCATATCTTAAAAGTATACCATCTTATAAATAGAGCAACAAGAAAAGAATTCACTTTTCCCGAGCCATAATCATATAAAATCAAAAATAACACTCTGTTACTAACTTGGACATATAAAAGAATAGAGACTCATGATATATGTTCCGAAGCTGAAGACGAGTCTTATAACTCTGCGATTTTTGAACTTCACAGAGTATTAGCAAAATCAGTCCTCATTAACTACAAAACCCCCACCAAGGATGATTCTCCTAGTGAGGGCTTTGTGCCTATTTTTATTCTTTTGAGTGAGGACATAGCTATCGTGGCCATCTCTCACTTTAATTTACTGATTATTTTTTAGCAAAGCCTGCTGCTTGCTCACCAGCTTGGCGACCGAATACGATAATATCAGCTACTGCATTACCACCGATACGGTTTTGACCATGAACACCACCAGTCACTTCTCCAGCTGCATACAAGCCTGCGATAGCTGAACCATCTGTCTTCAATACTTCTGTGTTTGTGTTAATCTTCACACCACCCATGGTATGGTGAACACCAGGAGCAACTTTAATTGCGTGATAAGAACCTGTATTCAAAGCATTGTCCATACCAGATGTACGACCAAATGCTGCATCGTTCTTGTCTGCAACTGCCTGATTCCAAGTGTCCAAAGTAGCTTGAAGGGTTTCTGCAGGAACGCCAATTTCTTTAGCCAAATCTGCTACAGTCGCACCAGTTGTTACCAAGCCTTTTGATTCATATTGGGCAATAGCCTTCACACGATCTTTCAGCGCATCATCAAAGATAACGTAAGCATAGTTTGGATCCAAGGCATTGATAGCCGCAGACACTTTATCGCGAGTTTCCAATTCGTTAACGAAGCGCTCACCTTGAGAGTTTACAAGAATGGCACCTTCACCACGAACAGCTTCAGTAATCAAGTAAGAAGTTTCTTGCTCAACAGTTGGGTGAATCTGGATTTGCTCCATGTCCACAGTTGCCGCACCTTCTGCCTCAGCAAGTGCGATACCGTCACCAGTAGAACCTGCTTGGTTGGTTGTTACATAACCTTTAAGGGCTGGATTGAGTTCTGCAACCATATCTAGGTCTGCACCGAAACCACCTGTAGCCAATACAACTGCCTTAGCTGAAATTTTCTTGGTTTCACCAGCAATTTTCACTTCAACACCTGTGACAGCACCATCTTTATCTTGAAGCTTTGTAACATCTGCATTTACAAAGATTGGTACTTCACGCTCAACAAGATTGTAATAGAGACCATTTACCAAGTAGCCACCGACAGCTGAACCATCTGCTGGACGGTGAGTACGTTTTTCGCTCATACCACCAGTTGTTGTGATGTTGCTGAGGGTAATCCCCATGCTATCCAACCAGTCGATTGCTCCTGCAGAGTTGTCTACAAGGTAACGCAGTAACTCAGGGTCATTTGTCCCTTTACCACCTTTCAGCGTTTCTTCATAGAATTTATCATTGCTGTCCGCAATGCCCTCAGCTTCTTGGAATTTGGTCTGAGAAGCATTCATACCAGCTGATGATTTTGCTGTGTTACCACCGATAACAGGCATTTTTTCTAGCAAGACAACACTAGCACCCGCATCTTTAGCTGAAATAGCTGCAGACATACCTGCTCCACCAGATCCGACAACGATAACATCATAGCTATCTTTCAACTCAGATGGGTCGGTATAAACTTTTTCAGAGGCGCCTGAAACAGCCTCTTCGCTACTTGATGTGGAAGTAGATGACGACGTTTCCGTAGTATCAGACTTGCTTCCACAAGCCACTAAAAACAACACAGCAAGCAAACTCATCAGTAAGCCTAGCCAAGTTTTCTTTTTCATAACAATCCTCCAATTTGTTTTGTTGTTTACATTGTTTATTATACTACATTGTGAAGTTATTTTCAATGTTAGTTTGAAACTTTTTTCACAAAATTACATTTATAAATCGGCTTGTGTAAGAATAAAATTAGATAGTATCGCCTGAAAATGACTCCATCGAGCTTCTTCCTGCTTACTAACAACACTCTGAACAAAACAACCAGCTTTGGTAAACTTAAGTTCTGCCTTTTCTCACCTGCTTTTGATTTTCCCTCAAATATGTGAATAAAGCAAAAAGCCCACTGTTGTAGGCTTTCTGTAAGATATTTCTTAAAATTAAAGCATTTTGTTGTAGAATTCTACGACAAGGGCTTCGTTGATTTCTGGGTTGATTTCATCGCGTTCTGGCAAGCGAGTGAGTGAACCTTCAAGCTTTTCAGCATCGAATGATACGAAAGCTGGACGGCCAAGAGTTGCTTCAACAGCTTCAAGGATAGCTGGAACTTTGATTGATTTCTCACGAACTGAGATCACTTGACCAACTTCAACGCGGTATGAAGGGATATCAACGCGTTTGCCGTCAACAAGGATGTGACCGTGGTTTACGAATTGACGTGCTTGACGACGAGTAGTTGCCAAACCAAGACGGTACACTACGTTATCCAAACGACGCTCCAAAAGAAGCATGAAGTTGAAACCAAGAGTACCTTGTTTGATTTTAGTAGCTTGTACGAACAAGTTACGGAATTGTTTTTCACCCAAACCGTATGAGAAACGCAATTTTTGTTTCTCAGCCAACTGCAAACCGTACTCTGACAATTTAGAACGGTTGTTTGGTCCGTGTTGACCTGGCACATAGTTGCGACGTGCCAATTCTTTACCAGTGCCTGTCAATGACAAGCCAAGACGACGTGCTTGTTTCCAAGATGGTCCTGTATAACGTGACATGTGTTATGTCCTCCTAAAAATAAAAATTTCCGTCATTTTGTTTCTCTTTTATTACATCGTTAAGTCGGCTTGGCACACCTCAGTATAGCCTGCACCTCCTTGCCTAATACTAAAAGGAAACAAAAAAACTTATTTGTAGGAAATAACGGTTTAAGCAAACCTGATTCGTGCAGGAGGCCTTCATCGAAACAGCAACGATTACTCTTCTTGCTGGCCTTCTGTTGACGAGCTTCATTTTGCCCTGCTGTTATTTCGCACAAAGAACAGTATAACACAAAAAAAAGGCTCTGTAAAGCCTTTTAATCCGTCGGTATGTGTCTGAATTTTTGAATTTTTGAATTTTTGAGATTTGCTAAAACCTTATTTATCGAGCATTGTCAGAGAAATATCTTCTGAATTTTTTTCAAAAAAGCCGACACAAACATTTTCAGTCTCATCTGATACCAGTCTATAAATATCGGTCCTTTGCTGGTCTGAGCTATCGTTTTTTACTACACAGCCTACCAATAGCAGGCAACTAACCAGCAACAGAACACAGGGTTTTAAATACTTCATCACACGGTCACAATTAGTCCAAATAATGAATCAAAATCTTTTCTGTCAAAATATCAGAATAGGTGTAGGATTCGACAAAGGTATTGTTTGGATCTTCAAACTCAACGATAAATAGCGATTGATACACCTCCACAATCCGTCCTTGCTTATTCTTCTCACGCTTACGACCATTTTCCAGGGTCAACTCCACAATTTGTCCCTCGTGGTCCTTAATATCTTGCTTGATTTGCTTCATCTTCGCAACATCTGTAAATGCATCACTCATTCTCTATCCATCCTCTCTCTTGGAAATACTTGCAAATTTATTGTATTCTTTTTGGAACATCAATTCTACGGTACCACGCGCACCAGAACGGTTTTTCTCAATAATTACTTCAACCGTATTATTTGGAATCCCACCGTCTTCCTTCTCTCCACGCTCATAGTAGTCGTCTCGGTAAAGGAAGGCAACAATATCCGCATCCTGCTCAATCGATCCAGATTCTCGAATATCTGACAAAACAGGCCGCTTGTCCTGCCGCTGTTCGACCCCACGGGACAGCTGACTGAGGGCAATAACCGGAACCTTTAATTCCTTAGCCAAAATTTTGAGCTGACGGGAAATTTCTGAAACCTCTTGTTGGCGATTTTCTCGGCCAGTTCCCGTAATCAGCTGAAGATAGTCTATCAAAATCAAGCCCAGATTGCCTGTTTCCTGAGCCAACTTCCGCGAACGGGAACGAATCTCCGTAATCTTGATACCTGGTGTGTCGTCAATATAAATACTAGCCCGAGCAAGATTGGCTTGAGCCACCATATATTTATTCCATTCTTCCTGTGACAAATGCCCTGTACGAATGGCTCGGGAGTTGATAACCCCTTCCGAAGCCAACATACGGTCAACCAAGCTCTCCGCCCCCATCTCCAAAGAAAAGATGGCGACGGTCAAACCTAATTTTGTACCAATATTCTGAGCAATATTGAGGGCAAAGGCCGTCTTACCAACCGCAGGACGGGCCGCTAAAATAATCAACTCTTCCTCGTGAAGTCCTGTCGTCATGGCATCTAAAGCAGGATAGCCTGTCGCAATCCCTGTAATGTCCGAAGTCTGCTTGGCACGAGTTTCCAGATTATCAAAGTTGATGTTTAAAATATCATCAATCCGCTTGAAACCACTCCGACTGGCTCCTTCACTGACATCAATCAAAGCCTTTTCAGCATTGGCAATGATGTCATCCGAGCCATCCGCACCTTCGTAGGCCTGATTAACCGCATCCGTCAAACGAGCAATCAATTTCCGAAGGTTTGATTTTTCCGCAACAATCTTGGCATAGAACTCCGCATTGGCCGCCGTCGGCACAGAACTAATGATTTCAGCCAAATAAGCCAGACCACCGATAGTTTCCAAATCACCGTGGTTGACCAAGTAGTTACGCATGGTAGTAGCGTCAATGGCCTCATTCCTATCAGAAAGGGCAATCATCGCCTTAAAAATTAGCTTATGGGCATGCTTGAAAAAGTCTTCTGCCTCAATGTACTCACGGACAAAGACCAATTTGCCTTCATCTAGGAAAATAGCTCCCAGTACTGATTGTTCTGCTAAAATATCCTGAGGCTGAACACGCAATTCATCTAACTCTGCCAAGATTTCACCTCCTCTACTGGCTAGATCAATGATTAAGCCTCTTTAATACTCAAATTGATGACACCAGTCACATCCTGATAAATTTTAACAGGGACATCTATGAGACCAACTGCACGAATTGGGTGATCCAACTGGATATGGCGTTTATCAATCTTGATACCGAATTGCTTATCCAATTCTTCTGCAATTTTCTTGCTAGTAATCGAACCAAAGGTACGCCCATCTGGACCAACCTTTTCAACAAATTTCACCAAAGTTGCTTCCTCAGCCAATTTAGCCTTAATCGCCTCAGCTGCTGCAACCATTTCTGCATGTGCTTTTTCCTTGGATTTTTCCTGACCACGCAAGGCACTGATTGCTTGATTGGTTGCTTCCTTAGCCAATTTTTTCTTAATCAAGAAATTTTGGGCATAGCCAGTTGGTACTTCCTTGATTTCTCCCTTTTTTCCTTGACCTTTTACATCTGCTAAAAAGATTACTTTCATGTCTTTCTCCTAACTATCTTTAAATTCTTCAGAAATTCTCTTGGACAATTCCTTGCATACTTGTCCAACAGTTTTATCATAAACCTGAGCAGCTGCCAAATTGAAGTGGCCGCCACCACCCATTTCCTCCATGATCCGCTGAACATTGACCTTGCTATGGCTTCTGGCAGAAATAGCCACATAACCTCGGGCATTGCGCGTTACCACAAACACTGCCTCAATTCCTGCCATATCCAACATGGTATTGGCAGCCTTGCTTGAAATAACGGTATCGTACTCCTTGGTTTCATCGCCACATGCAATAATGATGTGCGGTTCAATTTTTTTCCCGCGTAAAATCAATTCATTAATCTGTCGGTACTCTTCAAAATCAGTTGCTGAAATTTGTTGAATCTCCAAGCTATCACTGCCTCGTGTTCTTAAATAACTAGCCACATCAAATGTCCGGCTGGTCACACGTGAGGTAAAATTCTTAGTGTCCAACATAATTCCTGCCATCAAGAGGCTGGATTGCAGACGATTGAGCTTGTGACGCTTATCATTTTGAAATTGGATTAACTCTGTGACAAGCTCACTCGCTGAACTTGCTCCACTTTCAATATAGGTCAAAATGGCATTGCTAGGAAAATCAATGTCCCTACGATGATGATCTACAACAACAACTTGATGGAACTGTTTATACAATTCTTGAGATAGGGTCAATCCAATCTTAGAATGATCCACCATAATCAGCAAGGATTGGTAGGTCACCATTTTCAAGGCCTCTTCTACCGTGAGCAGATTAGAGCAATTCTCATCTCTCAACCGTTTAATCGCCCGAGCAATATCTGGTGCCATATCTGTCGGATCATAAACTGTATAGGCATTGTTCATAATATTTTGTGCAAAATATTGCATACCTACAGCAGAAGCTAGGGCATCCATATCCAAATTACGGTGTCCAACAACGAAAACTCTGTCAACCGACCGAAGCTTATCTGAAACAGCGGTCATCATGGCCCGTGTCCGCGTCCGTGTCCGCTTAACAGACGAAGCAGAACCTCCACCAAAAAAGAGCGGCTGCTTACTTTCATCATTCTCTTTGACGACCACCTGATCGCCACCACGAACCTCGGCCATATTTAGATTTTGCAGCGCTACCTGACCAATCTTCTGATGTTCAGCATTGCCATAAGCCAAGCCCATACTCAATGTGAGCCCCAACTCTAATTTCTTAGCCTCTTCACGGAATTTATCAATCACCGAGAACTTATTCTCAATCAATTTTTCCAGGACAGCATAGTCCGTGAAGAAATAAAAGCGGTCCATCGAGCCACGACGGTAGTAAATACTGTGTTCCTGGCAAAAATCCGATACAAACTGAGCCAAAAACGAGTTAATCTGACTAATTTGTGAATCAGATACCCTGTCTTCTAACTCATCATAATTATCAATCGAAATAATCCCAATAACAGGACGACTGCTAATCAGACTATGGGTGGCTGAATACTCTGTTGAGGCATCAAAAAAGTAAAAAAGTCCCTGTTCAAAATCTACATGGACAGCATAACGCTTGCCAGAAAAATTGGCATACACACGTTCCTCATCCAAACCCACATCAATAATTTCGCGGAGTTTTTTCTGGTCAAATTCTCCATTCTCCTGTGCAAAAATTAACTCTGCAAAAGGATTGAACCATTCTACCTGGTTACTGTCCGCCTTCACCTTGATGACACCAATAGGCATTTTATCTAACAACATCATCAATCCTGAATTGGCCTGAGTATTCAGGTATTCAATCTGTTCTAATTCACTGATTTCGTAGGAATGTTTTTGGTATACAAATAGTGCAAGTAGTAGCAACAGACTGAGAAATAGCGCAAAAATGGTAAAAATATCCCTTAAAAACAAGCGGTGCACCAGCAACACTGCTCCAAATAAAACGACACCTATACTAACAAAATGGATTGTCGAAAATCGAAATTTTTTCATCACTAACCTCTGCCTGCCATTGTACCACAAAACCAGCTAAAAAGCTAGTTTTCATCTGATTTTAAAGTATTTGACACACAGCTGAAATAGAGCAAAAGACAGCCCTTACAGACTGCCCTTTTCTTTGTTCTTGGAAATAGACCGACTCCGACCTTCCAAATACACCATCAATATCGAAACATCAGCAGGATTGACACCGGAAATCCGACTGGCCTGACCAATGGTTTCTGGTGAAATCAGCTTGAATTTCTGGCGAGCCTCTGTCGCAATGGAATCAATATCATCCCAGTCGATGTCTGCTGGAATGCGCTTTTCTTCCATGCGTTTCATCTTCTCAACTTGATCCAAGGCCTTGGCAATGTAACCTTCATACTTGACCTCCGTTTCAATCAATTCAATGGTCTTGGCGTCCAAATCCTCTGCCGCAGGACCGATAAAGGCTACCACATCTGCGTAAGTCACATCTGGACGACGCATGAATTCCTTGGCAGTCAGAGCGTCTGTCAAAGGCTTGAAGCCAAAGGCAACAACCTTTTCATTGGTTTCCTTGATTGGCTTGAGTTTGATAGACTCCAAACGTTTCATTTCATTGTCAAACTGGTTTTTGTGAATCTGGAAGACCTGCCAGCGTTCATCATCCACCAAGCCGACCTGACGCCCAATCTCTGTCAGACGCATATCGGCATTGTCATGACGCAGAATCAGGCGGTATTCTGCCCGACTGGTCAAGAGGCGGTAAGGCTCCACCGTTCCCTTGGTTACCAAGTCGTCAATCATAACGCCGATATAACCGTCGCTTCGTTTCAAAATCAATTCAGGCTTTCCCTGTACCTTGAGGGCGGCGTTGATACCAGCGACAATTCCCTGACCTGCTGCTTCTTCATAACCTGATGTTCCGTTGGTCTGACCTGCTGTAAAGAGCCCTGAAATCTTCTTGGTTTCAAGCGTCGCCCGCAACTGATGCGGCATAACCATATCGTACTCAATGGCATAACCAGTCCGCATCATCTGAGCATTTTCCAAACCTTTGATGGAGTGAATCAAGTCCTGCTGCACATCTTCTGGCAGACTGGTTGACAGTCCCTGAACATAGATTTCATCCGTATTGCGACCCTCTGGCTCTAGGAACAGCTGATGGCGTTCCTTATCGGCAAAACGGACAATCTTGTCCTCGATTGACGGACAATAACGGGGCCCAATCCCCTTGACAATCCCTGAAAACATAGGTGCTCGGTGAAGATTGTCATTGATAATCTCATGGCTGGTCGCGTTGGTATAGGTCAACCAGCAAGGAATCTGGTCCTGCAAGTAATCCTCGTCCTTGGACAAGAATGAAAAGTGGTTTGGCTTTTCATCGCCTGGTTGAATCTCGGTTTCGTCGTAGTTAATGGTGCGAGCATTGACACGCGGTGGCGTCCCTGTCTTAAAACGACCGATTTCTAGACCTAGCTCTTTCAAATTATCTGCTAGCGTGATAGAAGCTAAACTGTTGTTTGGCCCTGACGAATACTTGAGGTCACCGATGATAATCTCACCACGTAGGGCAGTGCCCGTCGTCACCACAACCGCCTTGGCTGAGAATTTCTGATTGGTAGCCGTGCGAACACCGATAACCTTGCCCTCTTCCACCAAAATCTCATCAATCATGGTTTGACGCAGGGTCAGATTTTCCTGACGCTCCACCGTCCGCTTCATCTCCGCTGCGTACTCTGCTTTATCCGCCTGAGCCCGCAAGGCACGAACAGCTGGCCCCTTACCCATATTAAGCATTTTCATCTGGATATAGGTCTTGTCAATGTTGCGGCCCATTTCGCCACCCAGGGCATCGATTTCCCTTACCACAATCCCCTTGGCAGAGCCACCAATGGAGGGATTACAAGGCATAAAGGCCACCATATCCAAGTTAATAGTTGCAAGCAAGGTCTTACAGCCCATCCGACTGGCTGCCAATCCCGCTTCTACACCCGCATGCCCCGCACCAATCACGATGACATCATAGTTTTCTGCAAATGTGTGTGTCATGTTGTTTTCTCCTTCATGTTCATAATGTGTTTAACTTGTCCATTCCAAATTGGTAATTCCTGTGACAGAAAAGCTGGTACGACATCTAGGTTGACAAGGTTGTCAACGTCTATCCATTTACAAGGTTGCTTCAACTTCCCTTCAATCATCTCCTCAGGCATTTCTCCAATAGGCTCCACGATAAAATGAAACTCGATATTGTGAAAGTCTATGCCTTCCTGTGTAAACTGATTTTCGACAACAAAAGCCAGTTGATTGACACGACTGTCAATCCCTAATTCTTCTCTGACTTCTCGAACAGCCGCATCTGACGCTGCCTCATTGACTGCGATTGCACCGCCAATGGTATAATATCGGCCCTTATAATCTTTGGTCAGGAAAATCTTCCCATCTTTTATAATCAATGCAGAGGCCCGAACACCAAAGATCTGATTGTCAATTCTGGTCCTAAAATCCATTATTCCTTCTCTTTTCTAAAATT
>CAMBAD010000021.1 GCA_945864085.1 uncultured Streptococcus sp.
CACCGATTAGGTAAGTTTCTCCCATACGGCCTTTTGTCAAGATTGCCCAAACACCCGTTGAATGGTCGTTGGTATGAATCCAGTCACGGACGTTTTTACCTTCACCGTAAAGTTTTGGCTTGATACCTGCCAAGATGTTGGTGATTTGACGTGGGATAAATTTCTCGATGTGTTGGTAAGGGCCGTAGTTGTTTGAGCAGTTGGAGATGGTTGCTTTCACACCAAATGAACGAACCCAAGCCTTAACAATCAAGTCTGATGCAGCCTTGGTGGATGAGTATGGTGAAGATGGGTTGTAGTTGGTTTCCGCAGTGAATTTCTCACCCGGACCCTCACCACGACCTGGCAAATCTTCACGCAAAGGAAGGTCACCGTATACTTCATCAGTTGATACATGGTGGAAACGGATGTCGTATTTACGAGCCGCTTCAAGCAATGTGTAGGTACCGATAAAGTTGGTATGGATGAATGGGCTTGGATCGTTGAGGGAGTTGTCGTTGTGGCTTTCTGCCGCATAGTGAACGATGGCATCCGCCTTGGCAGCCAATTTGTCTACCAATTCAGCGTCTGCAATATCTCCTACAACCAGCTCAACACGGTCACCAAGAATGGCTTCCAAGTTGGCCTTATTACCTGCATAAGTCAATTTGTCCAAGACTGTTACATGAACATCTGGATGATTGTTGTAAACATAGTGGACGAAGTTTGAACCGATGAAACCAGCGCCACCAGTTACGATAATATTTTTAAATTCTGACATTTTTTTCTCCGAAAAATTTCTTTCTTTTTTTGTGTGTCGTCTTAGGTAGTAGGCCGAAGGTGTTTCATTACTAACCTATGAGCCTAGGGGCCTCATGGGTTTCCCCGCTCCTTAACAAAGCCAAGGAGCTTCTCACTACGGCGATGACACACAGAAGAGGCTCGCTCTGCTCGCCCTCTTTGATTGCCAGACTACTTCAACATTTCTTTCAAGTAAGCAATCTTGGCAAAATCTTTTTGGTTATTATTGTCTGCCCGATAAGAATCTTTAGAGGAGGCTTGATAGATTTTCAAGTACTGCTCGAGTGTCGGCAGATAGTAGCACACACCTTGAGTCTCAATCTCTTCCAAGTCCTCTAGCTCCACACCCGCAAAGTCAGGGAGTGAATGAAGGCCGCCAAATTCAACAGACAGGCCATCCTTTTGAAATTCATGCTCATGACGGTCAACTAGGACATAACCCAGCTGGTTCATCATAGCAATCAGCTCATCCGCACGGTAAATCCGCTCCTCGTCAGGAGCCTCCCAACCTCTGGGATCACTGGGCACATGAATATCAAGGTCCCTTGCCTGCCAATCCCGTCCTGTTCGCCTTTCCAGACCGACAGAACCCATTAACAAGGGAGTGATTCCTAGCTTGTTTAACTGCTCTGCGATTTCCAAAAAAGCTTGAAACATTAGAGGTCTTCCTTTCTCAAAGGCTTAACATCCTTCAAAAGCGGGTGGTTTTTATCTGCTTCTGACACTTCTGCTTCTTCTAGGTTTTCCCACTGGATGTCAAGACTAGGATCAGCGTAGTTGACAAAGGCATACTTAGGCTTGAGCTCCAAAGCCCAGTAGTCATTGACCAAGTAGCTGTAAGCCACGAATTCTGACAGGACTTGGAAACCGTTGGCTACGCCACGCGGTACAAAAATTCCTTTTGACGCGTCAATAACCGTTTGGTAGGTATTGCCAAAACTTTCACCCTCACGAAGATCAACCCAAGTCCCCAGGACCTTGCCACCATCTGCGACTGAGATATACTTATCCCAAGGCTCTGCGTGGAGGCCACGAAGAACATTTTTGCGGGAGAAAGAAACGTTGTTCTGCAATTTTCCTTCTGCAAAGAAGCTTTCTGGGAAGCCAAGCGGAAGCATTTTTTCCTTTTGGAAATTTTCCTTAAACCAGCCACGGTTATCACCATGAACCGGAATGTCAAATTCCAGCATGCCAGGAATGGCTTCGACTGGACGAGCTGCTAGTGTTTTACCAAAAAAGTTTTCTGTCATTAAGCTTCTCCAATCAAACGGAGCAAGTATTGTCCGTATTCGTTCTTCTTGAGTGGCTGAGCCAGCTCATATACTTGTTCCTTGCTGATGTAGCCCATACGATAGGCGATTTCTTCCAAGTTGGCCACTTGAACATTTTGCAAACGCTGTACAGTCTCAATGTACTGAGCCGCTTCCAAGAGGCTCTCATGCGTACCTGTATCCAACCAAGCAAAGCCGCGTCCCATGAGCTCAACAGACAAATCGCCACGCTCCAAGTAAGCCTTGTTAACGTCTGTGATTTCCAACTCACCACGAGGAGATGGCTTGATATTTTTAGCAATCTCAACGACATCATTGTCATAGAAGTAGAGCCCTGTAACCGCAAAGTTTGACTTAGGCACTTCTGGCTTTTCTTCGATGGAAATAGCGTTCATGTTGTCATCAAACTCAACCACACCAAAGCGTTCAGGGTCTTTAACATGGTAACCAAAGACAGTTGCCCCTGTTTCTTTAGCTGCTGCTCTCTGCAACATTTTGGTCAGACCGTTTCCATGGTAGATATTATCTCCAAGGATAAGAGCAACATTGTCATCTCCGATAAATTCCTCACCGATGATAAAGGCTTGTGCCAAGCCGTCTGGACTTGGTTGTTCTGCATAAGAAAGAGAGATTCCAAGCTCACTTCCGTCACCCAACAAATCCTTAAAACGCGGAAGGTCTTGTGGTGTAGAAATAATTAAAATTTCTTTAATCCCAGCCAACATCAAGGTTGACAAAGGATAGTAAATCATTGGCTTGTCATAAATAGGCATCAACTGCTTGGAAGCAGCACGAGTAAGAGGATAAAGCCGGGTACCAGACCCACCAGCTAAAATAATACCTTTCATAATTAAAACCTTTCGTAAAATATTCTTGGTCTATTATACCATATTCTAAAGCGGTTGTCATGACTAAAAAAAGCCTGCCGCAGCAAGCTTCCATATTTTATCCAAGTGCTACATCCAAGACCATCATAATGACAAAACCTGCCATCAGGCCTAAGGTAGCAATATCGGTGTTTCCATTGGTTTGCGACTCTGGAATCAGCTCCTCCACTACAACGAAAATCATCGCTCCCGCCGCAAAGGCTAAGGCGTAGGGAAGAATTGGGGTCATATAGGTAACTGCAACGGCCCCAATCACTGCCGCAATCGGTTCTACAATGGCTGACATAGAGCCCCAGAAAAAGGCCTTGCTTCGGGATTTTCCATCCGTCCGAATTGGAATCGCAAGCGCTGCTCCTTCAGGGATATTTTGCAAGCCAATCCCCAGCGCTAGACCAATCGCTCCAATGAGGGCCGCGGTTGTGTTGTTGTTGGCCAAAGCGCCAAAAGTCACCCCAACGGCCAAGCCTTCAGGAATATTGTGAATGGTAATGGCTAAGAAAAGCAAGGCAGTTTTGGATAGGTTTTTCCTCCCAACTTCATCGCCACCTTCGGCCTTATCAATCTCATTTCCCAAGTGAAGGTGGGGAACCAGAGCATCCACCAGGCGCAAGAAGAAGCCACCAACTAAAAAACCAATCGCAGCCGGAATCCAGGACCATTTTCCATAAGCAGCATCCGCATACTCAATAGACGGTGCAAGAAGCGACCAAAAAGATGCCGCAATCATGACACCCGCCGCAAATCCCAACATGGTGTCTAAAAGGCGTCGACTGACCGTTTTGAAAAAGAATACTACGGCCGAACCCAAGACGGTACAAAACCAAGTAAACAAGCCGCCTATCAGTGCCTGAACTAAGACAGATTGTTCTGTAAACCAGGACATATCATTTCCCCTTTATTTAATCATACATACTACAATAATTAGGATAACCTAATTATCAAAAAATAGCAAGAAAATTTTTACTATAGTCGAATGAATTAGCTTTCAGACAAGGAACTGAGGCGCAGGCTGTACTAGAGTACGGCAAGTCGAAAGTGACGATGTATCAAAGATAATTCAAATGACTATAGGAAACACAAAAGATTTTCTGCCCCACCTAAGCTAGCTTACTCTCGCCTGTGCAGTGTGACTAGGCGAAATCATTTTTTAATTGCAGAAAATTTCGCACGAAAAAAGCTTAAAATCACTGTCTCTGCCGACTTGATTTTAAGCTTGTGATTATCTGAGAAGTCTCTCTGGACACCGTATTCACTTTCCTATAAGTGTCTGAAGGGATTGGTTGAAACGGTTGAGGCAAAGATGTCTAAGTCCCATCCCTCTTCTGCCTTCCAAGTTTCTAATAAATCAGCAATCCTCTTAATAAATAGGACTTCGATATGATGACCTGGATCAATAGCCAACAGGCCCTGTGTCAACATTTCCTGTCCAGTATGATAATAGATGTCCCCTGTAATATAAACATCCGCTCCTTTTTCAAGCGCATCCTTATAAAAAGAACCTCCACTACCGCCACAGATTGCCACTCGACTAACATATTGTTTGGCTTGATGACCGTAGGCTACCAGACGGACAGCATCCAGACCAAAGACCGATTTTACTTTTAAAGCCAATTCCTCCAAGGTCTGCTCTGCTATTGTCCCCACACGACCAAGACCCTGACCCTCGGTAGTTTCAAGCAGATAGGTGGTATCCCTAATCCCTAGGAGATCGCAGAACCAGTCGTTTAGGCCACCCTCCACCACATCAATATCTGTATGACTGACGTAAACTGCAATGTCATGTTTGATTAACTGAAGGCAAATCTGATTCTGCAAATCATCCGCCACTAGGTGTTTGAGCGGTCGAAAAATCGGTGCGTGCTTGACGATAATCAAGTCCACCTTTTTGTCAATCGCCTCAGCTACAGTCGTCTCCCGAATGTCCAGAGCCACCATGACCCGCTTGATTTCCTTGTCCAGCGTACCGATTTGAAGCCCACAGACATCCCCTTCCATGGACAAACTAGGCGGACAAAAAGCCTGATAACGCTCGATGACTTTACTTGCTAACATGAAGAACCTCCTTGATGAGTTGGATTTTATGGGAAATAGCAGAGCGATTATCCTGATGTTCGATAGGAACCTGTTCTAGGACGGAGTCTAGCTTGGCCAGTTCCTTCTGCCATTTCTTTACGAAAATTGCTGATTTTTCACGGAGTAAACATGGTCCAAAGCGAAGCTCCTGTTCTGACAAATTCATTCTTCCAGGCTCAGCAACCAAAATTTCGTAACATTTGTCCGATTCTTCTAAAATAACTTCAGCAACCAGACAAAACGCATTCTTTTGGAGCCAGTACCGCACATCATCCTCACGGTTATTGGGCTGGAGAATCAAGCGCTCAACGGTGGTAAGCTTATCCTTGCCAGCCTCTAAAATATCAGCGATCAGTCTGCCGCCCATACCTGCGATGGTCACTGCTCCTATCTGATCAGCTACCTCTACGGCCGCCAGACCATTTGCCAAACGCACCTGAATTTTATCAGCTTGACCAGCCGCTTTGACATGCTGCAAGGCTGACTGATAGGGACCTTGGACCACTTCACCAGCAACTGCAAAATCAATCCGCCCCTGCTCCACCAAAAAAAGAGGGAGGTATGCGTGATCACTCCCTACATCAACTAAACGTGCCCCTTTGGGCACAAAATCTGCAACGGTTTCCAGCCGCTTTGATAATCTTGTTTCCATCTTACTCTTTCCAGAGATCCATCGCCTCTATAAAATCACTGGAAACAGCAATATTTTTAGGGGCTTGGACTTCTCTTTCTTCATTCTTTGCTTGAACCTGGGCAAGGGTGGTAATTCCCTCACGCCGCCAGTTCCGTAGGATAGCTTGAATGTATTTCCAGTTGGTTTTGTTATTAAAAACTGCCTCTCTGAGGGCCGCTCGCACCAATTCAACCGATGTCTTGTCATCTTCGATTGTCTTTTGTAGGTCTTCTATTTCAAACGGTGACAACAGGCGCCCCAGTTCACGCTCAAAATCGTCCACTAAGGTTTTCAAATCATTGGTTGGCTGAGCTAGTTCAGACTGACTTCTTGGCTTGAGCAAATTATCTAATTTTTCCAAGGCCGGCAAGGCATCAAAAATCATCTCAATCTCACCAGCAATACTGATTGTCTTAAATTCTAAGAGGCCTGCTTCCTGCAAATTTTCAATCGCTTGATTGACTTGGGCAACAGTTTTTCCAGTTGCCTGTGCTACCTCGCTCGGTGCCAAGGCCTCTAATTTAGAGGTGTTTTGGTAAAAGAAAAACTGCCAGACCAAAAAATCATCTGCTGAAGGAAATAATGCCTGATACTGAAATAGGATAGCTGCTGGCAGGACCAGATGCCCCTGCTGAAATTGCTGTGAATAATTCATAGTTCCTCTTATAGACTAGCCGAAAGGGCCGATTCTTCATAGGTCTCCCAATCATAAGGGGTTTCCTGATAGACTGCATAGTTAATCCAGTTGGTGAAGAATTGCGCTGCTGGTAAATTCCATGACAAGGCTGGCCTGGTCGTCGGATCATCCTGCTTGAAATAATTTTCTGGTACATGTGGATGTTTCCCAGCAAGACAATCACGTTCATATTCCTTGGCCAAGGTGTCTCGGTCGTACTCTAAATGACCAAAACTATAAACTTCTCGCAGGTCCTTGCTTGCTAAAATAGCCAAGCCAACTTCATTGCCTTGCGAAAGGATTTCCAACTGTTCTAAATGAGCAATATCTTCAGCCTTTACCTCTGTATAACGAGAATGTGGCGAACGAAATTGATCATCAAATCCACGCATAAGCGGGCTCGTTGGATGGGTCACCTCCTGGCAATAGACACCTGATAATTTACGGTCCATACTGTACTTTTGTACCTTGTAGCGCGCATAAAGTCCAGCCTGCGCCCCCCAACAAATATGTAAGGTAGAGTAGACATGTGTTTTAGACCACTCAAAGACCTGGGTCAACTCCTCCCAATAATCAACTGCTTCAAAGGGCAGATTTTCCACTGGCGCCCCCGTCACAATCAAACCATCAAAATAGTCGTATTTGACTTGATCAAAGGTCTTGTAAAATTGTTCCAAATGGTCAGAATGCGTGTTTTTCGATTCATGACTAGCCATGTGCAGAAACTCAACCTCTAGCTGTAAGGGAGTATTTGCTAAAAGACGGAGCAACTGAGTCTCCGTCACAATCTTTTGGGGCATCAGATTGAGAATGAGTATCTTCATAGGACGAATATCTTGATGAATGGCACGATCGCTATCCATAACAAAGATATTTTCCTTCCTCAGTATCTCAACCGCTGGTAATGATTTTTCAATCTTAATCGGCATATCACAACCTCCTACTTCTCTTATTATCTATTATAAAACAGGATGGCAGACATTTCAATTAGGAGAAAAATAGGACCAGTTATAAGTTTCAACTATAGCTAAGACTTACTTCCGAAAGATGGAAGTGCTGAAGGTGAATACAGGTTCTTAATAATGCATCAAGACCTTATAGTCATAGTCGCCAATAGCTTCACGGCCCTTCAAGTCGTCCAATTCAATCAAGAATGCACAACCTGCAACGATACCGCCCAACTTTTCAATCATTTCGATTGTAGCCTTAACAGTACCGCCAGTGGCTAAGAGGTCATCGACAATCAGCACTCGCTGACCTGGCTTGATTGCGTCCGCATGCATGGTTAGGGTATCTACCCCATACTCTTTTTCATAGTCAGCTGAAATAACTTCACGCGGCAATTTACCTGGCTTACGGACTGGGGCAAAACCGATTCCCAATTCAAAGGCAACTGGGCAACCAACGATAAATCCACGGGCTTCTGGACCCACAATCATATCGATTTGCTTATCCGTAGCATATTGCACAATCTCACGAATGGCATAGCTGTAGGCATTGCCATCAGCCATCAAAGGGCTAATGTCTCGGAATTCAATCCCTTCTTTTGGATAATCGGGAATGGTTGCAATATAGTCTTTTAAGTTCATTTTCTTCTCTCTTTAAAAAAATAATTTACTCTTCATTATACCACATTTTTTCTGTGGCGGTAGTACAAGCCTATCATTTTACATGACAAAGGCATGAGCCTACATGTTCAAACAGCCTCAAAATTAGAAATTAATCCGAGGATCCTCTATCTGTCAGAATGAGGGGACGATAACTCCCCTAGGTCTTTTTCGCTTCCGCGTAACCAAGCATAGATTTCTTGGACTGTCCCCAAGGCCATCAATTCTTGTTGGAATACCGTTTCTTTTAAGTCCTGGTAGATTTGACTTTCAGATATTTGACGCTTTTGTGCGTCAGGATTAACCTTCATAATCCCGTCATGAATGTGAACAAAGTCCAGTTCTTGGAAAATCTGGATCATCTTGACTAGAAGCCTGTCCTGAATTTTTAAGTAGGCCGCAAGGTCCTTCAGTTTATAACGCACATCAAATTCTTTATACTGGTAAATGGTCTTATACAGCCTAGCAAATTGATCGCGACTACCGTAACCATCTAAATAATAGGGCGTGGCAATCTCGTTTTTGAAATAAATTGCTTCAAATTCTCTTTGCTGAAAATAGGGCCGCAGACTACCTATGTCTTCTGGCAAGTTTGCAAGCACCAGAGCCTGTGCCTCCTTGCTAACCTGATTCCCATCAAACACTGGTACGCCTACTGGCAGCGCATGTTGTTTGCCACGGATATTATAGAGTTGAATCCCTGACACTCGAGCATCTACCAGCATAAGCTGGAGACTGGTATGCCCATTCCACTGGTTTACAGAGAGGCTGACCGCCAATTCCAAGCCTTGAGCCTGAGAAAATTCCAGGGCTAGGTTGCCCTTACCGAAGGCGACTACCTCAAAGCTAGCAGCCCCTTTACGGATACGCAGCTTGAGATGGGCATTGTTTTGTCCCATCGTACGGGCAGACTCTACCTGAAAATCCTTAATATAGAATAAAGGTTTTTTATTGTCCATACCGTAAGGAGCCAGTCTGTCAAATGATTTTAAGGTATCTAAGCTTAGGCCTTCCAAATCCAATTCTTCATCCAAGATCAGGCTCGGTCGACTGGCCAGGTCCAGTTCATGTTCGTGAATATACTCAACAAGCACATCCCTCAAGTCTGCTAGCCTGTCCACCTCCAAGGTCATACCAGCTGCACCTGCATGCCCTCCAAAGGCCACAAATAGGTCCTGATGATCTTTCAAGGCCTGAAAAATATCTATTGCCTCAACTGATCGAGCAGAACCCTTTGCCCGACCATCTTCAATAGAGAGAAGGATAACAGGTTGTTGCAACTCTTCCAATAGACGACCTGCGACAATCCCCAGAACACCTGGATTCCAGCCCTCTTTCGCCAGCACTTGGACAGGATACTGCAAATCCAACATTTCCTTGGCTTGGTCGTAGATTTCTTGAACGATTTCCTTCCGTTCACTATTTTTGCTATCCACCATAAGGGCAAGTTCCTGGGCTTCTTCCTCATCAAAGCCTGTCAAGAGCTCTATCGCTGGATTGGGATCGTCCAGACGCCCCAGTGCATTCAATCGCGGGGCTAGTTGGAAACCAACTGTTTCCTCATCCAGACTATCCAAATCAATGCCCGCAACCTTTATCAACTCTTGCATACCTAGGCGCTCCGTTTGTCTAAGCAGGGAAAGCCCATATTTCACCATCACACGGTTTTCATCTGTCAAGCTAACCATATCCGCAATCGTGCCAATCGCCACCAAGTCCAGCAACTCAACCTGAACATGCTCTAGTAAGGCACAGGCAAGCTTGAAGGCAACGCCACAACCAGCCAAGTCTTTAAAGGGATAGGAAGATTCAGGGTGTTCAGGGTGAATGAGCGCATACGCATTCGGGAGCGTTTCTTGCAGAGAGTGATGATCTGTTACAATGACATCAACGCCCATTTCCTGAGCATAGTCAATGGCTTGGTGACCTGCCACTCCATTATCAACTGTCACAATGAGGGAGACCCCTTGCTGCTCGATAAAATATTTATAGACAGACTGATTTGGTCCGTAACCATCTGTAAAGCGGTTCGGCAAATAAACCTGAACCTCCGCCCCCAACTCTTCCAAGGTTTCTTTCATAATGGCAGCTGATGTCATTCCATCTGCGTCATAGTCCCCGTAGATAAGAATGGTTTCATACTCTTCTATAGCACGACGGATTCGCTCAACTGCCTTGTCCATATCATAGAGGAGATACGGATCATGCAAGTCCTCTAGGCTAGGATGTAAAAATTTCTTCAAACTTTCTGCTGTCTGAATCCCACGCTCATAAAGCAGATTGGAAGCTAGGGGATCCAGACCTTCTTTCTTAGCCAGCTTGACAAATGAGTCATCAGAAAAACCGGTCAATAATTGCCAGTCATAGCTAGGTTTTATCACGTTGTCATCTCCTTTATACTATTTGTTCATTATATCATGTCGCATACGAAAAAACGAGTCCCAGCTACACTGTCCAGAACCCGCCTCATGCTCGTTTATACCTATTTACTCATTTTCTGATTTGATTGGTTGCAGCTATTCCGAATTCTCAAACTGATAACCAGTACCGCTATAGCAAGGGGGAAATAATTCTCATCAAAGCCCCACCCAAGCGCTTATACCAAGAATAGGTCTTGTGGAAGGTCATCAAGTTAATGCGCTGCGATTTTCTAAAAGAAGCCTCGAAATCTTCCTTAATCGCTGCCAATACAGTGGAGTGGTTGTAAATGTATAGACCACACTCAAAGTTCAGGTAAAAACTACGGTAGTCCATATTGACAGTACCGACTGTCGCCTTTTTATCATCAACCAAAACCACCTTGGAATGGACAAAACCTGGTTGAAATTCATAGATTTCAATCCCTGCTTCCAAGTAAACTGGAAAATCTGTCCGAGCTGCTAGATAGGCTGTTTTCTTATCATAGATATGAGGAAGCAATAGACGGACCTCTACTCCCCGTTTGGCAGCATAGGTCAGGTTATCAATCATTTCGTCATCTAAAACAAGGTAGGGAGTCATGATATAAATGTACTCTGTGGCAGATTGAATCATATCAAGGCAGACCCGTTTGGCAACTTCATCACCATCAAAAGGATTTTCACCATAAGGCAAGAAATAGCCTTCCGCCTCAATCGTTTCCTTTTCCAAATCCTTATGGGATTTGAGATAGGTGAGGTCCCCAGTCTCTTCCTTCTCATCATAATTCCACATTTGCAGAAACATCAGTGTGAAGTTGGCAACTGCCTCTCCCCTTATCATGATGGCAGCATCTTTCCAGTAACCAAAACGAGGCTTCTTATTGATGTATTCGTCTGCAATATTAACCCCGCCAGTAAAGGCAACCTTGCCATCAATGACAGCAATTTTTCGGTGATCACGATTGTTTTGAACAGTTGAGAGGGCTGGAATAATTTGGGAAAATACCTTGGCCTTGATACCGTATCTTCTCAAGGTCTTATAATACTGGTAGGGTAGGGTGCTGAGTGAATTCATTCCATCGTACATAAAACGGACTTCTACTCCCTGCGCAGCCTTTTCCTTGAGAATATCCAAGATCGAATCCCACATATAGCCAAAATCCACAATGAAATATTCCATGAAAATGTAGTGCTCTGCCTTCGCCAACTCCTCTAAAAGCGCAGCAAATTTGGCCTCACCCGTTGGAAAGTAAACTGCATCCGTATTGGTATGAAGCGGATAGCCCACGTACTGACTCAGGAAATTGGCCAGTTTCAGCTGCTCCTTATCCTCCTTAGCCAAGGCCTTGAGAACTTTCTCAGAAGTCCTGCTATATTCTCTCAAGCGTTGGGCCTGTTTCTGGAAGTTTTTTCGGTAGCGCCTTGTCTCAATATTTGACTGCAAAATGAAGTAAAATAGGGCGCCAAAAATTGGAATACCAATAACAAACAGGACCCAAGTCAACTTAAAACTTGTGTTCATAGGGCGATTGATAATGGAAACCGCCACAACGATTGAGAACAGCTGCATGATGGACAAAAAGGCAGGGATATAGGCCGCAGCCGAACCAACCAACCATAAAATCGATAGGACCGTTACTGCCATCAGTACAATAACAATAAATACCCTAGAATAAATTAGCTTCCAAATCTTTTCCATATCCACTCCTCAGTCTTTTTTCTATTCTATCAAATTTTTAGTCAGTCTCCTACTATAAATTGCAGTTCTGAGGCATTATTCTGAAAATTATGAATATATGAATATACCTTATATCTTTTGTAAAATGAAAAACATTTTGATATGATGATGGTGACAAGGTTTATTTCAGTTATTATTTTCATAAAGGAGGAAGTTCAGATGAAACTTTCGTACAAGAAAAGACTGTTAAATCAACTTTTGTTGGCTTCCACAGTTCTTTTAGCGGCGTCCCTCTCACAGGCAACTGTCTTCGCCAATACAGAAGACAACTCTGCTTCTGTGACAACAGAGAATGTAGCACCACCGTCCTCAGAGAATCCTGCAAGCCAAGTCAATTCTTTGACTGAAGAAGACCAGACGCTCGAAGCAGGAACGGAAACTCCCCCAGCACAGACAGACCAGTTAGAAGAGGCTAACTCAGCTGAAAATACTACTACTGCAGAAAGCACAGCCCAGTCCTCTGTACCATTGACAAGCGAAGAAAGGGCTGCGCCTAGTGCCTTACTAGCAGAAGCCACGGTCGCTTCTACTGTCCAGCCGATTGTTTTACAGCCTGAGACTGTCTACCTATCCGAACCAGCCATCCTGACTGAAACAGTTGAACTTCCTGTAACTACCTATGAAAACATCACTTGGACCTTGGATGGCAAACCCATTACTGAATGGAAAACCTGGAATTTAAGAGAAGGAGACTTTACAGGCGAAACCTTTATCACCGTTGAGGAAAGTAAACAAGCCTCCCAACTCCAGCTCAATATCCAACTGGCAGCCTTATTTGGGGCAGACCTGAGCAAACGAACTCCAAGCAATATTCGCAGAACCTATCGGAACTACATGAAGGATATGGTCTTGGAAGGAGTTAGTGCCGATGGACTGATAACCATCAGTAAGACCCTGCACTTCCGTCCCTATGAAGCCTTCCGTACACACGAGGAAATGCTGGCAGAAATCGAAGAAACCAAAGCGACTGCTGCCACTGATCGTCTGGTAGCTATAGATATTATTGGTTATTCTGCTCAAAATCGTCCGATTAAAATGGGGATTGTAGCCAAGGATCAGACAAGCATTGACAAGTACCTGACCCAAACAACGCCCCTCATGCTAACCCAGCCTGATCAGATGTTGAAGCAGTTAAAAGCTGGCACCTTCGACTATAAACTACCAGTCCTCATCAACAATACCCATGCCGATGAGCAGCCAGGCATTGACATTGTCACTAGCCTCTTCCATGATTTTGCCAAGAAAGAAGTCATTGACTTCCCTTCGACAGACGCTGATGGCAACCCGCAGACAGTCAGGCTCAAGGTGACTGATCTGTTGGACAAGTTTATCTTCCTTTTCAATTTCACAGAAAACCCTGATGGTGATGTCCTCAACCTGCGCTCACTTGTTAATGGTCTGGATCCAAACCGCGACACAGGTTTCCAAGTCAATCCTGAGACACAAGCAATCGTCCGCCAAATTCATAAATGGAATCCTATTTCAGTTCTGGATGTCCACGGTTTTGTTTCTGGATTCCTGATTGAACCAGCTACTCCGCCACATGATCCCAACTTTGAGTATGATTTGCTGGCTGACCTAATGCTGGAAAAAGCTCATGAAATGGGGCGGGCTGGAGTGGCCAACTCAAAATACACACGCTATACCATCCCTAAAATTCACTGGGGAGATGGTTGGGATGATTCCTTCTCAGGCTATACCGCAGTTTATGCGATGTACCATGGTATTCTTGGTCATACCATAGAAATCCCAGAAACCAACCAAGAATCGTTCAAAGCAGGCTTCTATGCTGTGCTGGGCGGTATTCATAATATGGCAGGCAAGCCTGACACCCTTATGGAAATGCGTCTCACCTATTATTCTCGAGGAATCAACAAGGTTGAAGACCCGAAAGCGGAAGCTGAATTGGTTGGACCAGACGGTACAATCGTGGGCCGTATCAAGAAGAATCAGCCGAAATTTTTCCCAGACTACTATGTCATCCCTATGACCTTAGACAAGTACAACGATATGGAAGAAGCCTTCAAGATGATTGAATACTTCCACCGCAATGGGGTACAGGTCTCTGAATTAGCTGAAGATGTCGGCTCGTTCCGCAAAGGCGACTTAGTTGTCAATATGGCCCAGGCCAAACGTGGATTTGCCAATCACATCCTCTATTCTGGTTCTGATGAATCTGCCTGGGGAGCCATGTATGCTGAACTGGTTGTTAATTTCCCTGATATGAAAGGCTTTAAGGCAACTGCTGTATTTGATGAAGCACTATTTGAAGGCAAACTCGGCAGCATTACCTGGACCAAGGCTCCACGTACCACAGAAATTGACCATAAGGCTCCTTATTATATCGTTGCCAATACATCCGAATCTGCTGTAAAAGCTATCAATCAGGCAATCAGAGACGGGCACAAGGTCTACTTGACAGAAGATGGCTACATTATGGAGACCAAGCATTTCAGCCAACTGCTACAAAATTATGCCCTCTACGGTGAGCCGCTCTACAAGAAACCAGTCGGAACAGAACTCCGAACCATGAAAGTCTACGCACCGTCCCACTCCTACCGTTGGGCTGGTGACTTTGCCATTCTGGCCAATTCGGCACTGGCTGCTGAACGGATGGGCTTTGAAATTGTGACAAGACCTGATGAAGCGGATGCCATTATTCTGGAA
This sequence comes from uncultured Streptococcus sp., assembly GCA_945864085.1. Classification (GTDB taxonomy): domain Bacteria; phylum Bacillota; class Bacilli; order Lactobacillales; family Streptococcaceae; genus Streptococcus. Next base: position 14,772 of record CAMBAD010000021.1, read on the forward strand.
TCCGACCAATTTGACGCCAGTGTATTCGGCAAGAAACCGATTATTATCGTCGGTGGGGTGGCTATGCAGAAACTGGAAGAACTAGGTATTCTAACTGGCTTTAATGCTGAAATGTTTGCAGACGGTGCTGATTATGAAGGCCTGATGAAGGCTATCATCGATGATACTGACCCACTGTCTAGCGGCTACACTATGAACGGTCTCTTCTACTCCAACTCTGGTAACTGGATCGAAGGAGTTCCGGAAGGATTTAAAACATTGGTCAAAATCGCTGACAAAGATTACTATATCGCTGGCTGGTGGCCAGGTCATGAACACTTGGCTAATAAAATCGTTTCGATTGCTGGAGAATACCAGGGCCATCCAATCTTCATCTACGCAGGAAATCCAACCAACAAGGTTCACCCTGTGCATTTCTTCCGCTGGATAGCCAATGCCCTCTTCGGTAGTCAGTTGGCAAGTCTGGAAGATCTCCCTCCAGTAGAAATCCTTGTACCACAACCAAGTCAAACGCCAGCGGCACAGACTACAACCAAAACAAGTCCCCTCTCTTCTCCTCAGAAAACATTGCCTCAAACTGGCTCTAAAACCGACTATGTTGCCATAGCCTTAGGTACCATCCTATTTGCTGCCAGTTTCTATCGTAAAAAAGAAGAGAAGTAAGCCATGAATAAAAAACGCTCGGTCACTTGACCGGCGTTTTCTATTTTAAATTAAAAACCGTGCTGGCCAGAAAGTCCGCCAGTCTTGGAAAAAGCGTATAGAGTTTGTGGGCTGCTGCCAGGGTCCAGGGCAGGTTGATATCTCGCTTCTTCTTGCCCATAGCCGCTACAATCTTTTTAGCCACATAGTCTGGTTGCAACAGAAAAGCCTTGACGCTCTCTTGATACGTTCCGTCGGGATCAGCCTGGTCGAAAAAGCTGGTCGCAATCGGACCTGGATTGACCGTGGTAACTGTCACACCGTACTGGGCCAGTTCCAAGCGAATGGTATTGGAAAAACCCATGGCCGCAAACTTGGTCGCGGAATAGACCGAAGACCTGCTTGAAGCGATCAAGCCTGACATGGAAATGATATTGATAATCTGCCCACTCCGTCTGGCCTTCATCCACTTGCCCACCAAACGACACAGGGTCATCAGGGCAAAAGTATTGATGTCAAACATAGCCTGCATCTGCTGGCTGGAGAAATTCTCAAACTCATCGTAAATGGCATAGCCAGCGTTATTGACTAAAATATCCACCTGACCAAACTGGCTATCGACCTGCTCAAAAAATGCTGTCAGGGCTGCTTCATCTCGGATATCCACATCAAAGACAGCCTTCTTGTCATGATAGGCGTAGAGCTGCTCGATTTTCGCCACATCTCGCCCCAGCAAAATCAAGAAATCATCTTTGAGCAAGGGTACCATTTCCTGCACCAAACCACCCGACGCACCTGTTATCAGAATGGTCCTCATAGGTCGAACTCCTCCAGGTCCTTGACCACGCGCACCTGCTCAAAAATACTGCTGGCGTCATTGCGAAGCTTACTGACATCCTTGGACAAGAAACGAGGACTGATGTGGTTGAGGAGCAACTGCTTGACACCCGCATCTCGTGCCACCTCAGCCGCCTCCATATTTGTCGAATGCCCGTGCTTACGAGCTAACTTCTCATCGCCCTTGCCGTAGGTCGCCTCATGGACCAGCACATCGGCATTGACCGCCAAACGCACACTGGCATGGCACTTGCGTGTATCGCCAAGAATGGTCACCACCTTACCAGGCCGTGGCGGCGAAACAAAGTCACTGGCAATGATTTCCCTGCCGTCCTCCAAGGTCACATTTTGCCCATTTTTCACCTTGCCAAAGAGGGTGCCAAATGGTACACCCGCCGCAAGCAGAGCCTCTGCATCCAGGGTCCCTTCCAAATCTTTTTGAATGACACGATAGCCGACACACGGTATGGTATGGTCCAGCTTTTCAGCAAATACCGTGAATTTGTCGGTTTCTAACACCTGACCAACCGTTTCCACATCAAACTCATGAAAATGAATCCGATAGGGCAGACGAGAGCCTGACACCTTCAAACTTGCCAAGACAAAGGAACGAATGCCAACAGGTCCATAAATATCAATATCTGTCTGCTCCTCGCTAGACTGGAAAGAACGGCTGGACAAGAAACCGGGCAGACCAAAAATATGGTCTCCGTGCAGGTGAGTGATAAAGATTTTTGCGACTTTACGTGGACGAATAGTAGTTTCCAGAATCCGATTCTGAGTGCCTTCACCGCAGTCAAAAAGCCAGACCTGATTGATTTCGTCCAAGAGTTTCAAGGCCAAACTGGACACATTTCGAGCCTTGGAAGGCTGACCAGCCCCCGTACCTAAAAATTGAATTTGCATTGTTTACTTTCTATTTTCTTTATATACAATCGCGGAGCGACCCGACCAGGCATAGTAGCCCTGACCAGCATATCCGTCCGCCACTTCCAGCACTTCTTCCTGATTAAAGCCTGAAATCTTGACCAAACCGTCCGCTGTTTCCACTTGGGTCAGAAGGTAGTCTGTTTCAACTTCCTCCAATTCGGCCTCCCTAAAGGGATTGGCTTTCATGAAAATCTTGCCCTCCTCCACAAAGACGACATAGTGAGGAAAGACTTGGGCAATTTCAAAGAGCAAGCTATCCTTCACTTCCTCTACTCCTTCCGAAAAGACCTGGGCCAGACCGTCCGCCGACACATAGGCAAAGCCGAAAGACTTGCCTGACAAGTTGAGGCGGACAAAGGGCTTGTTTTCAGCGAAGCTGGGCTCTTTTGGAAAAAGGCAGAGCTGCTGAGAGAGGGTCTGATAGTAGTCTGTCGCCTCTTCTGCCCCTTTTTTCTGGTAGATTTCCGCAAAATAAGCATTGATCACCGAAGGCGGTGGCGTAATAAAGTCCAACTTCTGCTGGTCAGTCAAGCCGGCTAATGTATTGGCCAGATAGACCTTGTCCAGACTGGTAAAGCCACCATATTTCATTGCCAAATCAAGATAATCCGTCATAAAATTCTTCCAACTTCCATTTATTGCTGGAAGCGATATAGCCTGACACCACTTCCACATCCTCTTCGTAGGTCCGATTTTCTATCAGAGCTAGACTTGCTAAATCGTGCAACTTGTAAGCCTCAGCCAGTGGGACCCTGACCTCAAACCGTTCAAACATGGTCTTAATCTTGGCCAAGACCATCATTTGTATATGGCCTTTGGCATTGTCAGCCTTGGCTGACAGCATGACATGAGGAAACTGACTGGGGGTAAAGCTGTCATCGGTCTTGTCCAGCTTGTTGTAAAGGGCCAGACGGGGAATATCCAGCATATCGAGGTCCTTGAGAATGTCCAAGACCACCTGCTCCTGCTCGCTGTGATTAGGGTCAGAGGCGTCGATGACATGGAGCAAGAGGTCCACGTTCATGGACTCCTCCAAGGTGGATTTGAAGGCAGAAATCAGCTCGGTCGGCAGGTCCTGAATGAAACCAACCGTATCGGTCAGGGTCACGTTGAACTTGTCGGCCAAGTTAATCTGCTTGGTCGTGGCATCAAGCGTGGCAAAGAGTTCGTCTGCCTCGTACTGTCGCTTGTCGGTCATAGCATTCATAATAGTTGACTTACCAGCATTGGTATAGCCAATCAAGCCGATTTTGAAAACACCTGATTGCAGACGGCGTTCACGGACAGTCGCACGATTTTTCTCCACCGTTTTGAGTTGGCGTTCGATGTCGTGAATCTGGTTGCGAATGCTTCGGCGGTTGAGCTCCAACTGGCTTTCACCTGGTCCACGAGAGCCGATACCACCGGCCTGACGGCTGAGCATAATGCCCTGACCGACCAAGCGTGGCAGCATATACTTGAGCTGGGCCAAGTGGACCTGCAGTTTTCCCTCGTGGCTACGTGCCCGCATGGCAAAGATATCCAAGATCAACTGCATGCGGTCAATGACCTTGACACCTAAAATCTCTTCCAAATTGACATTTTGACGGGGTGTCAGTCGGTTGTTGACTATGACGGTATCAATCTCATCAGCCTCGACCATTTGAGCAATTTCTTCCAATTTCCCTGAGCCGACAAAGGTTTTGCTGTCGTATTTTTCTCGTTTCTGGGTATAAACACCCTTGACTAAGGCCCCAGCTGTTTTGGCCAGGCTTGCCAATTCTTCCATGGACATCTCAAAATTGTCTGTCTGCTGCAATTCAACTCCGACCAGGAGGGCACGTTCTTGTTCTTTCTGGGTTTCAATCATTTAAAAATTCCTCCACGGCGGTGAAAATCTGCGACTTGTAATCTGGCTCGCCTACTGAATAAAAGGGAACCTGCATCCGATTTCTGAACCAGGTTAATTGGCGTTTGGCAAAGCGGCGGCTATTTTGCTTGACCTTATCAACAGCTTCTTCTAGCGAAAGCTCACCTGCAAGGTAAGGGAAAAGTTCCTTATAGCCAATTCCCATGGCAGCCTGAACATCGGGGTGTTCCTGGTAGAGCCAGCTGACTTCTTCTAATAAGCCCGCCGCCATCATGCTATCTACTCGTCTATTGATACGGTCGTAGAGAACCTGCCTGTCATCGGTCAGGCAGATGTATAGAGGCTCATATTCTGACTTTGTATTTTCTAAGTTTTTGCCGAATTTTTGCAACTCTAGTCCACGAATGATTCTCCGTCGGCTGTTTCCCTGACCCGTCAGGCCTGCCTGCTCTGCCATTGTTTCCAAAACCTGGTCAGGCAAGAGGTCCAAGTCTGCCCGATAGGCCAGAACCTGCTCCTGATCGACCTGACCGCCCAAATGGTAGCCTTCTAGCAGGCTTTGGATGTAAAGTCCTGTGCCTCCGACGATGATGGGAAGCTTGCCACGGTTCTTGATGTCTGCAATCAGGGCCTTGGCTTCTGCTACAAATTCATAAGCCGAGTAGCCCTCGTTTACTTCTCGGACATCAATCAAGTGATGGACAGCGGCAGCCTGTTCTTCTGGACTGGCCTTTGCTGTGCCGATGTCCAACTTGCGATAGACCTGCTGGCTATCACCGCTGATAATCTCGCCATTGTAGCGCTGGGCCAACTCTATTCCTAGGGCAGTTTTACCTACTGCTGTCGGTCCTATGACCACAATTACTTTAGTTTTCATCTTTTTCCTTGAAAATATTTTGTTTTTTCGTTAAAATCTATTATAACACAAGTAAAGGAGAATTCACTATGGCTAAAGGTTTTGGCAAAGGTTTCTTAACAGGTGTTCTTTCAACGGTTGCTCTTGCGGCAGGCGCTATCTTCACTGTTCACAAAACAATCATCGAACCAGAGGAGAAGAAAGAGGCCTTCATCGAAGAAAATCGTAAAAAAGCTGCACGTCGCCGTGTTGCACACTAATTAGAAAACACCTGTTGGAAAAGGGAAGCTTGGCTTGGCTTTTCCTATCGTTCTAAAATCCTATCTCCTCTATGAGATAGGATTTTTTTGCCAACATATTCATTTTTATAAACTTAAAAATAAATGTTTAGAACACGTGATTACATTGTTGTGATAGGGATTTCGATTTTTAAATATGTCATCTCAATGTATTTGCCTATTTTAAATGTTTAAAACATGTCAATTCAATGTATTTGGATATTTTAAATGTTTAAAACATGTCAATTCCATGTATTTGGGTACTTTAAATGTTTAAAACAAATCATTTAACTATTTTGACACATTTTACATTTTTAATGACCGAATCGCACTCTCTGAATTCCCATTAGGATTTCTAAAGTTTTCCAGTCTACTCGTCAAAGATGACATACATAAAAAGGCTGGCAGTTACCAACCCACTCATTTAGACAATAATATCTTCTTTTTCAATCAGGACAATGGTCCACATCATAGCAAGCGTAACAAGGGCCAGGGCGATGATAAGGGGAAGCCAACTGCCAAAGATAGGATAGCTGTAGCCTAGGAGACCAGGACCAAAGGCGGCAATCAAATACCCTCCTGTCTGCACCATACCAGATAGTTGGGCAGTTGCCTGACTGTTGCTGGTTTTCAGGGTAAAGCCCAACATCATATAAGGAAAAAGGGCTGCATTTGAAAAACTGAGGATAATGTGGAGTATCGACCAGAGTACGAGATTGCTTGGGAGGAAGGTCATCAGAGTTAGACCCAGGAGAGTGGCTGAAGAGGTGCCCAGCATGATATTGCGGCGCATTTCCTTTGTCTGGCGTGATAGAATAGCAGGAATTATCATAGACATTGGAATAGCAGTCATGTTAAAGAACCCCGCCATCAAGCCCGCTTCTGCCTTACTAAAACCAACCGATTGGGAAATGGTTGGCAACCAAGTAATCTCTGTATAATAGAGCACCGACTGCAAACCGCCAAAGATAAGAAAGGCAATAGCCGCCTTGTTCTTCCAAATGGACGCCTTTTGCTTGGTCTTGCTTGTCACCTCAAATCTGTGGTTCCTGCGGATATTGGGCAACCAAATAAGAAAGGCTAAGGCAACCACACCTGTGATTAAGAAAATAAAGAATTCCCAGGAAGTCGATGAAACAATCGGTACAGCAACCATTGAAGCAACTGTTGCGGCTACTCCCATAAGAGTAATGTAAATGGTCGTGTAAAGACCGATTCTCTTCGGAAAATTAGCTGCAACCAAGCTTGGCAACAGTACATTGATAAAGGCGATAGTCGCACCAACCAGCATGGTTCCCATATAAAGGGCTGGCAAGCTTAAAACCCGCATCCCTGAACCAAGTACCATCACTAAGAGAACCAGGGCCATCAATTTTTCCATACCAAACTTGGCAGCGAGACGAGGAGCAAATGAGGAGCACAGGGCAAACATGATGAGAGGAATGGAGGTCAAAATCCCTAAGGAACTGACTTCTACTCCCAAGCCAGCTGCCACATCTGTCAAGACGGCTGGTAAAGCTGTGAAGGGAGCCCGCATAACAACTCCTAACATAACAATACCTGCTACTATAAATGGTGATTGTTTTTTCATTATTCTTTCTTCTAAAACTCCTAACGTTCGGATTGCAGTATCTTTGATTATACCATAGTTGACAGAGGATAGAAAGAAATTCATTCCTTATAGTCTCAGGCTATAGACTTGACCCGAAAATAACTATTTTCAAAATGAAAGAATCTGAGTTAAAATAGGTTCATCACTAATTGAAAGAGAGATAAGGATATGACTACATCAAGATTCCAACTGGTCGGCTCACTTCTTCGTCCAGCAAATTTAGGAGAATTTAAACGTAAAATTGAACACCGCGATGATATTAAATACCCATTCTACGACGCATTCGATGGCTACCAAGAGACAGAAGCAGCAACAATCGAGGCAATCGTTGCAGAACAAAAGGCCACTGGTATTGACATTGTGACTGACGGAGAATTTTCCAAGTCTATGTGGCACCTTGACTTCGTATGGGGCTTCCAAGGTATTGAGCGGTACATCGCGGAGCATGGCTATCCTTTCAAAGACCATGATGGACAAATTTTTGAAACCCGCAAGGACATCGGCTTACGTATCACAGGACCACTTTCAGCGAAAAATCACCATTTCATCGCTATTTACAAAAAAGTGAAAGAACTGGCTGGCGATACCGACACCAAATTGACTGTCTGGGGCCCTGCCCATGCCTTTACTGAACTTGTCCTCTTCAATGGTCAAGTTGGTCCTGACCAAGTCTACAAGACACGCGAGGATTTAAAAGAAGGCTTACTAGCAGCCTATAAGGAATTTTTGGACCAATACAAGGAAGCTGGTGGACAAATTGTCCAGTTTGATGACTGTCTTTGGGAATTATTTGACCCAGCCAACCCTGTGCCCTTCTTACCACAAGATGATCCCGAGGCTCTGGGGGCCCTGGCCGATGAATTTGTTGCCATAAACAATGCCATCGTTGACTATGGACATGAAATTGGCTTGACGGTTTGGACCCACAACTGTCGTGGTAACTACGAAAGCAGAGCTGCCGCAGGTGGTACCTATGAAGCGATTGCTGAAAAATTCCTGCGTGATCAAAAATACGATCGCTTCTTCCTTGAGTGGGATGATGAGCGGGCAGGCGACCTAAAAGCTTTGGAAAGCTTGCGTGACAAGAATGTCGAGGTTGTACTTGGTTTGCTTTCAAGTAAGACCTCTGACTTGGACGATGAAGAGCGTGTGTACAAGCTACTTGAAGAAGCCAGCAAAATCATTCCTAAAGACCGCCTCTACCTTTCTCATCAGTGTGGCTTCGCCTCATGTGATTCTGGCAATGAATTAGCCATTCCCCAACAATGGGCAAAAATCAAACAAGGTCAAGATATTGCTGCCAAATTCTGGGCTGAGTAAACACTATGGAATAAAAAACTACCCCTGTAGATTACACATCTACAGAGGTAGTTTTTATTTATAAATAAAAGGTGCCAAGAGTAGAATAACCAAGAGGGCCAAAATATGACCAACCGTCACCAAAATAAAGGAATACTTGAGTCCACGTTTCATGCTCAATTTAGAAAGATTGTGGAAGGTAATCATAACACCAGACTGGGGCACAACCGTCAAAATAGCCGACGCGACCACTACTACACGATGGAGCAACTCTGGGTTAATGCCCATTTCCAGATAGGCTGGCAAGAAATTGCTTGAAGCAATCCCCACAGCACCTGATGATGAACCGATAATACCGCTAACCAAGGCTGTTGAGATAGATAAACTAATCAAAGGAGAACCTGGAATTTGTTGAATCCACTCTTGGATAACCCCAAAACCTGCCGATAAGGTCAAAACCGTCCCAAAAGCAACCGTACTTGAGGTCGCAAAGGCCGGAATGATGGAGGCTGTCGTACCTGCATTTAAAATTTCTTTCTGATCTGGCAGATAAGGATAAAAAATCACAGCTGAGAGGATAATAGATACCAACAAACCGATGGCCAAGACATTTGGTGTCTTACTCAGCAGGAAAATCGTCCCAATCAAACTAAGGAGAGGCAAGACTGATAAAAACAGATTGGGGGTCTTATCAAGTGCTGCACCTCCTGCCTCATCCACTTCTTCCGTATAGGTCTCACCATTTGCCAAACTCTTCTTAAGGCAATAAGCCATATAAAACAAACCGAAAAGCAAGAGGGTCAAACTAGCAGCCAAACTAAGGAGAGGAGCTGCTGTCAGACTGGTTCCCAAAACCTTTGTCGGAATAACATTCTGGATAGAAGGCGCCCCAGGTAGGGTTGTCATGGTATAGGTCCCCGCTCCTAAAAAAACAGGAATAGGAAAGAGAGCCCAGTTGATATTTAACTCCTTAAAGAGCGGACGCGACAGGGGGAGCAAAGTAAAAATCACCACAAAGATGCTCACACCACCATAGGTCAAAATAGAGGCAATCAAGGTAATAGCCAACAACCCCTTATAGGGACTATCCTTACCCATCACTTTCAAGATACTATTGGCAATGGTCTGCGTGGCACCACTTGCCTCCATATACCGAGCCAAGATAGAGCCTAGCATAAAGATAGCAAAGTTATTGATTAGAAAACCAGCCAGACCAGCCATATAAGACTGTTCCTTGCCCAACATGACTTCCAAAACATTCATCTGATTGGTCAAAATGATGATTAAACTAGCCAAGGGAGCCGCAATAATCACATGTAAATTCTTCGATGTCCAATAAATAATGGCCACAATAGCCAATAACACTCCTAAAGTTGCTAAAATTGTCATAAATCTCCTAATATCCATTCTATCTCTTGTTAACTATGCTACCAAGAGAAACTATTTGAAAATCTTTATATCCTTTTGTTCTCCAAGTTCTGCTAATAAATCCGCCACCGTCCTCTTCAAGATAGGATGGCAATAAGCCGCTGCAATTTCCGAAAGAGGCCTGAGGACGAAGGCCCGTTCATGAGCATAGAGATGGGGAACGATTAACTCTTCCGCCTCAATTCTCTCCTCATCCCAGAAAATAATATCCAAGTCTATGGTCCGCTGGCCCCATTTTTCAATCCGAACCCTGTCCAAATCTTGTTCGATGGCCTGGCAATAAGCTAGAAATTCCTGAGCAGATAAGTCGGTATGCACCTGACAGGCTAGATTGAGAAAATCAGCCTGATCTGTCTTTCCCCAGGCAGGAGTTTCATAGATAGAAGAAACAAGACCGAGTTGGCAGGCAGGATGGCTGTCTAATTTGTCCAAGGCAGCCTGTAAATAGGCCAGGCGGTCGCCCATATTGCCTCCTATACTGAGATAGGCTAGATGTTTCATGGTCGTTCACGCTCCAATTCAATCCCAACAGAGTCATAGTGTCCAGCAATGGGAGGATTTTCCTTGTAAATGGCCAAACGAATTTTTTCCACCTTTGAAAACTGCTCAAAAATCTCTTGGCAAATCACCCCTGCAAGCTTTTCAATAAGAAGATAGGGCTGACCTTCCACAACTGCTTTAATGGTCTCAAAAACCAGACCATAGTGGACCGTGTCTTCCAGTTGATCTGTCTGAGAAGCAGCTGTCAGGTCGACAAATAAGTCACAATCAACAGTGAAAATTTGACCGAGGACCTGTTCCTCCTTGAAGGCCCCATGGTAGCCATAAAAACGGCATTTATTGAGAGAAATCTTATCCATGTTGGCCTCCTGAAGTCAGTTGGTCCCAGACTTTAACGATGTCACGATTGGCTGCGACATTGTGAACACGGACCATTTTACAGCCTTTTTGGACTGCCCAAGCTGATAAGGCAGCTGTTGCCTGGTCGCGGTCTGTCGGCAAGCTATTGCCCCCAATCAGGTAATCCACCACGCGCTTGCGAGAAATTCCAAATAGAACTGGATAACCTAAGCTGGTAATCTGGTCCAAGCCTTGCAAGAGGTCCAGATTGTGCTGAATATTTTTTGAAAAGCCAAATCCTGGATCCAACCAAATCTTATCTGTGGCAACGCCAGTTGCTAAAGCAGCTTGCACGCGCTCAAGAAGAAAATTCTTGACCTCACTGACCACATCTTCATAACTTTCCTCTTTTTGATTGTGCATGAGAATGATGGGCACCCGATACTCTGCTGCTAAGGCCAACATTTCCCCATCGTAGAGACCCGCCCAAACATCGTTTAAAATATCCGCTCCTGCCTCCAAGGCTGCACGCGCTGTCCCAGTCTTATAGGTATCGATACTGATCAAACAGGAATACTTTTCTTTGATGGCACGAATAATCGGAACCACGCGCGCAATTTCTTCTTCTTCAGACACAAACGTCGCACCAGGCCGAGTGGATTCCCCACCGACATCAATAACTGTGGCACCCTCAGCCAATAATGTTTCAACCTGCGCCAAGGCAGCTTCGACTTCATTGTAATTGCCGCCATCTGAAAATGAATCTGGCGTCACATTGAGAATGCCCATAATAGATACCTGATTGGCTAATTGTTCTACGGACATAAAACCTCCTATTTATTGTGAATCATGGATAGCAATTCGCGACGCAAGATAGGGTCTTCCTTGTATTTTCCAAGGGCAACTGTCGTCACTGTCTTGCTGCCTGGCTTACGAATACCGCGCATACTCATACAGAGGTGTTCTGCTTCGACCATGACAAAAACACCTTCTGGCTCAAGGGCGTCTTGCAGAGCATGGGCCACCTGATGGGTTAAGCGTTCCTGTAACTGCGGACGACGGCTAGCCACTTCTACTGCACGCGCTAATTTGCTAAGACCTGTCACACGCCCCCTACTTGGAATGTAGGCAACATGAGCGATTCCATAAAATGGCACGAGATGGTGTTCACACATGGAATGGAAAGGAATGTCCTTGACCAGGACAACTTCTTCATGCCCTTCGGAAAAGACAGCTGTAAATTGGTCCTTAGGATCTTCCTGTAAGCCATTAAACATTTCCAGATACATCTTTGCCACACGTTTTGGGGTATCTAGCAGGCCTTCACGTTTGGGATCTTCTCCCAGTAATTCCAATAATTGATAAATGGTTTGTTCCAGTTGTTCTTGTTTTGACATAATACATCCTAAATACTTTGATTCTCTTATTATACCCTATTTTAAGGCAATGGAAAAGTCCTGATAAGAGGAATCAATGTGGTATAATGAATGTATCTATTCAAGGAGACAACATGATTAAGAAACAAGTCCAATTAGCTACTATCTGTTACATCGACAACGGTAAGGAATTTCTCTTACTCCATCGCAATAAAAAGGAAAATGATGTCCATCAAGGGAAATGGATTGGGGTCGGCGGCAAGCTAGAACCCGGCGAAACACCTCAGGCCTGCGCCATTCGCGAAGTCTTTGAAGAAACAGGACTGACAGTCACCAAGCATGCCCTAAAAGGGGTTATTACATTTCCTGACTTCACACCCAACTGCGACTGGTACACCTACGTCTTCAAAATAACCGGTTTCGAGGGAAGGGTGATGGAGTGCAATGAGGGCGACTTGGAATGGGTTCCCTATGACCAAGTCCTATCCAAGCCCACTTGGGAAGGGGACCGCTATTTCCAAGAATGGCTGCTGGAAAACCGTCCCTTCTTCTCTGCCTGTTTCCGTTATGACGGGGATCGACTACTGGACCATAGCGTTGATTTTTATGAAGAATAACAATTTTCACATCAGAAAAAGCCTTGGAAATCCAGGACTTTTTGCTTATAAGAATTTTTTCTTCGGCATTTGTTTATTCAGTACCACATCTATTGGACCAGCCGAGAGGACTGTATCGACCAACTGTTTATCCGTTATTTTCTTATCTAGTAAGACTTGGTATTCTAAAATTAAGGCTTCTTTTTTCTTCTTATACTTGAGTGACAGCAAGTCGGCCTGTTTGCATGCCTTGCCAAATTGATGTTCAAAAAATTGGTCATAGTCAAAGTCAATCGGTACAGTCACTAAGAGATGGCGACGGTTTTGGTTGACTTGGGCGAAGCCGATATTTTCAAAAAGCAAAATGCAGGCAGATAGGATGACCGTCATAAAGATGGCTAGGCCTAGGAAGCCCATCCCCGTTGCCAGACCGATAGCCATAGCCAAGAGGACCGCAAGCATTTCTTTGGAAGAACCTGCCGCCGAACGGAATTTAATCAGACTAAAGGTCCCTGCGACCGCCACACCAGCTCCCAAGTTCCCATTTACCAGAGCGATAATCACCGCAATCAGGGCTGGCATTAGGCAGAGCGTAATGACAAATTCCTTTGTGTAGTTTGATTTGTATTTGTAAACAGCCGCCAAGAGTACTCCCATGGACAGGCTGACACTAAAGACCATGGCCATCTGTACTAGGGTGATATTATTGTTGGCAGTTGAAAAGATACTATTAAACAGCTGCATGATGAATTACTTCCTCTCCTGTGATATGATAGGCCAGCTTGTAGGCATTGCCATATTTAGAAAATGATTGTTTTTCTATCTTGTATTTTTCGAGTAGGGCAACCAGCCAGTCTGGACGCTCTTCTGGAACCTTGATTTCCATGATAAGCTTGTTAGGGTCAAGTAGGACTTTACCAAATTTCCCTTCCATCGCGTCAACATCATAATCACGGTAGAGAAGGTTTTTATCGATGGTCAAGCGAATCTTTTTGTCCTCAATGCCCTTGTAGGACACGCGGTCATAATATATATACATTTTAGGTTTGATAGTTCCGTACCGCTCTCGCAACATTTCAAGTTCTGAAGTCACTTTATCGTCTTTGATAGTGGAATCAATCACGCCTTTTTCAACATAATTGGTGACAGATACTGGATTGGAGGTCAGGCGGTATTTGTAACCAATTTTATTTTCCTTTTTCTTGATTTCCAAAAAGGCCTGACTGGTTTCGGATGGAACCGCGTCATAGACACGCATACGAAGTTTTTCACGACCATTTTTCTTGGCAAGCGAATCTTGAATCATGTCAAAATCTTCGTTGTCAAAGTAAATATTGGTAATGGTTGATGTCGCAAATTCATCCGAAACCATGTATTGACGAAGTTCCTTCTCCAACAGTGCAAAGGTCTTCTTATCAACGATGTATTTTGTCTCTTTACGTTTAAATTGTTTTTGTACGATTCTAGTTTTCATGTTTGGCCTCTTCTATCCTAAATTTGACAGGTCGCTGTCTTGTTTACAGGACATAGTTTACCTGCAAACCTTTAAAGGAAACTGAAAAAAATGTTAAACAAAACTTAAACTGTAAAAAAGTTGAAATCCTTTTGTCATATACTAAGCTGTGCTACAATAGAAGGAGAAAAGGAACAGATATGCTAAAAAAGATTCTAAAATGGATTGCGGGGCTTCTGGCCCTGCTTGTACTACTGGTCGGCTCCTATGTGGCCTACCTCTTTCTTGACTACCACCGACTTGAAGACAATCTTGCTCTGGAGGTGACCAATCAGACCAGTCAGGAGGAGTTTGCGGTCGGGCAAACTTATTCTATGATGACCTTTAATATTGGCTACGGCTCTTATCCGAGCGACTACTCCTTCTTTATGGACGGGGGCGATGAGGTTCGAGCTCGGAGCAAAGCGGCTGTGGAGGAGGCTCTGGCTATTGATAAGGACCTGATAAGTTCTGCCAATCCCGACCTCATTCTCTTTCAGGAAGTGGATGTAGATGGCGACCGTTCCCAGCACGTCAATCAGGTGGAGTATTTCACGCAAGAGTTGGACAACTATTCCTGGTCCTTCGCTCAGAACTACGACTCTTCCTACCTCTTCTACCCTGTCACCGACCCGATTGGCCAAGCGACTTCCGGCCTCCTAACCCTCTCCAAGACCAATTTCCAAGAGGCCACCCGCTACCAACTGCCCATTGACACGGACATCAATAAGTTCTTTGACCTAGACCGTGCTTACTCGGTCAATCGTTTTGGGACCAATAGCGGAGCAGACTTGGTGGTCATCAATGTCCACCTTTCTGCCTATACTAAAAATGCGAATATCCAAAAAGCACAGCTGGAAAAAATTAGTCAGACTATGGAAAGCGAGTATGCCAAAGGCAATTATGTCATCGTTGGCGGAGATTTCAACCACGCACTTGATGACAAAGCCCGCAACGACCTGACCTGGATGAAGACTTTCCCAGTTGACCAGCTACCAGCAGGCTTCTCGGTTATCGCTTCTAGCAATGCACCAACCGTCCGCAATATTGACCAAGCCTACAATCCTGACACTACCTTAACAGG
>CAMBAD010000022.1 GCA_945864085.1 uncultured Streptococcus sp.
CTTGGTACTGGCAAGCTGTTCACGGACCTGACCCAGTTGGAGCTTCAAACGACTCTTCTGAGCCTGAACTTCTGACAGTTTAATCTTCATTGACCAATCTCCTTGGTAAATATAGTAACTTAGTATCTAAATGTTGGATAACATTAGACTTGTTTACCCACTGAAGAATGTCTAATTACTCCGTCAGGAACATTCCCCAGGTAGGTACAAAAAAAGCTTGACTCCCGTTCCTGCACGATCCATCAAGCCTTTTGTAAGAGTAGTTGCTAGAACATAACAAGGCACTAGCTGACTATTCTAATTGGAAATTATTTCAAACCAAACGATTTTGCATCTTGTGCATCACGAGCTGCTACAGTTTGGGCATATTGGTTCAACTGTGCATTGATACTTTCAAGTAAAGCTTCCATTTGCTTGACATTGCCTTCTAGCTGGCGATACTGCTCTAGGTAGGCCTGGAAAGCTTGTCCTTTCCATTGGGCACCGATTTCTCCATTGGCACGATTGACGCTTTGAATAGCTGCTTCAATCTGGTCACTAGCTGTCTTATAGATTTGCGCTTGGCTAACAAGCTGTTCTGGGGTCAACGAAATTTGGGACATATCAAATCTCCTTCTACTATTTTTATATCTTCATTATACTATCTTTTTTTCGTAACTTCAAGTATTAATTGAAAAATCGACCTATTTATTTCAGAATAGTTGCCTCTATTTTGCCCCTATTTCTAAAGACAAGACAAAGAAAACCCTCTGAAAACTTGATTTCAAAGGGTTTTTAGACTGTACGCAAAAAGAGCACACACCCGACTTCGCTTAGGGCTGCTGGATTCCTCCCCTGACCCGCTTCACGCACGAATGTTGCTCCAAGGATTATTATACCACAAAATCAAAATATGGCAAATCTCTAACTGTGGTTCGCATCGCCCATCTGTTTAGCCATCTTTTGTTTTTCCCGGCGTTGGCGAAAAAAATCCTGCATGATGGCGGCACATTCTTCTTCCAGAATACCTGTTTCCACTGTAACCCGATGATTGAGGCGACTGTCGGTTAAAATGTTATACAGGCTGCCTGCTGCCCCGAACTTTTGATTGGCAGCCCCATAAATCACCTGTGGAATGCGAGCTAGACCAATAGCCCCGCTACACATGACACAGGGTTCAATGGTAACAAAGAGCGTTGTATCCAGCAGGCGCCAGTTCCCCTCCAGTCGGTTGGCTTCTTGGATAGCCATGACCTCCGCATGCATGATAGCCTGATTGAGTTCCTCACGGGCATTGTGTCCTCTGCCAATAATCTGACCATCCTTGACAATGACACAGCCGATAGGAATCTCTTCCTTGGCCAAGGATTTGCCTGCTTCCCGCAAGGCTTCTCTCATAAAATATTCTTTTTCTTCTTGTGTGTAGTCCATGATTCCATTATAGCAAAAAACAGCCTCAAAGGGCTGTTTCAATAGATTATTTTAGAGTTCACCAACCAACTTCACTACATTTTCCACGGTGAAGCCGTAGTTGTCGATAACAGTTTGGGCTGGAGCTGATGCACCGAAGGTGTCGATACCAAGGACTTTACCATCCAAGCCAACATACTTGTACCAGCTTTGAGTTGCACCCATTTCGATTGCAAGACGGCGACGGATAGCATTTGGAAGGATTTCTTCTTTATAAGCTGCGTCTTGAGCATCGAAGAGTTCAGTAGATGGTACAGAAACCACGCGCACCTTAGTGCCTGCTGCTTCCAGTTCCTTAGCAGCTTTGACCGCCAAGTTCACTTCTGAACCGGATGCCAGGAGGATGGTATCAAAGCCTGCTGCTTCATAAACCACATAAGCACCTTTTGCAACCTTGTCAAAGTCTGTTCCTTCTTCGACAGTCAAGTTTTGACGAGTGAGAACAAGAGCTGATGGTGTAGACTTGCTGGTCAGTGACAAGTACCAAGCCGCCTGTGTTTCACGCGCATCTGCTGGACGGAAAACGTTGAGGTTTGGCATAGCACGAAGTCCTGCCAAGTGCTCGATTGGCTCGTGAGTTGGTCCATCTTCACCAACTGCGATAGAGTCGTGGGTGAAGACATAGGTCACTGGAAGACCTTGAAGGGCTGACAAACGAACAGCAGCCTTCACATAGTCTGAGAAGACGAAGAAGGTACCACCGTAAACACGAAGTCCACCGTGAGCTGCCATACCGTTCAAGATGGTACCCATAGCAAATTCACGGACACCGAACTGGATGTTGCGGTTGAGTGGGTTTACTGAGTCCTGCAAACCATCTTCCTTGATGTAGGTCATGTTGGAGTGCGCCAAGTCAGCTGAACCACCGAGGAAGGTTGGCAGCACCTTAGCTGCTGCGTTGAGGGCATCTTGTGATGAGTTACGGGTTGCTTGTGAGAAGCCATTTTCATAAACCGGGAAGTCTTCTGGCTTGACCTCAACTACATCACGGCCTTCCAAGATAGCGGTCACTTCTGCTGCCAATTCTGGATAAGCTGCCTTGTAGTCTTCTACCAATTTCACCCACGCATCGTAGGCTGCTGCGCCACGGTCTGCTACATTTTCCTTGAAATCTGCATAGACTTCTGCTGGGATTTCAAACGGTGCGTAGTTCCAGTCAAGTGCCTTACGAGTAGCTTCTGCTTCTTCTGCACCAAGAGGCGCTCCATGAACAGCGTTTGTGCCTTGTTTATTTGGAGAACCATGACCGATGACAGTCTTGATTTCGATGAGAGATGGTTTGCCGGCTGCTTTGGCTTTTTCAATAGCAGCAAAAATAGCATCTATATCGGTACCGTCTGTCACAAGATCAGTGTGCCAGCCGTAGGCGTTGTAGCGGGCACGCACATCTTCTGTGAAGGAATCCTTGGTTTCACCATCCAAGTTGATGTCGTTTGAGTCGTAGAGAACGATGAGTTTTTCTAGTTTTTGAAGGCCAGCGTAAGAAGCTGCTTCCGCAGACACACCTTCCATCAAGTCGCCATCACCACAGATAACGTACGTGTAGTGGTCAAAGATTGGGAAGCCGTCGCGGTTGTACTTGGCAGCAAGGAAGCGCTCTGCTTGGGCAAAACCAGTCGCAGTTGAGATACCCTGTCCAAGAGGACCTGTTGTCGCGTCAACACCTGCTGTGTGACCAAATTCTGGGTGACCTGGTGTTTTTGAACCCCACTGACGGAAGTTCTTGATTTCGTCCATGGTTACATCTGCAAAACCTGATAGGTGTAGCAGTCCATAGAGAAGCATGGAGCCATGACCTGCTGACAAGATAAAGCGGTCGCGGTTAATCCAGTTTGGTTGAGCTGGGTTGATACGGAGTTCCTTTGTAAATAGGCTATAAGCCATCGGAGCTGCTCCCATCACCACACCTGGGTGGCCTGATTTGGATTTCTCGATGGCGTCAATACCAAGGAAACGGATAGCATTTACTGAAAGTTGTGACATCTTATTCTCCTTTTTAAAAGTCATGGTTTTATTATACCATAAAGCGGTTACGGTGTCTTTGCTTAATTACTATTTACAAAAGGCAGGACTGTCGTCCCGCCCTGGAGGTTCTATTAGAGCAAGGCCTTGAACTGAATGTTGGAATCTTCCAAGAAGCAGTCGTCAAAGCCGCGTGGGTGATGGTATTCAATGCGGTCTTTATCCAGTGGATAGGTGTACTTGCCGCCGACTTCCCAGATGAATGGGTGGAAGTCATACTGCAAGCGTTCTTTCCGCATTTTCCATAGTTGGAGAATCTCATCTGTTGAAGCCATAAAGTTAGACCAGATGTCATAGTGGACTGGGATGATGACCTTGGCACGCAGGTTTTCGGCCATGCGGAGCAGGTCGATAGAGGTCATCTTGTCCTGAATACCGATTGGGTTGTCACCGTAGTTGTTGATGGCAACGTCGATATTGAAGTCCCGGCCATGTTTGGCAAAGTAGTTTGAGAAATGGGAGTCTGCACCGTGATAGATAGTTCCGCCCGGTGTTTCAAAGACGTAGTTGACTGCCTTGCGGGCCATGAGTTCATCGGTTACAGGAAGGCCTGCCAATTTGCCGCCATTTTCTTCGTAGCCTTCGATTGGCAATGTCACCAAGCAGGTACGGTCGAAGGATTCCACTGCGTGGACCTTGATGTCTTTGAATTCAAAGCTGTCGCCTGGTGCGATGCGGATGATGCGGTCAGCTGGCACACCCCATTTTTCCCAGATGTCGCCACTTTCAACTGGGCCGACAAATTTCACATGGTCCAGTTTCGGGTTGTTGATGATGGCTGCTGCGGTGCTGATGTCCATGTGGTCACTGTGGACGTGGGAAACGAGGTAGTAGTCCAATTCATTGATGGCAAATGGATCGATGACCATCGGTTGCACGCGCAAGTTTGGTTGTAATTTGCGGACACCTGCCATGTTGGCCATTTGGTGGCCCCACACCATGTCTTTTACTTTTTTAGTGGATTTTCCACGAGATGACCAGAGGTCCATGACCACATTGGCACCACCTGGGGTCTTGATCCAGACGCCGCAGTTGCCCAGCCACCACATGGCAAAGTTGCCTTCTGGCACGACTTCTTCTTCGATTTCTTCGTTGAGCCAAGTTCCCCACTCTGGGAAGGTTGAGAGAATCCATGATTCCCTAGTTATGTCTTGAACTTTAGCCATTTTCATTCCTCCTTAAATGGTTCGATAGTTTTATACACCTCTAGTATATGCCCATCACTCAACAAAAAAAAGACCAAATAAAACACAGGTCTGTGTTCACATTTGGACTTTTACGGCTTAATAAAGATCGGTTTCCACTTCTGCGTCTGATAAACTCGCCAGAAGTTCGTTGGTTACTAAGCTTTGCAGGCGCTGTTTGAGTTCCTGAGCAGTCTTTCCGTCTGGAATATAGGCGGCCAGTAACTTGTCCAATTCGGCGGAAAAACCGCGCTTATCATCTGCCAGAAAACGATACTTGGCAAAACGAGTCAACTTCAGCACATCGTCAAAATCTAAGATGGGATGAACCTGTATGAGCGGATGCTTGGTTTCCAGAGCCTCACTGGTCGAGATGAGGAAATCGACTTCCAAGAGGTCTTCCACACTCTTGAATTGCTCGGTGGTGAAAATCCCTGAAACCAGCTTGTCTGGCAAGTGATGCTGGACTTGTTTGACCAGCAATTTTTGAACAGCTACGCCTTCGTCGCAAATCAGATAAACCTTGCGGCTATTTTCTGTGCGACTGCCGCTGCGCCTCAAGGCTCCACCCAGATGAATGGTCAGATAGGCAATATCTTCGTCGGTCAGGCTAATCTTCCATTCTTCTTCTAGCAGGCGGGCCGACAACTTGGTCATACGAAAGAGGGTGCTGTACTTATCTTGAATTTGCTTGACCATGGGATTTTTAGACAGAATCCCGTAGGTTTTCCGAAAGAGCAAGGCTTTACAGTGGGCCAGAAGACTCTGAGCTAGTTCTTCCTTGTTTTCTAGCTCAAAAGAAGAGTGGACTTCAAAATGCCAGATAAACTGCTCCACCACGCGCTTGAGGTCAGCAAAATCTTGGCTGGTTACATGGATGTCCTTGTCCTTTCGGTAGGACAGCAGTAAGATGGCAATCAGAGAAACCTCAATCTCATCCAAACCAATGGCAAAGCTATCCTCTAGGGATTGCTTGAGATTTTGGGCAATCTTGTACTCGATTCGTTTACGAATCAGGGAAAAGTCTTTGATAATGCTATCTTTTTCTTCTTGATCCAAGACCATATTTCGGTAACTGAGCAGCAGATAGGGGAGAACCTTCAGCATAAATTCAATTTCATACCGGTTGATTTTCTTTCCTAAGTCCTTTTCAAGCCGATAGACTTGGCCTGCTAAAAAGTGGGTCACTTCCATGGAAAGGAGCTGCTGGCAGCCTGGAAAGGCGAGGACTTTTGTTTCCAAAACCTGGAGGAAACCCTTGTTGGCCTCGGCAAAAAGATTATAGAGCAGAGAGTGCATGTACTGGATCTTATTGAGGGGGTGGCAGTTTAGGTCATAGCCCTGTGACTTGGAAACATAAAGAGTCATCTTATACTGCTCCTTAGCCAGCTGACTGCGAATCTCACTCAGGTCATTCAACACCGTATTGCGGGAGACCTCTGTCAATTCCATCAGTTTTTCAATGGTCACTCGCTCGGTTGTAATACAGATATAAATCATCATGAGCTGAATCCGTTCATTCATGTTCATGATGTAACTATAAGAATCCAGAGAGTCCAAGAGAACCTGACAGGCTGCTTTTTGTTCTGGACTTAATAGGATTCCCACTCGAGGTTGGCTTTCAATGGACTCCACTTCCTTGGGAAGAGAGCTGTTAATTTTATCCAGATGGTAGTAGATTTTTCGGCGAGATTGTTGGAGTGCCCTTGATATGGCCATAATGGTTTCTGGCTTTTTCAAGCGGATTAGGTACCGCAAGAGGGCGCAACTACTCTTATCCAGTGACATCTTTTCCTCCTTATATTGGTATCGGTTTCATTTTAACACATTTTACCTCAACATCAAACCAAGTTGAACTGATTGCCCATGACGGCCCATAAACAGGCAAGAGCAGGGCAGGCTTACAAAGCCTGCAAAGCGAAAAAATTCTTGCCCAGAGCCACAAAAACAAGACTAGGCAAGATGGCGACCATCCCAACCTAGTCTCTGCTATTTTTATACGCATTTTGGGGGTTCTCTTGCTTAAAGGACAGGGCGACGAGATGTTGGCATGACTGCAATTACCCAAATCCAGTCAACGACGCCATTCAAGATAGAGAAGGCACCCAAATTAGTGGGCAAGGCCTTTCTGCCCATAATAGGCATTAGGACCGTGTTTGCGCAAGTAGTGCTTGTCCATAATGTACTTAGGAGCTGGCTCCACCCGAGGATTATTTTGCTCGGTGTAGCGGTTCATGCGGGCTACTTCTTCCAAGACCACACTATGGTAAACAGCTTGGGCTGGATCTTTCCCCCAGGTGAAAGGACCGTGGTTGCGGACAACGATACCTGGTACGGCCACCGGGTCAATGCCACGACGTTCAAACTCCTCGATGATGACAGCCCCCGTTTCTTTTTCGTAGGCCGAGTTTACTTCCTCAGCTGTCAACGAGCGGGCGCATGGCACCGGCCCGTAGAAATAGTCCGCATGGGTCGTTCCGTAAAAAGGAATATCCCGACCAGCCTGCGCCCAGCCCACTGCTTCCGTTGAATGGGTATGAACAACGGCATGGACATTTGGCCAAGCCTTGTAGAGGGCGACGTGGGTGGCCAAGTCAGACGAAGGATTGAGGTCGCCTTCCACCACATTGCCATCTAGGTCAGTCACCACCATATTTTCTGGAGATAGTTTCTCATAATCCACTCCAGAAGGCTTGATTACAATGCGGCCCAACTCACGGCAGACTTCTGACACATTTCCCCAAGTGAACTTGACAAGTCCGTGAGCAGGCAGGGCCACATTGGCTTCATAGACTCGTTGACGCATTTCCTGTAAATCTTTTGGCATTAGCGTAACCCCGCTTTCTCAATCAATGGGTAGAGGAAGTCTTGGGCTTCCTTGATAGCTGCCCGTGTTTCCTCTACACTTTCACAGTTTTCAGACCACATCTCAATCAAAAATGGCCCTTGGTAATTGGTCTTTTTCAAGACATCAAACATATGGTCCCAGTTTACACATCCCTGACCAAATGGCACATCGCGGAATTGACCCTTAGAATTTTCTGTCACCGCATAGGTATCCTTGAGGTGAAGAGCCGCAATGGAGCGGTGGCCTAGGTAAAATTCGCTCCAAAGGTCGTTGTGCCAGGCTGAGACATTGCCTGTATCTGGGTAGACAAAGAGATAGGGGGAGTCGATTTCCTTTTCAACGGCCAAATATTTCTCGATGGAGTTGATGAAGGGATCATCCATGATTTCAATAGCCAGCATGACTTGGGCCTGTTCTGCCCAGTCGCAGGCCTTGCGGAGGTTTTTGATGAAGCGGGCTCTGGTTTCAGGCGATTTTTCTTCATAGTAAACATCGTAACCAGCCAGCTGGATGACCCGCACACCCAAGTCCTGCGCCAGTTCGATACACTGTTTCATCGTTTCCAGCGACTTGGCTTCAAGAGCAGGATCGTTGGAGCCAAGCGGATAGCGGCGGTGGCCTGAGAAGCAGATGGTCGGGATACGAACGCCTGTTTCATAGATGGCCTTGACCAGCTCCAAGCGTTCTTCCTTGGTCCAGTCCAAACGGGCCAAGCGGGCATCACTTTCGTCCACCGACATTTCTACAAAGTCAAAGCCCAGTTCTTTGGCAAACTCCAAACGCTCCTTCCAAGTAAAGTGCTTGGGCGTGGCCTTTTCATATATTCCGATTGGTCGTGCCATAGGCCTACCCCCAGATACGACGGATTTCGTCTTTGAATTCACGCGCTGCAGCTGCTGGATCGGCTGCTTCGGTGATACCGCGGCCTGCGATAAAGGTGAAGACATCCAAGCCTTCAAAGAGTTTGAGGGTATCAACATCTAAACCGCCTGTCACAGACACACGGAAGCCCATATCAATCAGTTTTTTCACCTTAGTCAGGTCTTTTTCACCCCAAGTTTCGCCGGCAAGAAGGGCGTCACGGGATTGGTGGTAAATCGCTTGGGAAATACCAGCATCTAACCACATTTGAGCATGTTCATAAGTCCAGTCGCCATAGAGCTCAACCTGAATTTCTCCCTTGTCACCGCGCACTTCTTGGATGGCCTTGAGAGCAGCTTTCATAGTTGGGATGGTTGCGGAACAGATACAGGTCATCCAGTCCGCCCCACGAACGGCATTGTTTTTGGCAACCGTACCACCTGCGTCCGCGCATTTGGTGTCGGCTACGATGATTTTTTCTGGGAAGAGGCTGCGCAGCACTTCAACCAATTCGCTGCCCACCTGAAGCAGGCAGACGGTGCCAGCTTCAATGACATCAACCTCATGGCCAACTGACACAGCAGCCTTGATAGCTCCCTGCAAATCTGAATGATCCAGAGCAACCTGTAAATTTGGGATATGTTTTGTCATCTGTCTTTCCTCCTAGCTTTCCAAGTCTAAGCCTTCTAAGTACGGGCTATTTTTTGATTCCTCCACCATGCCCAAGACCTCTTCTGGACTTTGACAAGCCACCAGACGCTCGATGGAATTTTCCAACTCAAAGAGGGCAATAATCTGTGGAATGGCTACGGATGTGTGAATCTTTGGATCGGTCGCAGCCAAGGTCAAGAGAACGGAAACTTCCTTACCATCTGAGAAGGCTACTGGTTTTGTCAAGGTTATCAAGGCAAAGGAGTCTTTCAAGACACCGACGCCTGCCTGAGCATGCGGCATAGCCATGCCGGGCATAAGAACATAGTAGGGACCATATTCTTCGGTAGAGGCAATGATGGCGTCGTAGTATTCTTCTGTCGCTGCACCGCTGTCAATCAAGGGTTCAACTGCCAAATGTACAGCTTCCTGCCAGGTCTCTGCTGTCAAACCCAAACGGATGGAATTATTTTCCATAAATGATTTTTGTAAATTCATACCTTATCCTCCCTATGTGAAAGGGGATGGGAAGAAATCCCGTCCCCTATTCCATTACAATACCTGACTGAGTTTTGTCTTGATTTCGTTGTCATCCATGAGGTTGTCAAGGCCGACCAAGTGACCCTTTGTGCGGCCTTCTAACTCAGCAATCAAGTGATTAGAAGCAACGACAATATCGTAGCCTGCCGCCAATCCTTTTGCCTCACCGACTGAGCAAGAAGCTGACTGAAAATCTGTAACACCCAGTTGACGAAGGGCATTTTCAACCTTCATCTTAATGACCATAGATGAGCCCATGCCATTTCCGCAGGCTGTTAATACTTTAACCATATCTTTTCTCCTGTTTTTTATAAAATATATTTTGTTGTTTTTGTTAATAAACCAAGTAGTAAATGAAGTTTTGTTGATTTTTGAAGAGTGTTAGTCTGCTTGTGCCTCACCGCGATAGTAGGCTTCCTTATCCTTTGCTTTTGCAAATTGAAGTTGAGGGATTGCCAACAAGAAGAGGCAGACTGCAACGTAACCGATAACACCTAGGTACTTGAAGGCGTAGCCGAATGGCAACCATGGGATTTCAAAGTCAATGTTTCCATGGTAACCACCGCTCAATTCAAGCAAGCCAACGCAGACTGCACCAAGGGCAACTTGCAGAACACCTGAGATGAAGGATAGAATCGCTGCTGCTTTCCAGCCACCGCGTTTATCTGCATAGACTGCAATCGCAGCGTTGTCGAAGAATACTGGAACGAAACCTGTGATGATGAGGATTGGACTCTTGAAGACAATCAAGAGAACGATGGTAATCAGCTGGCCAACCAGACCGAAGGCAAATCCTGACAGCACTGCGTTAGATGAACCGAAACCGTAAGAAGCTGCAACGTCCACCGCTGGGAAGGAACCTGGAAGCAGTTTGCTTGAAATCCCTTGGAAGGCGTTTGTCAATTCTGCAACGAACATCCGCACACCCTGCATCAAGATGAAGAGGTAAACAGAGAAGGTGAAGGCAGTTTGTACAACGTACATGAAGAAGGCTTGCTTAGCTGGGTTGTATGGCGTACCCGAAGTGATAACTTCAGGGTTGGCCATGATTTCTGGACCCAAGATGAACAAAATAGCACCGAAGAAGACCAACATCAAGGTTGCAGAAGCAACGACTGTGTCATGGAAAATGTTGAGGAAGCTAGGTAACTTCAGGTTATCAAGATTGTCTTCTTTTTTACCAAGTTTTGGAGCAATCTTATCTACAAACCAGATGGCGAATTGTTGCTGGTGACCGATGGCAAATCCACCACCGCCTGTCAAGCGTTGAGTTGCCTCCACAGTCATGTTTGAGCTGACTGCCCAGTAGATTCCACAGATGATACCGATAGCCGCTGTTCCGAATTGGTTACGAAGAGCTGGAATCAGGAAGAGAACCATCAAAGAAATCGTTGTTGCTTGTTGGACCATGATGTGACCAGTGATGAACAAGGTCCGAATTTTTGTTACTTTACGAAGAGCAACAAGGAGAATATTGACACCAAAACCAATCAATAGGGCTGTCGTTGCTGCCGCTACGAAATCAGGGAAGTCTTCCGCAATCTTACCATTTGCTGCTGCCAGACCGAAGTAAGGGTCGATAACTGCTGCATCAATTTGGAACTTGTGGTTCAGGGCTGCCAAGATGGGACGGAAGGTCGTTACCAAACCACCAGCTGCTACGTTCAAAATCATGTAGCCAACGGTGGCTTTGATGAAGCCTGCAAAGACATCATGCGCAGGTTTTTTGAGGAGGGCATAGCCGACCAAGACCAAGAGACCTACGAAGAAAGCTGGGTTCTGCAAGATATTCTGTGAGAACCAGTTAAGAGGAACATTTAGAAAATCCATTTCTCATTTCTCCTTTTTTGAATTGATTTTTTCTATATGTTCATTATAAAGTTTGAAAGCGCAAACAAAAAGACCAAGAATTACACAGGAGACTGTTCACTTTTGGACTGTCGCAGAAACAATCCCTACATGAACACATAAAAGCAGTCGAGACAGTCATTCTCAACTGCTTTTGGAATGCAACACAACTCCAATAGTTGAAAAAGGAGGTTGGAAGCAGAGGGCAAGTTAACAAGAACCCTGATACGTGCCTATGGAAGCTGTAAGTTCTCCCTTTGACCCACGCTGGGAATCAAAAGGCAAAGAGTATAAAAAACGAATGACGGATAAACAGCTTCTTTTCACTGTATACCATCATTCGTTTTTGGTTAACATAACGCTTGCTCTTCAGCCTTTTTGCTGAGTAAACTGACAAGGCCTGCTGAAGATAGCGAGAGACTTAGACGGAAGCGCAGAACTGTGCATGTAGGTTCTTACTCTTCAGACTTCTTCTTTCTTCCTTGAGCGACTAGGGTTAATCCGAGACCAGCTAAGCCGATACCAAGAAGTGCTAGCTTGCTTTCCTCTTCTCCTGTAGCTGGTAAGGTGGGCTTACTTGCAGCTCTCTCTGGTTGAACTGGAGCTTGAATTGGTGAAGGCGAGAGACTTGGTTTCACCTCTTCTTTCTTAGCTGCCAGGCTACCCTTCACCACGACACGGTATTGACCATCTACAGTCGTTTCAGATAGTAGGTTAGTAGCGACAACCTTGCCATCAATCACCACATCTTGGTAGACAAGGACTTTTTTGCCTGCCTGACCTTTTTGAAGGACATAGGATTGACCCAAAGCTAGGGTTTCATCATAGCGAATTTCTTCTTCGATAGGGAATTCCTCTTCCTCTGTACGCTCTTGTACTAGGAAGTCTAGGGTTGGAAGGCTATGGTTTTGGTCCAATACTTCCCAAATGATACCTTCTACTACATCTCCCTTGACAGTCACGCGAATATCTGGTGTAACCAATTCTTCTGATAACAATGTGGTTGATACCCGTTGCCCCTGAACCCAGACATCTTCATAAGTCCGAACTAGGGTCGCAGTTTTGCCTGCATCAGGCCCTTCTGTTAGGGTCACAGGTTCAGTTTCAACCCGTTCCTTCACTTGGAAGTCTAGCGCTGGAAGTTCCTCGGCTGTTGGGGCGTTGTCTGGAACCTGAGTCACAAGACTGCCCTTAGCAACCAAGCGGTTGACGGCGTCTGTGCGCTCTTCGGATACCATTTCTGTCGCAACTACCTGACCAGCTACAAGAACATCGCGGTAAACCTTGACGATTTGCCCTGTCTGACCTTCCCGAAGAACTTTGGTCTGACCGAGCGGCAAATCTGCGTCTTCTTGTTCTTCTTCTACGAAGTTTAGAACCTCATGCTCTACACGCTCTTGAGTGGTAAAGTCTAGCGCTGGGAGTTCTTCAGCGGTTGGGGCGTTGTCTGGAACCTGAGTCACAAGGCTGCCCTTGGCAACCAAGCGGTTGACGGCGTCTGTGCGCTCTTCGGATACCAATTCTGTCGCAACCACCTGACCAGCTACAAGAACATCGCGGTAAACCTTGACGATTTGGCCTGCCTGACCTTCCCGAAGAACTTTGGTCTGACCAAGCGGCAAATCTGCATCTTCTTGTTCTTCTTCTACGAAGTTTAGAACCTGACGCTCTACACGCTCTTGAGTGGTAAAGTCTAGCGCTGGAAGTTCCTCAGCGGTTGGGGCATCTTTAGGAACTTCAGTGATGATTTCCTTGCCCAGACGAAGAACAGTCGCTGTCAGCGGATCTAGGGTAATCCGATCTGCTGAAATTCTTACCCCTGAAGGGTTGGTCAAGGCCTTGATACCTGCCATCTGATTGTCAACCAGAACCTCTGCCTGAGCCAAATCTCTCAGATGTTCTGGCAGTACAAAACTACGTTCGCGGCTATCAGCGTTGACAAAGACTGCGTAGCGCACACCGTTTGAAGAGATGGTTTGGTAAGCGATCACTAAATCTTGCTCTCCAATGCCATCTTTTCCTGGTTGGCTGATAAGACTTACTTTAGCATCCACTTCCGCCTTACTACCTAAACTAAAGGCGTCTGTTGATCTTCTCAGCTCAATTAGACCTCTTGTATAGGCTTGGCTGCGTGTATTTTCTGGGTAGCGTTCGCTATCTGTCGCCTTGGTCCAATCAAACTTGTTAACTGCATCGCTTGAATCGTAGGAATCATGGATGTAGTATGGGTAATCAAATGGGCGACCGTCCGCATCGGTCAACAGATGAGATTTATTTGGCACCTTATCCTCTGTTACCGGCCCTTGGTAATCCGGATGACGGAATTGCTTGGTTCGTCCATATTCTTGTCCAGAATGGATGAATGGGGTTCCTTGAGAGGTCAGCACCAAGAGATTGCCCAGACGCAAGCGTTGGTGAATTTCTTTGTAGTTCTCCTCTTTGGATGGATCTTTCTTGATCGATTGGGCGATGATGTCAAAGAGGGTCAAGTTATCATGCGCTGCAATATACTGGATGACATCACCCGGATCATCCGCGACAAAGTTGCCCGGTTGCGCCTTGATATTGTTAAAGAGTCCCCAGATATTTTTCGCTCCGGTAGTCAGGAAGGCTGGTTGACCTTCATTTGGATAACCTGATTTGAGAGTATTGCGAATATCATCTGAGAAGACCGCTACTGTATCTGTTGACTTCATCCAGTCTTGGTCAGCGGCTGCTACTGGCTGATTGGTATCCCCTGTAAAGGTGCGCCAGCCTTCTCCCAGCATAATAATGTTTGGATTGAGTGCCTTAGCCGCCGCAAAGGCTTCCGCCACACTAGCAGCATCATGATCTCCCATCATATCAAAGCGGAATCCATCCACCTTAAACTCGTCCACCAAGTACTTGATGGAATCTACCATCACCCGACGGCTCATATAATGGGTGGTGCCAAGACGACCACCACCAAAACTGGTCTTAGCAGTTCCGTCTGCTTCCATGAAGTGATAATAGTTTGGCTCTAAATCCTCAAAGAGGTGGGTCTTAGCTGTATGGTTATAGACCACATCCAGAATAACACCCATGCCACGCTTGTGGATTTCATTGACCAGATTTTTAAATTCTTCAATGCGTTTTAGTGGGTCTGTCGGATCTGTCGAATACATTCCTGTCAGGGCAAAGTAACTCTGCGGGTCATAGCCCCAGTTATAATTACTGTTGCTGGAAGCATAGTCTGTCAGACGTTCTCCATTCTTCAGCTCATTGACATAATAGTAGCTCATGACTGGCAGGAGTTGAATGTGGGTAACCCCCAATTTTTGAAGGTAATCTAGGCGTTCAACAAAGGAAGCAAAGGTCCCAAACTGTGCCTTGAGTTCCCCAGCGATGGCAGGATCAGAAGTAAAGTCACGAACATGTGCCTCGTAGATGATGGCATCTTCGCGTTGCTTGAAGTTTGGAATATCCGCAAAGCCTAAATCGCTCGGACCAACCTCCTTGGTGTCTACGAAGGCAGCCTTAGCCACCTTGTAAGCTGGGCTAGTGGTTGCCAAGTCGCTATTCCACTCTGCCAGAGATTTGGCATACGGATCCAACACCAGCACAGTCTGACCGCCTCGACTAATTTCGTAATGGTAGTAGTAACCTCGGAAATCGCTAATTCCTGCAATAGAGCTTTGAGTCAGCTCAAGATTCCATTCTCCCTTGTCCCCCTTGACCATACTTACTCGGCCACGTTCGATGCTTTGGTCGTCCTTGTCGTAAACCACAACAGACACGGCATCTGCGCTTGGTGACCAGAGGGTCATGGCAACCTTGCTGCCATTTTCTTTGACGCGGGCACCTAGTTCACCCTCATACTTGTAGATGCTGTCCTTGAGCTGCCAGCTCATGTGAGTTGTGAAGGCGTCGCTGCCATACCGCACTGTGTAGTTGGCCTTGGCTGGGTCAAAATTCCCTTGGATGAGGACTTTTTTACCAGCAGCATCCAGCGTGATACCGGTGATTGTCACAGGTTGACCATCCTTGTCTGTCACCTGTAATTTCTCGCGGATGCTTGCTTCATCTGCTCCCTCTAGGGTTGTGAAATTCCCTTCCAACCGGTCTACTCCTGTATGTTGTGCGCCATTCAATCGCACACTATTGACAAAGTAAGGGTTGGTATAAATGGTTGGGTCATTATCCTTCAGGAAGATTTGGCTGTGTTTTTTCAATTCGGTAAAGATATAGTTATTTGGCTGAATCTTGGCATCGTCATTGGTCTTGCTTTCGTCTACCAACAGGAAACCAAGACTTTGAGGGAGATCCTTGAGGGCAATATCAACATAGCGCCCTTTTTGTCCGACCGCTTCAAAGTTGACACCATCTGGCCAGCTGCCAATTGTATCTGATGGTGTTTGAACATCTCCCCAGACCCAAAGACCCTTTCTATCATAATTTCCGTCTGTGCGGAAATAGTTGACACGGATCATGCCTGCTTCCAAAAGACGGTAGCTATGGATGTTGAAATCCTTGTCTACCCAAGCTTCATTCATCTCTTGACTGAGAACTTCGATATGCTTGTTCTCTGTTAGATTTTTGCCTTCGGTATTGTTAATCAAGAAGCTAATCTGATCACGGAAACCATCCGACATCTTGATGTCCATATAGTAGCCGTAGTCATCTTGACCCGCTTGCGAGAAGCTGAGGGCACCTGTCGGCCACTTGCCTGCTTTTTCAGATGGTGTTTCCACATCATCCCAAAGCCAAAGACCTAGATTGCCAACGGCATCAGATGGTAGAGATTTGAAGTGCAGACGGAAGTAGCCTTGTTCGATTGGCTTTTCCGCTTGAATCGGTGACTCCGCACCTAAAATACTTCCCTGGCTTGCCTTGAAGAGCATGGTACCGCCCTCTGACAAGCTTGGCGCTTCCAGACTGATTATCCACTTGCCATCTTTCTGGGTCGCCTGATACTCTCTGCCACTGTAATAATCTCTCAGAACCGTTGCAGCGTCCGACACCTCTAAGTGGATTTCCCGCTTGTCCGCATTACGCGAATAGAGGATATAGGCGCTGTCATTTTCATAGGTTCGTTTAGACAAGAGCCAGCCCTGATGGTCTTGACCTGCCAGCGTCGCATTATCTCCACGCGCTAAGAGAAGGGAATTGTCCTTGCGGAATTGCAGCAGTTTTTGATAATGCTTGTGCACATCGCTGTTTTCTACCTGCGACCAAGCAAAGTCATATCGGTTATCGTATTGAGGCCAATTATTTTTACCTGATTGACCCAGTTCCTCACCGTAGTAGATAACCGGCTGCCCCTTGGCTGTCAACAGCATGGTGGCTGCAAGTTTTAATTTGTCAAGATTGCCTGCAACAGACGCTCCGCCCAGACTGTATAGGAAGCCATCCTCGTCATGGCTACCCAAAAATTGTCCTAGGGAAGCCGAGCTAGTCAGAACCTGACCGCGAGCAGTCAGCTCATCATTAGCTGCCCGCATCTGGCCATTGACAAGCTGTTTGGCAATCGACTTGAAGCCAAAGTCCAGCAAGCTGTCCATGGTTCCAATGCCCAAGTCACCCTTGTTGTCCTTGTAATTGGCATCCCAAGTTTCACCAATCAAGTGGAAATCTGGGTCCTTGTCTACCAGTTCATTCTTGAAGTGCTGCCAGGTTGTATCATCAACGTGCTTCACTGTATCCACGCGGAAGGCGTAGATGGAATTCCCCTTCTGCGTTTTTGATTTTTGAAGCCAAGCTGTCTGCCAGTCTACCAACTGACGACGAACCTCATGGTTTTCGGTCTTGAAGTCCGGCAAGTCTGCTAGGGAACCAAGCTGGTCGTCACCCTTCTTGTCTTCTTCCTTGCTGCGCACCATATTGCCAAAGGTATCTTGGGTGCCATAACCAGCGTGGTTGAGAACCACATCCACAATGATGTTGATGCCACGTTCAGCGGCTTGGTCAATCAACTCATGGAACTCCTCCATGGTTCCCAAGTGAGGATTGAGCTGATTAAAGTCTTTAGCCCAGTACCCATGGTAGGCATAGTATTCACCGTTTGTTGGGTTGCCCGCGTCAGCGGAAATATTTTCTACAATCGGAGTCACCCAAATGGCGCTGACACCCAATTCCTTGAGATAATCAAGTTTTTGGGTCACACCCTTGAAGTCACCGCCACGATAGACACCTCTCTGGTTTGCGGCACCTGCATAGTCCATGTTATAAGGATTGTCATTGCTGGTATTGCCATTATAGAAGCGGTCGGTGACCATAAAGTAGATGACTTGCTCATCCCAGTCTTTCTCACCAGCCTGCTTATTCCGATCCGTGATGGTTACTTGTACCTGGGTTTCATAGTAGCCATTGTTCTTATCGTAGGCCTTGACTGGCAAGGTGTATTGACCCGGTTGGATGGCTGAGGTGGCATTGATTGTCACGCGGTTCAATTCTGGAGAGATAGGAACGATACCGCCACCCAGTTGTGTGGTATCTACCTCCATTTTCACAATCGGTACATTGGTCGGATTGGTTACATTGACCGTCAAAAGCCCGCTTTCGTTGTAGTGAAAGGCTTGCTTGACTTGTGCAGTCAACTGGATATTTTCTTTCCCAGCTTCAGCTTTACTGGTATCTAACTCTGTTTTTTCCTCTACATAGTAAGGGTTGGTATAGATAGTGGTGTCATCATTGCGCAGGAAAATCTGACTATGCTTTGTCCGATTTCCAAAAGCAAGATTGACAGTCTGTTGACTGGTGTTTTGATTAACTAAAAGAAACTCCAGACGGGAATTGAGGGCCTTAGACAGAGGAACATCCACATAACGGCCATACTTTCCTTGGTTGGTAAAATCAAGGGCATCGTGAGGCCAATTCTTGCTTGGCTCGGTCGTATCTCCCCAAGTCCAAACACCCCAGCCTTCATAGTTGTTATCATCGCGCAGGTAGTTGATGCGGATGGTGTTTTCATCTTTGAGCGGCTCGTAGCTAGAAACGCTGTAATCACTAGCAATCCAAGCTTCATTTTGTTCTGGGACGAGGAGTTCTATCTTCTGGTCGTTTTCTGTGACTTTTTTTCCATCCTTAAGCAGGAGGTAACCGATGGCTCCAGGTGTTTCAGACTTTTTAATGTCAACATAGTGCCCATAGTCATCAACCTGGTCAGCCGAGAAATTCACCGTATCATGCGGCCATTGGCTTCCATTTGATGGATCTTCAACTCCTCCCCAGGTCCACAAACCTTGGCTCTCTGGGGCGGTATTATCTACCGTTTCAAAGTGCAGACGAATGCTGCCATCTTCAATCGGGGCTTCTGTGGCAGCTGTTGCATTTGAGGTGCTTTCTGCAGCGGGCGCTTCATTGGTCGTAGCAGCGGGCACTTCATTGGTCGCAGCAACAGCCTCTGCGTTAGGAAGAGGGGAAACGGCCTCCGCACTTCCTGTCTGTTCGGAAAGAATGACTGGGGCTGTGTCAGCTGAACCGCTTACCTCCTCTGCCTGGACTACATGGCCTACTCCACTTAAAAAGAGGGCAGCCGCGATTCCGACAGAAGCAACTCCGACATTTAGCTTGCGAATGCCAAAAATCTGTTTCTTCTCTACTGTCCTTGTTCGTTTCATATCGTGAACGAATTTCTTTTTCATAAACTCCTCCATCTTGTTGAGTTGATAAGTATTATCACCAGTATATACTATTCCACAATCTTTGCAAACGTTTTCTTTTTTGTTATCGGTAACAAGTTTTCTCAGTTTATTTTAGTAAAAACCCATTGAAAATACCCAATAACTGGGGTGAAATGAAGGCGCAATGGTGAGCAAAAGTGGCCATGCCGTACAGGCCGAAAACCTTCATGGCTTCCCTCAGCTAGCTGATAACCAGCCTCTATGATTTCGCTTGCTCTACAAAAAAGAGACTACTGGGGTGTAGTCTCACGTTCAATCAAGGTAGCCTGGCAATAATGTCCTTGCTTGGCCAAGGTTTTTCCGTCCAATATGGTCATTAGGCGCTTGACACTTAAAGCCCCCATTTGACGAATGGGCTGTTTCATGGTCGTAAGGGCTGGTCTGGACATCCGATCGAGGAAAAATCCATCGAAGCCGATTATGCCTACATCATCTGGGATGGATTTGCCCAAAATATTCAGGCCTCGTGTAATGCCCAGAGCTAACCGATCCGAGGCACAAATAAAACAGGTTTTAGGAGAGAGAGGAGGAAGCTGTCTGACAAAGGCTTCTGCTACGCGGGAGCGATTCTCCAGGCGGTGCAAATGGATTTCCCGCCCCTCCATCGCAGCTTTATAGCCCTCCTCCCTAGCTATTTCAAAGGCTTCCAACAAATCGATTCCTATAAACACAATCTGTTCATAGCCTTTGGACAAGGCAAACTCTGTTGCTGACTTGGTTGCCAGGTAATTGTCCGAATCAACAAATGGAAGCCCCTCTTGGTTCTCCCCGAACAAAACCAAGGGCTTCCCCAGGCCTTTCAACCAAGCATAGTCTGATTTCCGAGCCCCTGTTACAATATAACCGTCGCATTGGTCCGTTACCAAGTCGGGATTTGTCACTAATTGCAGGGTGTAATTGCGATGATTTAGCTCATCTGCGATACCTGCCAAAAGGTCGATATAGTACGGCTCAACCACATCCATCTTTTCTAAAATAACCACTTGGACAATCAAGGTTCTCTGCTGTGCCAAGGCTTTAGCGGCCACATTGGGTTTGTAATTCAACTCTTCCATCGCAGCCATCACCAGTGTTCGCAATTCCTGTGTGACCTGCTCTGGGTGATTGATAACACGCGAGACGGTCATTTTAGACACATTGGCTAACCTGGCCACATCTGCTAATGTTGTCATGCACTTCCTCCTCCCTATGTTTATTCTGCTAGCAAATCGCATGATTTGTGCAAACGTTTTCTTTGTTTTATTATATCTATTCCTCTGCTAATTGTAAAGGCTTTTCTGTCTTTTTCACTCAGGCATGACAAAAACACTGGCGGCTGCCAGTGTTTTGGGGTTATTTCCAGCTTCAACTAGCCTCGTATGCTGTGAGCAAGTTAGGAAATTGGTTCAATTTGCAATTTTCATCCATTTTCGTGACCTTCTAAGCCAGACTACTGAGATGACCTATCAGTCCTGCGTCGTGAAATCAGAAGGCTAGATAAACCAACCAGGCCTAAACCGACCAAGCTAAATGAAGGATGTGCTTCGCCAGTAGCTGGAAGAGCTTTTTGGGTCTCTGATGTCTTGGTTTGATTGCTAGGGGGTTGAGTTTCTGAGACTGTTTTCTTTGTTTGTAAGATTGGATCACTTGCTACATCAGTTGCCTTGCTTGTCTTATTTGTTAGAACTGCTCCTGAACCTCCTGTTCCCTGACCTGAGGAAGAATTGGTCGTCGACTTGTCTGTCACTTGATTACTTGAGTCGCTTCCATGTGTGTCACTTGGAAATACTGGTGCAGTTGGTTCGCTTGGCACACTTGTTTCACCACCTGTGCTTGGTGGGGTTGGCTTGCTTGGTGTGTCTGTAGTGCTTCCGCCGCCTGGTTGCACGGGGCTAGCAGTTTCACCGCTTGTGCTTGGTGGGGTTGGTTGCTCAGCATTCCCCTTGTTTTTCAAAACAAGGGCAGCTATGCCGTTTTCTATTCTTTTTATATCCTTACGAAAGAGATTAAATGAATGGATTGGAGGAGCAAGACTCTCAATCTCTGAGACAATCTCCAATTTCATTGAACTATCTGTCCAGCTACTATGATATAAGTCTAAATAAGAAAACAGTTCTGCAAATATTTCTTGAGATTCTTCTGTATATAAGCTACTATCCAATTGACTAGCTTTATGCAGGGTTTCGTACAACAAAACCTGCTGTTCATAAAAGGCTTTGGATTCTGCCTCTGTCATTTTATGGATAGGAAAATTAATATCATGCTTCACCCCAGTCCCAATCTTTTGATATTGGAACATCAGAGCATCCACCACTATTCCTTTGAGCAACTTAGAATTTTTTGCATAATTATATGGAATAGTCCGCTCACTGGCAGTCCCTGGTACCAGTTCATAACCAGCAATTTCCTTGGCCTTGACAACTAGATTCTCTCCTGGACTAACGGTCAGATAGGTCTCTTCAATTACCCCGGCCTGTGTTCTATACTCAACCGGTACTCCAATCGCCTCTTCTGTAAAGGGAACACAGAGAATGGTGACACCGGTCTTACCAGCCTTGACTTCATCATAGGTTAGATTACCAGCACCATATCTCGCTCTGGTATAGCCTTCTGGAATGAAAGTTGTCAGGTCTTGACTCCTACCTTCAATAATCTCCTTTTGGGAAGTCTCTAAAACCTGACCTGTTACCGCATGGATAAGTGTCACCTGATAGGTCAAAGGGGCTGCCTCTATGGGCTTGTAGTAAATCAGTACTTCCTTCTGTTCTGACTGAATGTCCTCATAACGGATTAACTCGCTAATAGTTGTTAACCGATAGTAACCATCTATTTCTGGACCACTGACAAACTCAAAACTCCCTCCTTTTAATTCCTGAGTTTTTGGATCAGCAATATCCTGTAGACCCGTTTCTGTTTCGACTACATAGCGGACAGTATAATTTAGGGCTGGCAGAGTATCAGAAAGTGGTTTGTAGTCCTTTCGTTGATAGGTGACAACATCATGGATTGCAAAGGTGGCATTCAGGTCATCGTAATGGTAGACCGTCTGACCTGATTCTGAACTCACAAATTGATAGTCTGGATAGGCCTGACTGATGTCAATAGTCTCACCTGGTTTCAACTGATAGGTAACTTCCTGCAACCTTTCCCCATCACCAAGATTTTCACCTGTTTTTAGGCGATAATATACTGTCAAACTCCGACTAGCCTGCTCCTCCGCTTGAACAATGAGGGGCTGTAGCTGATCTAGCCCTTCTGGGACTGCAACTCCTCCCAAAACAGTGATGGCCGCAAGACTGACCCCTAGCCTAGTCCACTTCCCTAACTGTCTGGAACAGTTATCTTTTCTGTATTTCATCCTATATCCTCCATGATAAAATAATGTATTTTAGTGCTGATAGGCTTTGACAGCAAATAAGCACAGTATAGAATTATACTAAAAAAAAAAAGTATATTGTCAAGAGATTATCTGCTGATAGGCTAAATATTTCGGCTTTTCTATCTTTTTCACTCAGGCATGACAAAAACACTGGCGGTTGCCAGTGTTTTGGGGTTATTGATTGACATTTTCTTTCTGAATGCGAGCCAGGAATTGCTTGGTTCGTTCTTCTTTTGGTTGGTCAAAAATGTCTTCTGGTCGGCCTTCTTCGATAATCTGGCCGCCATCCATAAAAATCACTCGGTCTGCCACTGCACGCGCGAAGCCCATTTCATGGGTCACGATGACCATGGTCATGCCTTCCTTGGCCAGCTGAATCATGACTGCCAAGACTTCACCGATTAGTTCGGGGTCCAAGGCCGAGGTTGGTTCGTCAAAATAAATCACCTCTGGATTGGTGGCGATGGCTCTGGCAATTCCAACTCGCTGCTGCTGGCCGCCTGATAACTGACTTGGGTAGAAGTCATACTTGTCAGACAAGCCAACCTTGTCTAGGGCTGCCTTGCCAATTTTTTCAGCCTCTTGCTTGGCTACTTTTCTGGCCACAATGAGCCCTTCCGTCACGTTTTGCAAGGCAGTCTTGTTGGCAAAGAGATTGTAGTTTTGAAAGACAAAGGCTGTTCGCTTGCGGATAGCTGCGATTTCTTTATTGGAAATCTGTGACAGGTCATAGCTGTCCTCACCGAAGACCAACTGACCCGCGTCAGCTTTTTCCAAAAAATTCAAGGACCGAAGGAGGGTGGTTTTGCCTGAGCCAGAGGGGCCCAAAATGACGACCACCTCCCCAGGATTGACCTCTACATCGATGCCTTTTAAGACCTGCTGACCACTGAAGGCCAGCTCTATGCCACTTGCTTGAATCATCTGAACCTCCTAATACACAGCCAGCTTCTTCTCGCCGTAGGCCTGAAGCTTGGTCAAAACGGTTGAAAAGAGCAGGTAGACCAGGGCGACCTCGCAGTAGAGAGCAAAGGGCTCGTAAGTCCTAGCTGCAATCTGCTGGGTTGCCATGAACATCTCCAGCACAGTGATATTGGCAGCCAAAGAAGTGTCCTTGACTAGGCCAATCAGGGTATTGGACAAGGGGGGAAAGGCTACGCGGAAGGCCTGAGGAAGGATAATCCGACGCATGGTCTGGGCAAAACTCAGCCCGACAGAGTACCCCGCCTCCAGCTGCCCCTTGGGCACGGACTCAATAGAAGCCCGAATGGTTTCCGCTGCGTAGGCACCTGTATTGACCGAAAAGACCAAGACCGCCGACGGAAAGGCGTCCAAGACAAGCCCCAAGCTTGGCAAACCGTAGAAAATCACGTAGAGCTGAACCAAGAGCGGTGTCCCCCGAACGACCCAAATATAGAAACGGGCCAGCTGCTTGAGGACAGGAATATCCGCAACCTGTACCAAGGCTGTTCCAATGGCAATCAAGAGGCCAAAGGTAAAAGACAGGATTGTCAGTGGAATCGTCACCAACAATCCTGGAACAAGTATCTGCGAAAATGAATCAATCAATAATTGCCATACTCTATCTGTCATCATTTCTCCTAGTTACTTGGCTTGCGATACATCTTCGCCAAAGTATTTGTTTGAAATTTCCGTCAATTTTCCTTCACTAGCGAGCTCAGCCAAGGCCTTATCAATCGCTTGGGTCAATTCTTCCTCACCCTTGACGACTGGGAAAGCTGTCTCAGAAACATCATCTGACAAGGCTGCAACTTGGATAGGAGCGTCTGGGTGTTGCTTGATATAGTCTAGGAAAACAAGGTTATCGTTTAAGGTCGCATCCACTCGGCCTGCTGTCAGGAGTTCGATGGCCTGAGCAAAGCCATCCACACCGACAACCTCTGCACCATTTTCACGCGCTAGGTCAGCCCAGTTACTGGTCAGGCTATTGGCTGATTTCTTACCAGCAAGGTCTGAAAAGGCTGTGATGTCTGTATTGCCTTGTTTGGTAATCAGGGCTCCGTAGATATAGGTATAAGGCGTTGAAAAATCATATTTTTCCTTGCGTTCATCCGTCACCCCAACTTGGTTGGCAATGGTATCAAAACGTGCCGCGTCCAGACCAGCAATCATCGAATCCCATTCTGTTTCAACAAATTCAACCTCTACACCGAGTTTTTCAGCAACTGCTTCAGCTACTTCTACATCATAGCCGACCAACTTGCCAGTCTCGTCATGGTAAGAATAGGGAGCATAGGTACCTTCTGTACCGATTTGAATAACCCCTTCTTCCTGAATTTGGGCCAAGAGTGTCTGGTCTGTACTGCTTGATGAGCTAGTGGAGCTTGATGAGCTGCAGGCTGCCAAGGCAAAGGTTGCGAGTGCTGTAGTGGCAAATAATGCTAATTTTTTCATTGTATCTAATCTCCTTATCGTCTTGCCTGTTCAAAGGCTTGTTCTAAATCATTTTGTAGGTCTTGGACGGATTCGATTCCGACCGCCAAGCGCAATAAATTTTTCTTGATACCGATAGCCTCTTGCAAGTCTGGGCTATAGGATTCGTGAGTCATGGTGGCAGGACGGCTGATCAAGGACTCAACACCCCCTAAACTCACCGCAAAACCAAACAATTTCAGCGATTGTATAAAGACTTCCAAGTCATAGAGTTCTTGTGACAAGAGGAAGGAAAGCACACCGCCATGTCCTCTGGCCTGCTTGTTTTGAAGCTGATGGCCTGGATGGCTGGCCAAGCCTGTATAGAAAACCTCCACACCCTCCTTGGTCTCCAGATACTGGGCTAGGGCATGGGCATTTTCCTCCTGGCGTTCCATGCGAAGGGCCAGGGTCTTGATCCCTCGTGATAAGAGGAAGCTATCAAAGGGACTGAGAATGGCTCCCAGTAGCTTGTGGGCCAACTTTATCCGAGGGTAAAGTGCCTCGCTGTTTGTCACCACCAGACCTGCCAAAATATCGGAATGGCCTGCATAATACTTGGTGGCAGAATAAACGACCAGATCCGCCCCAAAATCCAAGGGCTTCTGAAGGTAGGAGGTCATAAAGGTATTGTCCACAATGACCAAGAGACCTGCCGCCTTAGCTGCGCCAATCACCCTTTCCAAGTCCGTTACTCCCAGAAGAGGATTGGTGGGGGTTTCGATGAAAATCGCCTTAACCCTGTCTTCCACCCTTGAAAAATCATAGCTATTAAAATCTGCTACTAACTCGTAGTCCAAGTTCCGTGAGGCAAACAATTCTGTGACGAATTGCCAGGTCCCACCGTATACATTGTCCGACAGGAGAATCTTGTCCCCACTCTCCAAGAGTTCAAAAGCGATGGCAGTCGCTGCCATACCTGTAGATGTTGCTAAGGCATAGCGAGCTCCCTCTAAATCAGCGATTTGCTGTTCCAAGGCAGAACGAGTTGGATTAGCACTGCGGCTGTATACGAAATCCCCAAACTCATTTACCTCTTCTTGTAAGAAGGTCGAAGACAGATAAATCGGATAGGTTACCGCCCCTTTTCCACTATCATCTAGCTGCCCATGTATGGCTCTTGTACTATACTCCATGTTCCACCTCCTTGTTTCTCTGATCCTTGATGACATGTCAACATCTCCACACGAGATTCTAAGAAACCAAGAGAGAGTTGTCATGGAACTAATCTTACCACGAAGCCCATTATTCTCCCAATACAAATTTTTTATCACCGCGATTAAGATTTTTTAAGCCAAAAAAAGAGCGGGGCAGACAAGCCATCATCGATGACTCACCTCGCCTCCGCTCTTATGGTTGATTGTACGATTCAATTTATACCCCTGCCGGTGGATAAATATAGCTGACTGTTCCCTCGCTGGTAGTGGTCGGGTCAAAGAAGCCGCGGACATTGCTCGGATAATAAGCGCCACTATAGTTTGATTCCATAACCTGAATCTGACCATCCGCAGCAACATCTGTCACATAGGCAACGTGACCGTAACCACCATCTGTCCAGACAGCAATGGCACCAACTTTAGGAACTGTGCCAACCTCATATCCCAGGGCTACAGCACTAGCTGCCCAGTCGCCGCCATTTCCCCAGTAGTTTCCGACCCAAGGTGCCATTTCTTTTGCGCCCCACGTACACTGGCCAGCTGGATAGGTATTGGCGGTGTATTCGACAGCCACTTCTGAAATCATATTGGTCGCCAGGGCTGCTCTTGCAGCCTCCGCAGCCTGCTCAGCAGCAATTTTCTCTGCAAGAGCTTTTGCAACTTCTGCTTTCTTAGTAAGGGCTGACACAGTCGGACTATCGCTAATCGTAGCCTCATCAGCACTTACGCTCACTGATCCTACCCATAAAAAGCTTCCCATAAGAACCGCAAGCAGGCCTAATTTTAATTGTTTTTGACTAATGTGATTGTTCATAATACTTGATTCCTTCATTTTTTCTGCCCTACCTATCCTAAAGGACAATCCTTTCAGCTGGCTTAAAGAAATGTAACAAATATTACAAACAGCTTGCAATTTCTTAACAATCCCATATTTTACTATTTCTTGCATGAAAAAAACGACCTCCAATACGGAAGTCGTTTGCAATGAATAATCTTAATTAACAGATTTCTTTCTCTTAGCAACAAGTACTGCTGCTCCAAGAAGACCAAGTGCTGAAATCGTAAACGCAGCGCTGTCTGTTTGACCAGTTACTGGAAGAGTTGCTTTTGTCGCTGCAGTTGAAGCTGCTACAGGCGCTTTTGCTACTGGTGCTTTGTTAGCTTCTGGAGTAACTTTAAGCGAAGCTGGGTCAACTGTTGGAAGTGCTGGCGCTGTTACGCTGTCACCCTTTGCTGTTACCAACTCTGGCAATTCTGCTACTGGAAACGCTGGTGCTGTTACGCTTTCACCTTTTGCTGTTACCAACTCTGGCAATTCTGCTACTGGAAGTTCTGGTGCTGTTACGCTTTCACCTTTTGCATAAAGGTAGTAGTCACCGTCCTTACCACCAACTGTTACTTCTGGAAGCGCTTCTGCTGTTGGCGCCTCTGTTGGTACGTTAGTGAAGTACAGGCCGTTTTCGTCCAAACCAAACTTAACTTCATCCAAGGCTGGCGCTGTCACCCCTTCACCGTTAACGTGGATGTCAACTGTGCTCGGATCCAAAGCTGGAAGTTCTGCTGAAGCTGTTACACCAGTTCCTGTAGCGTATACATATGGCTCACCATTATCAAAGGCGAGTTTCACTTCTGGAAGTGCTTCTGCTGTTGCACCCTCACCGCTAACATGGATATCTACTGTACTTGGGTCCAAGGCTGGTTTGTAGTCAGAGTTCAATACACTTGAACCTTTCGCAGTCAATTCACCTGTATTCAAGTTGAATGTTGAAATCGGATCAGCTGTAACACCAGTACCGTGTGCTGTAACATTAGCAACTTCAACCTCAGCAGCTGATACAGTTGCTGTACCTGCAACTGCAATCGCGGCCAATGACAAAAGACCGATTGATGTTTTTCTAAGTGAAAACTTAGTAGTTTTATTTGACATATATGTCACCTTTCCTTTTTTTATCCGTATTTTCTACTAGCCACTAACAGAAAATACTACAATCTCACTAATCTATTACTGAATAGTTTATGGATATACATCCATTATATATATATATATATATCGGTTGTCAAGTCTTTTACCGCAAAAAATTAATTTTTTTTTAGGAGTAGAACAGCAAGGCCTGAAACACCAAAAAACGACCTCCAATACGGAAATCGTTTCGTTCAGGATGATGTTCACCGATTTATCTAAAGGCATAGATACCTTGACAAGTGTCATTGCCCGCGCTTTCTACGCGACCGCATTCCGCGGATTTGGGTCAAGGTCTCATCTTTTTCAAAAGCCTGGTATTCCCTAGACTCTCGGGGGTAGAGGGCCAGTTTTCCCTCCTCATCAAAGTGAATTCCCCAGCCATACCGCTTGCTGAGAGCCGAACTACGCATACAAGCCTGCCCCTTGGAGAAAAATTCTTCCTCAGGAATGCCTCTGCGGGCTCCATTGGACTCGTAGATAATCTGGTCTGAGGTATATTGATAAGGGCTATCTTTCAGCAGGTCATACTGAATGCGGACTGCAGACCGCGGTTCTTTCAGGGGCGGAATTTCTGCCATTTTTACAGGACAATCTTCCGCCACAGCAAGAAAGGCATTATAATAATTGGTCGAATGTTTTTTCATAGCTTGGCCTGCAAGGAATTCCTTACTTCACAACAATATTCACGAGTTTGTTTACAACTGCAATCACCTTCACCACTGTTTGACCAGCGATTTCAGCTTGGACTTTTTCGTCTGCAAGGGCAACTTTTTCAAGTTCAGCTGGTGCTAAGTCTTTGGCTACAGTCAAGCGAGC
>CAMBAD010000023.1 GCA_945864085.1 uncultured Streptococcus sp.
ATGCGGCAACGACACCAGAGGAAGTTGCTCAGATTCTAGACGCAGCTCGTGCGCTGAACGACGCTCGTGCGGAAGACCTGCTTAAGGCTAAGACTGCAGCTAAAGAAGCGATTGACGCTCTTCCAAACTTGACAGCGGAAGAAAAAGCAGCGGCTAAGGACGCTATCGACAAGGCGGCAGACAAGCCAGCTATTGACGCAATTGTCGACGCAGCTCGTGCATTGAACGATTCACGCAATGGTGATAAGACCCTAGAGGAGTTGAAAGCGGCAGCTAAAGCAGAAGTTGATACTCTTCCACTTCTGACAGACGCAGAAAAAGTAGCCTTCAAGGAGGCGATTGACGCCGCAACCACCCCAGAAGCTGTTCAGGCAGTGGTGGATGAAGCGCGCAAACTCAACGATTCCCGTCTGGACACCACCAGCTCAAATGGTAAGGGTGAAACCATCGAGATTCCATCTATTGATGTCAAGGCCCTTGCCAAGGAAGAAGTCAACAAGCTTCCACACCTGACTCCAGCTGAAAAAGCAGCTTACCTGCTCGCGATTGACGCCGCGGCTGATGTGGACGCAGTGGCAGCCATTGTGGACGAAGCACGCAGTCTCAATGACCAACGTGCAGCTGAGTTGGCTCAGGCTCAGGCCGACGCCAAGGCAGTCATCAATGCCCTTCCAAACTTGACCGCGGAAGAAAAAGCAGCCTTCGTGGCAGCAGTCGATGCCGCAACGACCAT
Source organism: uncultured Streptococcus sp. (assembly GCA_945864085.1). GTDB lineage: Bacteria > Bacillota > Bacilli > Lactobacillales > Streptococcaceae > Streptococcus. The sequence goes on from CAMBAD010000023.1 coordinate 734, forward strand.
TCCAGCTGTGACTGCAGTAGTGGATGAAGCCCGTGCCCTCAACGATTCACGTAACGCCGACAAGCCACTTGAAGAAGTGAAACAGGCAGCCATTGCCGAAATCAATGCTCTTCCGAACTTGACCGACGCTGAGAAGCAAGCAGCTATCGACGCAGTCAATGCGGCAACCACCCCAGAAGCTGTTCAGGCTGAATTGGATAAAGCTCGCGCACTGAACGACCAACGTGCAGAAGACCTGCTTAAGGCTAAGACAGCGGCTAAGGAAGCGATTGACGCTCTTCCAAACCTGACTGCGGAAGAAAAAGCAGCAGCTAAGGCAGCAGTTGACGCCGCAACCACTATCTCAGCTGTACAAGCAGTAGTGGATGAGGCTCGTGCATTGAACGATTCACGCAATGGTGATAAGACCCTAGAGGAGTTGAAGGCGGCAGCTAAAGCAGAAGTTGATACCCTTCCACTTCTGACAGACGCAGAAAAAGCAGCCTTCAAGGAAGCGATTGACGCCGCAACCACACCAGAAGCTGTACAGGCAGTGGTGGATGAAGCGCGTAAACTCAACGATTCCCGTCTGGACACCACCAGCTCAAATGGTAAGGGTGAGACCATCGAGATTCCATCTATTGATGTCAAGGCCCTGGCCAAGGAAGAAGTCAACAAGCTTCCACACCTGACAGCGGATGAGAAGGCAGCCTTCGCAGCCCGCATTGACGCCGCAGCTGATGTGGACGCAGTGGCAGCCATTGTGGACGAAGCGCGTAGCCTCAATGCCAAACATGCAGAAGAATTGGCCAAGGCCAAGGAAGCTGCTCAGGTGGCTATCGCTGTCTTGCCAAATCTGACCGACGCAGAGAAGGCTGATTTCGCAGCTCGTATTGAGGCAGCGACTACTCCAGCAGCTGTTCAAGCCATCGTGGATGAAGCTCGTGCATTGAACGATTCCCGCAATGCAGGTCAGTCGCTTGACGCGACCAAGCAGGCTGCTAAGACAGAAATTGCCCAACTTCCACTCTTGACAGATAGTGAGAAGGCGGACTTCGCAGCCCGTATTGACGCCGCAACTACACCAGAAGCGGTTCAAGCTATCCTAGATGAGGCGCGTAAACTCAACGATTCTCGTCAGACTGGCGGCACTTCAAACGGTGGCGGTACAAACACCGAATTGCCAACTATCGATGTTAAGGCTCTTGCCAAGGAAGAGGTCAATGCCCTTGCTTACTTGACAGCTGATGAGAAGGCAGCCTTCGCGGCCCGTATTGACGCCGCAGCTGATGTGGACGCAGTGGCAGCCATTGTGGACGAAGCGCGTAGCCTCAATGCGGCGAAACAACTGGCTCAGTTGACCCTAGACGCAGCGAAGGCGGCAGCTAAGGAAGTGATTCAAGGCTTGGCTCACCTGTCTGCGGCCGATAAGGCAGCCTTGTTAGACCGCCTCGCAGCAGCGGCTGATCTTGCGGCAGTTTCTGCCCTTGTGGAAGAAGCTCGTCGCTTGGATGCCCAGGCAGCGGCCGCTCAAGCAGCAACCCAAGCCTTGGCGGATGCGAAGAAGACAGCTATTGATGCCATCAACCAGTTGCCACACTTGAGTGCAGCTGAGAAACAGACCTATATCAATGCCATCCAGTCTGCTCAAAGCATAGACGCAGTGTTGGCTGTCCTTGAGACAGCTCGCGCGAATGCGGCGACAGCCCAAGTGAAAGCAGCTAAGGTACAAGCAAGCAGCAGCTTGCCAGCTACCGGCCAAGCGGATTCAAGTGCTATCCTCAGCCTAGCGATTGCCATGATTCTGGCAAGCCTGGCAGTACTTGGCCTTCCACGCAAGGAAGACAACCGCTAATCCCCATCTGACAGAATGGGAAAACCCCCTCGGAAGACCGAGGGGGTTTTTATGATGGAGGGGAAACTGTAACGTAACCGCCCTATAACCAGGTATCTGTGTAACCGCCCTATAACCAGGTATCTGTTCACGCTCCGTCCCATTTGGTAGACTATTCCTATCAAATAGAAATGGAGTTGGTCTATATGTCACAAGCAATCGTTCCCCTAAGCCAGTCTAAGTCCCGCCGCTTAGAAAAATCGTCTAAAAGCGGATTATTATTTAAGTGTCGGATTGGTTTCGTAACCGCCCCATAAGGGAGTGTATCGAAAACATAGGAGCGGGAAATACGATCAATTAAATAAGAGTTTGCCAACAAGTCTTTATTTCCAACCTTTTTTACCTTGCTTCCTAGTATCCAGGCTTGGATACACTATGGTCACTTTTTCGTTTTAAGGTGACCAGCTGAAAGAGTCTAACCCTAGACCTTGAACGATGTGAGCTGACTACCGTCAGCCTAGATCTCCCACTTCAAAAGGTCTCCCAGACCTTTTGAACTCCCACCTCCGCGTAGCTCAAACTGTCTGGGAGACAGTTTGAGGTTGGAGATGAGGCGAACTCAGTTCGCATCAAAAGGTTTGGGGAACCTTTGGGTACTGGAGATAGAGCGAACTTTGTTCGCACCATTTCGTAGAGGTCAGATTTGGAGTGTGAAACACGAATTGCTGAGATTTGCTTGGCAAATCGTATCTCCAACCTTTAACCTCGCTTTTTTTATTTCTAGGCTCGGGCTGAAACAGTTCCCCGAACTGTTTCACTCCCCCGAACTGTTTTGACACAAACTTCGTTTGTTTCATTTCCAACCTCCAACTATCTCCCAGATTGTTGGAGAAATCAACCACTGTGCTGAAATGGTGAAACTAGCCCTGAGAAGCGGAGCTGGAATTTTTGCCTAGCCCCTAGACGACACAAACCCGACATCCTAGGGATGAGAAAGGGGATTCTGTTGAGCCGAGTTTATTGGTTTGCAGCTAGCACTTTAATATATAAAAACAGAAGGCTGAGTATTGGTTCAGCCTTCTGTTTATGGTGAGATGGTTGCTTTTGTCTGCAATTCCTATATTATATGGAGCAATAAGATTTTTGCAGTAGTTTATTTCCAAAAATCGTCAAAAATAGTAATTGGTAAATGGCGTTTGTGGGCAGTCTTGGTCCACCAGCCTTCAATGATGGTTTGAGCTTGAGGGTCAATAAGTTTGCCTTCAAGGTAGTCATCGATTTGTTGGTAGGTCACCCCGAGCGCGACTTCGTCCGCAAGGCCTGGTTTATCTTCTTCCAGGTCTGCGGTTGGAATTTTTTCGTAGAGTGTGGCTGCTGCTCCAAGTTCAGCCAAGAGTTGCTTGCCTTGGCGTTTATTGAGGCGGTAGAGGGGAAGAATATCTGCCCCTCCGTCACCGTGCTTGGTAAAGAAGCCAGTAATATTTTCTGCGGCATGATCGGTGCCAATGACAGCTCCTTTGCGTTCGCCAGCAATAGCATACTGGGCAATCATTCGCATGCGTGCTTTAGCATTTCCCTTATTAAAATCAGATAAGGCCAGACCGTTGGCCTTAACAGCTGCCACCATGGCGTCGGTCGATTCTTTGATGTTGACGGTCAGGCTCTGGTCGGGCTGGATAAAGGCAAGAGCGGCTTGGGCGTCGGATTCGTCAGCCTGTACCCCGTATGGGAGGCGAACCGCGATGAATTGGTAGTCCGTATCGCCAGTTTCGGCCCGCATTTCTTCCATGGTGAGTTGGGCCAGACGTCCTGCCAGAGTGGAATCTTGGCCGCCAGAAATTCCCAGAACATAGGTCTTCAAAAAGGGATGTTTTTTCAGATAATCTTTAAGAAAATCAATGGAACGACGGATTTCTTCTTTTGGGTCAATGCTGGGCTTGACGCCCAGTTCCCTGATAATCGTGTCTTGTAGGGTCATGAAGTACCTCCCTTACAGTGCTTTTGCTTGGCTTTGCTTGCGAATGCGCTGAATTAGTTCCATCTTATTGTCCCAGACGTCCTGAGCCAAGTCCACAGGATAGAGCTGAGGATTGAGGACACGCTTGTATTCATCCCAGAGTTTGTCAATTTCCTGGTTGGCGTATGCTTGGATGTCAGCCAGACTTGGTAGGTCGTAGACCTGTTTGCCCTCTTCAAAAATAGGAACAAGGAGCGGATGGGCTTCGAAGTTTTCGATGGTTTTGTTGATGTAGGTGTAGGTAGGGTGGAACATGTAAATGCTCTCTAATTTGGTCACATCTGTGTCCGCAAAAGTGATGTAATCGCCCTCAGATTTCCCTTTTTCTTTGGAGGTGATTCGCCACACCTGTTTTTTCCCTGGGGTAGATACTTTTTCAGCATTTGAGGACAGTTTGATAGTATCGCGCATATTTCCATTTTCATCTTCAATGGAGACAATCTTGTAGACGGCGCCGAGGGCGGGTTGGTCATAGGCAGTTATGAGTTTGGTGCCAACTCCCCAGACATCAATCTTAGCCTTTTGCATTTTGAGGTTGAGGATGGTATTTTCATCCAGGTCGTTGGAAGCGTAGATTTTGGCGTCTGTAAAGCCAGCGTCGTCTAATTGTTGACGGACTTTTTTGGAAATGTAAGCCATGTCACCAGAATCAATACGGATACCCTTAAAATTGATTTTATCCCCCATTTCTTTAGCAACACGGATGGCTGCCGGAACACCGATACGGAGTGTATCGTAGGTATCTACCAAGAAAACGCAGTCCTTATGGGTTTTGGCATAGGCCATGAAAGCCTGATAGTCATCACCGTAGGTTTGGACCAAAGAATGGGCATGTGTTCCAGCTACAGGAATACCAAAAATCTTGCCTGCTCGCACATTTGATGTAGCGGAAGCCCCACCGATAAAGGCAGCCCGCGTTCCCCAGATTGCTGCTTCCATTTCCTGGGCACGACGGGTACCAAATTCCATCAGAGGCTCGTCTTCGATGACAGCCTTGATACGACGGGCTTTGGTGGCAATCAATGTTTGGTAATTGACGATGTTTAACAGGGCTGTTTCAATCAGCTGGCACTGGGCTAGAGGGCCCTCGATTTGCATAATAGGCTCGTTGGCATAGACCAAGTCCCCTTCTTTCGCGGAGCGAACAGTCAAGGTCATTTCTAAGTCTGCGAGATAATTGATAAATTCTTGGGGGTAGCCTAGTTCAGTCAAATACTCAATATCAGTCTGACTGAAGTGGAGGCTGTTGAGGTAGTTGACAACCCGTTCGAGTCCAGCAAAGACAGCATAGCCATTGCTAAAAGGTTGTGAGCGGAAATAGACTTCAAACACAGCCTTTTTATTGTGAATCTCTTGTTCAAAATAGACCTGCATCATATTGATTTGATAGAGATCAGTGTGTAGGGTTAAACTATCATCCTTGAATCGTATCATCATTTTTCTCCTTCATTTGTGTAGGTGGGTAAATGCCCCTCGTTCGTGACAAGCTGTGATTGTGCACAGTCACAGCCTATCACGATTTATCTGAACATGGGAAAATAGCAGAAAGACTGACTCAACAGGGTTGATTCTCAGTAGTCTGAGAAGCGTCAGTTTCAATTCCATAACTATTTTTGGTGTCATTAAATTATAGATTCTATTATACCAAAAAATCGGGGAAACCCCGATTAGAAAGCTAAACTGACCAGAATACTGGCTAAAAAGAGAAAGGGAACATAGGGGAGGGACCTAGGTTTGAACAGAAGAAAGGCGGCGAGGCCAGTAAGGGAACTGACTTGGATAATCCAGAGAATATCTGTCAGCCCAAAGACCAGAGAGAGGGTGGCGAGGTAGAGAAAATCGCCAGATCCGATGTTGACTTGCCATCTTTCTGTCAGATAAGCCAGAATCAAAAAGCCGCAGAAGAGCCAGTTAACCCGAGCTAGGACTAGAACCACGATGGTAAAGACCAGCCAGACCGCAAAGGGATATTCCTGGTATTGGATGTCATAAATGGTCAATACCAGACCTGCCATGATTAAGATGGTCTCTGCCATGCTGAGGATATGAAAATAGCAGAGCAGGACTAAAAGACCCGTTAGGAACTCCAGCCCCATATACCAGAAAGGGATTCGGGCCTTACAGTAGCGGCAGCGTGATTTGGTCAGGATTTGTGACAATATGGGAATCAAGTCCAGGATTCTAAGCTGGCGTTTGCAGGCCGCACAATGACTAGGCGGGGCGACAATGGATTGCTCAGGGAAACGGTCAATGACCAGTCCCAAAAAGGAGCCAATAGAAGCCCCAAGGAAAAATAGGATAAGTATCTTCATACCTATTTATTCGTAAAAGGAATCATGTTTCAATAGTCACTTGGTTAATACCATAGGAGACCAACAGGTTTCGGATGGCTTGCTTGGACTGGGCTGCCTTAGCATGGTCGGCTAGGTCTATGTTCAGACAGGCACAATGCTCAAATCCATCCAGGGTCCAAATTTGGATTTGATGTACTTTGTCTACATTTTCCAGAGCCAATAAGGCTTGGTTTATTTCTTCTAGATTGAGTTCCTGAGGGACCTTTTCCAAAAGGATTTGTAGGTTTGCCCATGCCTTGGGCAGGGCTTTACTGAGGATAAAGCTGGAAATAGCAAGCGACAGCAGCGGGTCGAGAATGTACCAATCAGTGAACTGGAGAATAATGGAAACAAGAATGACTGCCAGCCAGCCCAACATATCCTCTAAAAAGTGCAGGCTGAGAATGGATTCATTATGGCTGTGGCCATTTTTCACTATACGAGAGGCAGCAAGGTTTATGAGGACAGCGACGACACCTAAAATCAACATCCCATCTTGATTGACAGGTTGAGGGTTGATGAGCTTGGGAATGCCTTCCACCAGAATGAGGCTCGAACCGATAATCAGAATGCTGGAGGTCAGCAGGGCTGCCAGAATATTCCAACGCTTGTAGCCCAAAGGATAGCCATTATCGGCGGGTTTATTGGCGTATTGTTGCATAATGGCAGAGCTTCCGATGGCAAGGGCGTCACCCAAATCATGGACAGCATCTGCTAAGATAGCGCTGGACTGAAAGAGCAAGCCGAAAATCAGTTCGATGATAGAAAAACTGAGATTGAGAACAAAAGCGATGAAGGTATTTTTACTTGATGACATGGTAACACCCTTTTCTATGGTATACTATTTATAGGTTTATTATGTCCTATAAACGACCAAAAAACTAGAAACAAAGGAGACGATTTGTATCTTTTTGAACAAATTGTTTGAAATGTACGAGAGATGGATAGACGAATTACCAAAACAAAGAAGGCTATTTTTCAAGCTTTTTTGAGTTTATTGAATGACAAGGGCTACGATGCTATGCGGGTGCAGGATGTGATTGACCTGGCTGATGTTGGTCGGTCGACCTTCTATGCTCATTATGCCAGCAAGGAAGCGCTCTTGGAGGAACTTTGTCAGGACCTTTTTCATCACTTATTTGCTGGTCGTGAAGATGCGGATGTGACAGTCTTGTTGGCTCATATTTTCAAGCATTTTCGGACCAATCAAGACCGAGTTGCCAGCCTTTTGCTGTCCCGCAATGCTTATTTTTTAAGAGAGTTGGAAGCAGAACTGAAACACGATATTTTTCCAAAAGTGTTGGAGGACTATATGCAGGATAAGCGGGAACTGCCTGATGATCTGCTTCTGCATTTTGTCGTGACGACTTTTGTTGAGACTACTAGCTGGTGGCTGCAGCAACGCAAAAAGGTGGACGAAACCACCTTGACAGCCTACTATTTGAAATTACTAACCTAAGGAGAAAATATGCTAAGACCCCTACACATGGCCCATGCCTTTTTAGATGAGATTTTGACAGACCAGGACCTGGCGGTCGACGCGACTATGGGAAATGGGCATGACACACTATTTTTAGCCCAGCGAGCAGGTCAGGTTGTGGCTTTTGATATTCAGGAGCAAGCCCTGACCACAACGGCTGAAAAACTGGAAAAAGCAGGCTTGGCCAATGCCCAATTAGTCTTGACAGGTCATGAAAACCTAGACCAGTATGTCAATGAGTGCAAGGCCGCCATTTTCAATCTCGGCTACCTACCGTCGGCAGATAAGTCTGTCATTACCCTGCCCGCGACAACCCTCCAAGCTATCGAGAAGGTTCTTGACCGTCTGGTTGTTGGTGGTCGCCTGGCCATTATGATTTACTATGGTCACGAGGGAGGGGCAGTGGAGAAGGATGCTGTCCTCGACTTTGTCGGTCAGCTGGACCAGACGGTTTTCACAGCCATGCTCTACAAACCGCTCAACCAAGTCAATACCCCACCTTTTTTGGTCATGGTAGAAAAGATAAGAAGGTAGTATGGTGGAAGATAGGAACTGGTCGGTTTTCGTAGGCCGATGAGTTATTCTTTCAAGAAATAAGAAGTTGAGTCTATCATGGCAGAAAAAATATTTTGTGAACATTGTTTAGACGATGTTACTTATCCTATTGAAGAGCATGAAATGACACGGAAATTAAAAGGAACAGACTATACCTTCCTGGGGAAGGCGGCTTTTTGTGATGCTTGTATACAACCTGTTATAGATACTTTACCAACCAGAAAGTCCAATTATTAGACAGCGTTCTTCATCATTTCAGTGTCTATAACGGGAAGGTTTAGAGAGCCCTTGGCTACTGACGCGTGGAGATTTGAAAGAAGATGAACCCTCAACTGTTGTTATCGAGAAAAAGTTGATTGCAGATTTCTTTGTGAGAGTGAGAGATAATACTCAATGAAAACCAAAATCAGACTAGGCGACGCAGATGCAGATAGAACTGAAGTTCATCAAATCAAGTCAACAACGTCTGATTTTGATTTTCGAAGAGTATAAATAGGATATGCTGACAGTTGATGACATAGCTGCCTACTCAAATGAACGATTTTCCTGCCTTCATTTTTGAACTACACCAAAATACCTCTAACCATTTATGTGTGGTCAGAGGTATTTTTCTATCTACAACTTCGGCTTAATGAATAATCTCTCATCCCCCAGCGGAATGAGTTCGACCTGGTTGCCATAAAAATCGCCCAGCAGGTCAGGTGTTAGGATGTCTTTTTTGGGGCCTTGAGCCAGGACCTTGCCTTCTTTGAGGAGGAGGACGTGGCTAAAGTCGGCGGTGATTTCTTCGGCATGGTGGGTGACGAAGATGATGGCAGGAGCTTGGTCTAGCTGGCAGATGTGGTGGAGGTGCTTGAGGAGGCGTTCTCTGGCTAGCAGGTCCAGCCCAACAGTGGCCTCGTCCAAGATGAGCAGTTCAGGGCTTTCCATCAGACTGCGGGCGATGAGAAGGAGTTGGCGCTCGCCTTGAGAGAGGCTGGCATAGGTACGACCGATTAGGTGGCCACCGTCGATACTGGTCAGCATGTCAACGGCCTCATTAAGCTCCCTCTGACCATATTCACGGTAAAGGATGGAGGACTTGTATTTGCCAGTCAGGACAATTTGTTCGGCCAGGAGGTCTGTGGGAAAACGCTCAGCTAGGAAGGAGCCGACGATACCGATTTTGGTGCGCAGGGTGGGAATATCACCCTTGCCAAATTCAACTCCCAAGACAGTCAAGTCGCCAGATGTTTTCCAAAACTCAGCTGTTAAAATCCGCAGAAGTGTGGATTTTCCAGCGCCATTGAGGCCCAAAATAGCCCAAGTCTGCCCTTTTTCAAAATCCCAGTTAATATTTTCAAGAAGAGCTTTCCCCTGTCTTTTATAGTACAGATTGTTCAACGATAAAATCATGTGTTCCTCCATGTCTTTTGCCCCATTGTACCACAAGATTGATCTTTTCAGTAAAATTTCCTCTTTCTTCACTGGTTAGCTTATTTTTACTGGTCAAGAAGTTGTTTTCTTTGTGGTATATTCAGCCAGCAGTTAACTATTCGCATGTTCAGACAATATGAAATATCGGTTTTAGCTGATTTTAGATAAGAAAACTTTCAAAAAGTAAGAAATTGTGGTATAGTAGAAATGCTATAGTCAAAATAGGCTCCTGAACAGTCCTTGTTCAAAAACAGATAGGACTGAAATCAGACAGACTGTGAACCATCTTCTGGCATGGAGTTTTAGAGACTATCCAAGTTTTATTTTAGGAGAATATCATGGAAGACCCCGGTAGTCAGACCATTTATTTACAACTGTTTGTCTTAATCTTATTGACCTTGCTTAACGCCTTCTTTTCGGCGTCGGAGATGGCCTTGGTTTCGCTCAATCGATCGCGAGTGGAGCAAAAGGCTGCGGAAGGAGAGAAGAAGTACGTTCGGCTCCTTGCTGTTTTAGAGAATCCCAATCATTTCCTATCCACTATTCAGGTAGGAATCACCTTCATTTCAATCCTTTCGGGAGCTAGTTTAGCCAGCGATTTGGGGAAGGTATGGGCGGAATGGATGGGGAATTCGGCTACCGCTCAGACAGCGGGTTACTGGTTGGCATTAGCTACCCTGACCTTTGTCTCCATCGTGCTTGGTGAACTCTATCCTAAGCGGATTGCGATGAATATGAAGGAAAATCTGGCAGTTGCGACAGTTCCCGTCATTATTTTCTTAGGTAAAATCGTTAGCCCCTTTGTCTGGCTTCTTTCTGCAGCGACAAATCTCATCAGTCGCATTACACCAATGAATTTTGATGACGCTGATGAGCAGATGACGCGAGATGAGATAGAATACATTCTGACCAAGAGCGAGCAGACCCTTGACGCTGAAGAAATTGAAATGTTACAGGGGATTTTTGCCTTGGATGAATTGATGGCGCGTGAGGTGATGGTCCCTCGGACAGATGCCTTTATGGTTGACATCGAGGATGAGCCGGAGGCAATCATGGCAGCTGTACTCAAGCAAAATTTTTCCCGCATTCCCGTTTATGATGGTGACAAGGACAATGTGATTGGTCTTGTTCATACCAAGAAGATTTTGGCTGAAGGCTTTACAAATGGATTTGATAAGCTAAATATCCGCCGTATTATGCAGGATCCGCTCTTTGTACCTGAAACAATTTTTGTGGATGATCTTCTTAGACAGTTGCGCAATACTCAAAATCAAATGGCAATTTTGCTGGATGAGTACGGAGGCGTGGCTGGTTTGGTTACTCTGGAAGACTTGCTGGAGGAAATTGTGGGTGAAATCGACGATGAAACTGACAAAACAGAAATATTTGTCAGAGAAATTGCAGAAAATACCTTTATTGTTCAGGGCAATATGACAATCAATGATTTCAACGAGCATTTTGATTTGGAGTTAGAGAGCGATGATGTGGACACGATTGCTGGTTATTATCTGACGGGCGTCGGCACTATTCCTAGTCAAGAAGATAAGGTTTCTTATGAACTGGATAATAAAGGACACCATCTGGTCATGATTAATGACAAGGTGAAAAATGGCCGTGTGACGAAATTGAAAATTTTGATAACACCGATTGAAGAAATGGAAACAGAGAAAGACTAGGAAACTGGTCTTTTCTTTTTGAAACTTATTTATAGAAGCGTTTTCATTTTTATGGTATAATAGAGACATCAAACAGATGAGGAAGAGCAGATGACAGAAATTGATTATCGTAAGGTAACGGGGTTAGTTCATTCGACAGAGAGTTTCGGTTCAGTGGATGGACCAGGTGTGCGTTTTGTTGTTTTTATGCAGGGCTGTCACATGCGCTGTCAATATTGCCACAATCCTGATACCTGGGATTTGGTCAATCCAGCAGCAAATGAGCGGACTGCAGAGGATGTTTTGAACGAGGCCTTACGTTTTCGTATGTTTTGGGGAAGAGAAGGGGGTATCACGGTCTCTGGTGGTGAGGCAACTATCCAAATTGACTTTTTGATAGCTCTCTTTAGTTTGGCCAAGGAGAAGGGAATTCACACAACTTTGGATACCTGTGCACTTACCTTCCGTTCGACCGAGCGTTATTTGGAAAAATACAATCGTCTCATGGAAGTGACGGATCTAGTCCTGCTTGATATTAAGGAAATCAATCCAGATCAGCACCGGATTGTGACTGGCCATAGCAATAAAACGATTTTAGAATGTGCGCGGTATCTATCAGATATTGGCAAGCCTGTCTGGATTCGTCATGTACTGGTGCCAGGATTGACCGACCGAGATGAGGATTTGATTGAGCTTGGCAAGTTTGTCAAGACACTCAAAAACGTAGAGCGTTTTGAAGTCCTTCCTTATCACAACTTGGGTGAATTCAAGTGGCGCGAACTTGGTAGGCCCTATCCCTTGGAAGGTACAAAGCCTCCGACCAAGGAACGGGTTCAAAATGCTAAGAACCTTATGGAAACGGAGTCTTATCAGGACTACCTCAACCGCATTCGAGGATAGGAAAACGAACCAATTCTGCCTAAACTTCTTATGACAAACATGGCTAGCGCTGTTCCTGACTGTCAGGCACAGTGCCGGCCTTTTTATTTTGTTGAAGTAGGGCAAAGCGAGCTAGGGAAGGAATAAGTGATAAGCGGAATATTCATACTTGACTATGACCTTAGGTTATCCTTTATACTTTTGTTGTAAAGGAGAAAAAATATGAATATTCACATGATTCGCTCAGATAAGGTTTATCGAGAGTTGCTAGAAATGCCAATGGCAGAAAGAAGGGGCTATTTTAAAGAGGAAATACTAGCGCCCTATAAAGAAAAATTTTACAAACAGGGTATTCCTTTTGAAGCCAAACAAGAGGGTGGTTTTGACATTATGATGTTGCTGAGCTGGATGCACTTTATGCCTGAAATGCTGACGGTGCAGCAGCTGCCCCTGATTGACCGTTTAGACGATTCTGTTTGGCAAAGTTGCGAAAGAGCCATTCGAGACAGTTTGGCGAGATTTGCTTCGGTCACATTACCTGTCCAAGACTACACTTTTACGATTTTGCTGGCGCAACCATCTGCTCCCATGCTGCAAATCAATGATGGTTATAGTGGGGATGGTGGGATTTCGGGCTATCTATTTTTATCATTGGTCCCCAATGAGCATACCTTGTCCCGCCTGCCATCAGCCCTAGCTCATGAAGTCAATCACAATGTCCGCTATCAATTTGTTGAGTGGGATGGTGGTTCCCTCAAGGAAATGCTGATAGCAGAAGGTTTAGCCGAGAATTTTGCTGTTAAGATGTATGGAAAGGAAAAACTAGGTCCCTGGGTGAGCAAAACCAGTCTGGATACACTCAATCAGGTCATCAAACCCTTCTTGCACAATCATTTAGAGGTTAAGGGTGTGCAAAAAATCACTGCTTACCTCTATGGTGATGAAATAGCTGCCTTGATGGGACAGGAAGGTGTTGGCATGCCTTACTGCGCAGGTTACGCCTGTGGCTATTATCTGATACAGTATTATTTGGAAAAGACAGGAAAAACCATCGAAGAAGCAAGCCTCATACCGGCTTCGGAAATTTTAGCGGAGGTAGAAGAATTTTGGACAGAAACTACACGATAAAGGAAATAATGACCATCACAGGTTTGACCAAGAGGACCCTACATTATTATGATCGGGTTGGATTATTGCCAGCAGAAAAATTAGAAAATGGCTACCGTAGCTATTGTCAGGAAGACTTGATTCGACTGCAGAAAATTCTCCTTCTAAAGGCTTTGGATTTTTCCATCAAAGACATTCAGAACCTGATAGATTTGACTGATGAGGATCTTCGTCCCATCTTAGAAAAACAAGAGCAAGCCTTTGCCTTGAAAATCAAGGAGCTGCAAGAAAAAGAAAGACAATTACAGGCCTTTCTGTCTGGCCAGTCTCTCTTAGATCTAAACATGTTTGAAAAGCCTCTTTTGGATCAATATGAGACGGAAGCAGAAATGCGGTATGGTGATACTTTAGCCTATCAGATCTTCCAAGAACGTCAGGAAAAGCAGGACGCAAACCAGAGGCATGTTGACCAAGAACGCTTGGAACAAGTTTTTCAGCTCTTTAGTCAACAGACACATCTCCCCTATGATGCTCCCGAAGTAAAGCAGCTGGTGGAAGAATGGCGACGGGCTCTGCTTGCCTTTAGTAACTTTAGCGACCAGGTCTTGGTTTATATAGCCCAAACCTACGAGGATGACCCTAGGTTCAAGCAGTATTTCCAAAAATACGGCAACCCAGACTTACCAGCTTTTATCAAAAAAGCAGTGAAAGCCCATTTGGGGTTGTAAAAAAATAAAATAAAGCACATACAATCACCGTTTTTCCTAACATGATTGTAGGTGCTTTATCTATTTATGGCCTTTCTGCCCTTTTACTCTTCGTTGAGGAGTAACTGTGTCTTTATCCCGTCAACGTCAACAAAAGCTGCTGTTTTGTCAAGCTTTTGGACGGTTAAGCCAGCAGCTGAGGCACGTTCTAAGGTGGCCTTGAAATTATCAGCCTGAGAATAGATGACAGTATAGTAAGCAAGGCCTGGCATGCCTTCTGTTCGCGCTTGCAGATCTTTCCCGCCCCAGTCGTTGACAGCTAAATGGTGGTGATAATCACCAGAGGCCAGCCAAGAGGCGGACGGTAAGCTGAATTTGTCCCCCATAGCTAGAACTTCTTGGTAAAAGCGGCTAGAAGCGGCGCTTTCTCGGACGGACAGGTGGATATGGCCCATGCGACTGCCAGCTGGCATCTGATAGGCTGCGTCAGCTTTTTTACCTAAAGCATAGACAGCCTCAGTGTCCATAGGCTCGGTCTTGCCGACGATGCGGCCGTCTGGGCGAACATCCCAAGTGTCTTGAGGCAGGTCGCGGTAAATCTCGATGCCGTTGCCTTCGATGTCGGCTAGGTAAATGGCTTCGCTGTAACCGTGGTCGCTGGCTCCTTGAAGAGGAACTTTATGGTCGATAAAATGGCGGAAAATAGTGCCCAGGTCTTCGCGACTAGGAAGGACAATAGCCAAATGGTAGAGGCCGTAGCTTTGGCTGGCCTCGCCTTCCTGCTCTGTCTGAATCAGGCGGACAAGGGTGGTCTGACCGACCCCAAGGTCAATTTGGTTTGAATGTTCGGAAAGAATCTGAAGCCCTAAAACCTGTTGATAAAAAAGGCTTTGGAGCTCCAAATTGCGGACGTTGAGGGCAATATGGCCCAGCTCAAATTGGGAATTGTACATAGGCTTAGACCTACAACAAAGCTTGAGCTTGGGCCTGCAAACCTGCAATAGCTTCCTCTGACAATACCAACTGTCCAGTTCCCCATGCTTCTGGGTTGACAGTTGTACCTGTAAATTCACCTACAACTTGCATACGAACAAATGGTAATAGAGCTTGGTAGCTAGCAAACAGTTGGTCATGACCAGCGTTGGCAACAGATGATACGGTAACGATTTTATCTTGAAGGGCAGACGGACCACGAGTATCTGACAAGTCAAGGGCCCGGCTGAGCCAGTCAATCAAGTTTTTCACAGTGCCAGGGATGGCAAAGTTGTAAACAGGCGAGAAAATCCAGATGGCATCTGCTGCCATAATGGCATCGCGAGCAGCTTGGACTGCTGGCAAGACAGGTGTTTCAAGGTCTTGGTTCATAAGCGGGATTTCTTTATAATTGAGATAAGATACAGTAGCTTGACCTTCTAAGATGTTTTCAGCCTGTTTAGCCATTTGATGATTGAATGAACCTTCACGCAATGAACCGACAATAAAAAGAATGTTTTTCATGATAGATACCTCTACTAAAATTTTCTTTTCTGCTCTTGCAGTTTATGGTATTATTGTAACAGGTACAAAAAATAAAACAAGTACGATTTTTTTGAATAGTCACTATCTTTTAGGAGTGTATTGTGCTATTTCAAAGAAAAAAGGAGGAAAATATTGGAACATCATGAAAATGGGGACTGTCGATTTCTGACAGTTCAAAAGTTACTAGCAGGAAAATGGAGTATTGTCTTGTTGCATCATATCGAAGAAGGACCGATTCGTTTTAATGAATTGCACCGACGGTTAGAAGGTATTTCTCAGGCGACCCTGACCAAACAGCTCCGTCAACTAGAAGAGGACGGCTTGATTACACGTAAGGTGTATGCTCAGGTACCGCCGAAAGTGGAGTATGAATTGAGCGAGATTGGTCAGGAATTTAAGGCTGTTTTAGAGCAGATTGAAACATTTGGGGATAAGTACATCAACTTTATCAAATCCAAAAAATCTGAATGAGCTGTTCATTCAGATTTTTGTATTTTATAAGTCAACATCATTCACTGCATCCAACCAGCTTGCTGCGGCTTGGGCGGTGCTTTCAAGGGCGCCTTCTTTAAATGGTGACTGGAGGTTTGCAGCTTCAACCACTTGCAAGAAGGACTTGGTACCACCCAAATCACAGATGCGGATGTAGTCTGCCCAAGCAGTTTCATCATGGTCCACCTGCGTGCGTTTCCAGAATTGGAGGGCACAGACTTGAGCCAAGGTGTAGTCGATGTAGTAGAATGGGCTAGCAAAGATATGACCTTGACGGTACCAGAAGATGCCGCGGCTGAGAGCTTCTGAATCAGTATAATCACGGTCTGGCAGGTATTGGGCCTGCAAGCGAGCCCAAGTTGCCTTGCGTTCTGCTGGTGTCATCTCAGGGTGTTCATAGACTTCGTGTTGGAAATGATCCACCAGAACTCCGTATGGCAAGAAGAGAAGGGTACCAGCCAGATGGCTGAATTTGTACTTGTCCACTTGTTCTTTGAAGAAACGCTCCATCCAAGGCCAGGTCATGAATTCCATGGACATGGAGTGGATTTCGCAGGTTTCATAAGTTGGCCAGACAACTTCAGGACTTTGGATCCAACGGGAGCGGTAAACTTGGAAGGCGTGTCCCGCTTCGTGGGTCAACACATCAATGTCGCCACTGGTTCCGTTGAAGTTGGAGAAGATGAAGGGGCTCTTGTAATCAGGGATGTAGGTACAATAGCCTCCACTATCTTTACCTGTTTTGGCAACCAGATCCAGCAATTCATGCTCTACCATGAAGTCGAAAAACTCACCAGTTTCTGCGGATAATTCGCGGTACATTTCTTGAGCTTGGCTGACGATAAAGTCTGGGTCACCTTGTGGAACTGCATTACCGTCTAAAAACTCGAGATTGAGGTCGTAGTGCTTGAGGCTTGGTACCTGCAAGCGTTTAGCTTGGCGCTCACGCAAGTTTTGCACAATCGGCACGATATGCTTGAGAATTTCCTCCCGATAAACCTTTACCATCTCACGATTGTAGTCAAAACGGTTCATCTTAAGGTAGCCATATTCGACATAATCCTTAAAGCCGAGTTTGCGGGCGATTTCCGTACGGACTTTGACCAGTTCGTCATAGACACGGTCGAAGTCTGCTTCTTTTTCAACGAAATAGGCAGTGCTGGCTTCAGATGCGGCTTTACGAACCTCGCGATCAGTTGATTGACCAAATGGGCTAAGCTGAGAAAGGTTGTAGGTTTTTCCTTGAAACTCAATAGCCGCGCCTGCAATCAATTTGCTGTATTCATCTGTTAGTTCATTTTCCTTTTGGAACAAAGGAATGACTTCGGCTGAAAAGGTCTTGAGTTTGTTTTCAGCTAATTTAAAGAAAGTTTCTGGCAGAATGTCAGCCAGTTCAGCCTTGTAAGGCGTTTTGGTAATGATACGGTAGTAGTTGGTGGTCAGTTCCTCGAACAAGGGAGAATACTCATTCCAAAACTTGGTTTCTTCATTGTAAAATTCATCATTCATATCAATGGAATGGCGAATCATCCAGAGGTTGTACTGAGTATCAACTAGGTTGAGGAGCTTTGTAATCTCCAAGATAAGAGCCTTGGTTTCCTCAAGACTAGCAGCTGCCTCTAAATCAGCTGTCAGGCGTGTAAAATCTTCCTTGATGGCAGGATAATCTGGGCGGATATAGGTATAGTCTGAAAATTTCATACTTGCTCCTTTTTGTTTTTATTGTCACTTCTTATCTTACTCTTTTTGAGATGTTTTGGCAAATGTCAGGAATAGGGTGAAGCGGACAATCGCTCTCTTGCCTTATTCTTTTTCCACAATGGTCTGTTTGAAAATGGTTTCCTTGCGTTCCTTATCAATCGCTTGAAAGTAGGCATAGATAATGTCTAGCATGATGAGGAGAGGAATTTGTGGAGAAATCCTATTTCCATAGTTCAGGTGGCGGACAGAGGCGACAGGGATGATTTGATGAGTAGTGTCTTCGGGAAATGATTTAGTAGTTAGAAGGGCTGTTGAGGCTCCTTTCTGCGCTGCCAAGTCCAGATGTTCCATGACTTCCTCTGTCTGACCCGACAAAGAAAGACCGATGACCAAGCAAGAAGGATCTAAGATGGTTGTTGTCCAGATAAGATTGTTTTTATCAGTGATTGCGTCGCAGACAACTCCTAGGCGCATGAACCGGGATTTAATTTCCATGGCAACCAGCCCAGAGCTGCCAATGCCATAAAAATAGACCCGTTTGCTGGTGTCAATCAATTTGGCAATTTCTTCTAGTCTTTCCTCGTTTACTAAATTGTTGGTCGATGTGAGAATTTGGTCGTAGTCAATCAATACCTTCTTGGTCAAGCTTCGCTGGATATGCTCAAATTGCTCCATCATATACTGTTGATTATTTTGATAGGCAAAGACAAATTCCCGATAGCCTGAAAAACCGCATTTTTTAGCAAATCGTGTCAGGGCTGATGGAGAAATATGGAGGATATTGGTGACTGTTTCAAGGCTCAAATCAGGGACATCTGGGGCTAATTGGGTAAAATAATGAGCGATTTGTTTTTCCAATCTGGTCATCTGATCCAAGTGCGATTCGATAATGGCAGAGACATTTTTTTCTGTCGGAATCATAGTGTGCTACCTTCGTTGCTATAGTTTATATTTATTATACCATAAAATCTCTCTTTCTGCCCTTTTGTGGTATAATGGACTATATAGAAGGAATGTAAAACTATGTATATCGAAATGACGGATGAGACAGGACAGGTTTCTGTTCAAATGCAGGAACAAATCACAGATTTACTTCAATTTGCGGCTGAGAAAATCGGCAAGCAGAATAAGGAAATGGCTGTGACGTTTGTGGATAATGCTCGCGTCCACGAGGTGAATTTGGCCTACCGAGGCATTGATCGTCCCACGGATGTTGTCAGTTTGGAGTACAAGCCTGAGTCAGAGATTATTTTCGATGAGGAAGACTTGTTGGACAATCCAGAATTGGCTGAAATGATGGAAGATTTTGATGCCTATATTGGTGAGCTCTATATCTCTATCGACAAGGCGCGTGAGCAGGCAGAGGATTATGGGCATAGCTATGAGCGTGAGATGGGCTTTTTGGCTGTCCACGGTTTCCTGCATATCAATGGTTATGATCATTATACGCCTGAAGAAGAAGCGGAAATGTTTGGTTTACAAGAAGAAATTTTGACTGCTTATGGACTTACACGAGAATAATTCAAAAAATCGGTGGAAAAACCGTGAACTGATTGCCAGTCTGGAGTTTGCAGCCTCAGGTTTGCTGACTGCTTTCAAGGAAGAACGCAATATGAAGAAGCACCTAGCTTCGGCTATCTTGGTAGTCTTGGCTGGGCTGTTTTTTCAGGTGTCTGCAATCGAATGGCTCTTTTTATTGCTCAGCATTAGTCTGGTCATCGCTTTTGAAATTGTCAATTCCGCTATCGAAAATGTGGTTGATTTGGCGTCAGACTATCATTTTTCCATGTTGGCCAAGAATGCCAAGGACATGGCGGCAGGGGCGGTATTATTTGTCTCAGGTTTTGCCTTGTTGACAGGGCTCATTATTTTTGTGCCCAAAATTTGGGATATTATTTTTTAAAACTGGTAAGGAGAATACATGACATTTAAGTCAGGTTTTGTGGCGATTTTGGGTCGTCCAAATGTAGGGAAGTCAACCTTCCTCAATTATGTAATGGGGCAAAAGATTGCCATCATGAGTGACAAGGCTCAGACAACCCGTAACAAGATTATGGGGATTTATACAACGGATGAAGAACAGATTGTTTTCATCGACACGCCTGGTATCCATAAGCCCAAGACAGCCTTGGGTGATTTTATGGTGGAATCTGCTTACAGTACCTTGCGTGAGGTGGACACGGTTCTTTTTATGGTGCCTGCGGATGAGAAGCGGGGCAAGGGAGATGATATGATTATGGAGCGGCTCAAAGCAGCCAAGGTTCCGGTCATCCTCGTCGTTAATAAGATTGACAAGGTACATCCAGACCAGCTTCTTGAGCAAATTGAAGATTTCCGTCACCAGATGGATTTCAAGGAGATTGTACCCATCTCTGCCACTCAAGGCAATAACATTAACCGCCTCATGGAAATTCTCAAGGAAAATTTAGAGGAAGGTTTTCAGTATTTCCCTGCGGACCAAATCACTGACCACCCAGAGCGTTTTTTGGTGTCTGAAATGATTCGGGAGAAGGTACTCAAACTGACCGAGCAGGAAGTGCCTCATTCAGTAGCAGTCGTGATCGAGTCTATGAAACGTGACGAATTTACAGACAAGGTGCATATCCGTGCGACTATCATGGTGGAGCGCGATAGCCAAAAGGGCATTATCATCGGCAAACAAGGTGCTATGCTCAAGAAAATTGGTTCCATGGCTAGACGCGACATTGAGCTCATGCTGGGCGACAAAGTATTCCTCGAAACCTGGGTCAAGGTCAAGAAAAACTGGCGAGACAAAAAACTGGACCTAGCCGACTTTGGCTACAATGAAAAAGAGTATTAAAAACGTCCGGGGGACGTTTTTAACCCGAGCTTGAAAACGGGGAAGCGAGGAATGTCCGGGGGATTGTTTTAGCCCGACTCATAGAAACATGAAAGAGTCGGCAATCCGAGTCAGAAAACAGGAGAGAGGCATTATCTCCACTGAATAGAAGCTGATTGATTTCAAGCGTAAAGCACCACTTTTGAGGTGTTTTCCATCGGTACGGTGAGATACATGATGATTAAACCCGTTAATGAATGAACTCTTCCTACATGGGCTTCCTTTGCAAGTCAGGTTTGGCATGCTGATGAAGACTTTTACTAGAGAAATTTGCAAATAATGAGTTTCCTTTTGAATTTCTTTATCATACTCAAACTGATGAAGTTGTGGCTTGGATTAGTTTGTCACTTCGATATGATTATGTGGAAGGATGTAAGGAACGACCGATTGCTTATTTAGAAGGAATTTTTGTCAATCCTGATTATCGCCATCAAGGAATTGCAACCCAACTGCTAAATTTTGCAGAGAGTTGGGCTCAAAATCGTGGTATAGGCCAACTAGCTTCTGATACGGAACTAACTAATCTAGTTAGTCAGAACTTTCATACCAAACATGGCTTTCGAGAAGTTAGCCGAATAGTTCACTATGTTCGGGATCTGAACAGTGATTAACAGAAATTTCATTTAAAAAGGCAGGGTGTTTGCCTGCTTGCAGCCGAGTTCAAGTTTGGAAATAGCTAGGGCTCCTCGTGTGGAAAGCATAAAGCCTGCCACTCTCTTTATTCTATTTAGAAAGGTTAGCCAGATAGGTGTGCAAATTGAATACACCTACGCCTCTGTGAAAAAAGGTAACCATTACCGAGGTACTGTTGCACCGTCGGGAAGGTTTCTATTTTTCTTTTATCTTGCAATTTCATTAGAAAGGACGAGTGTTTGCCTGCTTGCAGCCGAGTTCAAGTTTGGAAATAGCTAGAACTCCTCGTGTGGAAAGCATAAAGCCTGCCACTCTCTTTATTCTATTTAGAAAGGTTAGCCAGATAGGTGTGCGAATTGAATACACCTACGCCTCTGTGAAAAAAGATAACCATTACCGAGGTGCTGTTGCACCGTCGGGAAGGTTTCTATTTTTCTTTTATTTTGCAATTTCATTAGAAAGGACGAGTGTTAGCGTACTTGAAAAGGTAGTTTGTTGCACTATTTAAGGCTAGTGCAACATCTCAGCACAGTGGTTGATTGGCAGATTTGTTCGTGTTCCACACTCCCAATCTGACCTAATCAACTGTGTGGGGGAGGGAAGACGAACTCTTCTATGATTGTTCGAGTTCTTTCCCTCTCCCAAATAGATAGAGCTCCTTGTGTGCAAGTCACACATCGTCGCTCTCCTTTTATCTTGTTATCATAATTTTAGAAAGGAAAGTCGAGTAGGTGTTGGATTTGAACCCGCCTACGCCTCTGTGAAAAAAGGTAACCATTACCGAGGTGCTGTTGCACCGTCGGGAAGGTTTCTATTTTTCTTTGAGTCGCTTAACGGCTTAGTATCATAAAATGCCCGAATTACCTGAAGTCGAAACGGTTCGGCGGGGCTTGGACAAGCTTGTTGTTGGGAAAACAATCGAGGCTGTTCAAGTTCGTGTGACCCAGATGATTAAGACAGACAGCGAAAACTTTGCCTTAGACCTATCTGGACAGACCATTGAAGCTGTTCGCCGTCGAGGCAAGTACCTGGTAGTTGATTTTGGCAGTCAGATTTTAATTTCCCATCTGCGTATGGAGGGCAAGTATTTGCTTTTCAAAGAACAGGTTCCTGAAAACAAGCATTTTCATTTTTTCTTTGCTCTCAATGACGGGTCGACCTTAGTCTACCAAGATGTGCGCAAGTTTGGAACCTTCGAGCTTCTGGCTAAATCGCAGGAAGCGGCTTATTTTTTATCAAAGAAAATCGGGCCAGAACCGACTGACCAAGAGTTCCGATTGGCTCCTTTTGAACGGGCGGTAGGAACTTCTAAAAAGCTGATAAAATCACTGCTTTTGGATCAAAGGCTGGTGGCTGGTCTGGGTAATATTTATGCGGATGAAGTGCTTTGGGCAGCCAAGGTTCATCCAAAACGTATGGCCAATACTCTTAAAAAGGCTGAAATCAAGCGGCTTCATGACGAGACCATCCGTATCCTGCAGCTGGGTATTGAAAAAGGTGGGTCCACCATTCGTACTTATAAAAACGCTTTGGGATTGGATGGCACCATGCAGCATTATTTGCAGGTTTATGGTATGATAGGTCAGCCTTGTCCGCGTTGCGGAGAGGCGATTCAGAAAATTCAAGTAGGGGGACGGGGCAGTCATTTTTGTCCCAAGTGTCAGAAAATATGACCAACATCATTGGAATCACAGGTGGCATTGCCTCTGGCAAATCAACGGTCACAGCCTTTTTGCGAGAGCAGGGCTACCCAGTTATCGATGCGGATGCGGTTGTTCATGAATTGCAGGCTAAGGGCGGCAAGCTCTATCAGATTTTGGTGGCTGAGTTTGGTGAGGGCATCTTGCTCAAAGACGGTACTTTAGATAGAGCCAAGCTGGGGCAGGCAGTTTTTGCAGATAGCGACTTGCGTGCTCGTCTATCCAGCTTGCAGGATCAGATTATCAGAGAAGAGTTGTTGGCTAGAAGGGATGTCCTCAAGCAAGCCGAGGAAGTGGTTTTTATGGATATTCCGCTGCTCTACGAGGCGGATTATAGCGGAGAAGTCGATCAAGTCTGGCTGGTTTATGTCGATAAGGCGCAACAGTTGGCTCGGCTAATGAAGCGCAACGGGTTATCAAGTCAAGATGCGGAAAATCGGTTGGCAGCTCAGCTTTCTTTAGAGGAAAAGCGTGGGCTGGCTGATGTGGTGATTGATAATAGTGGGTCGGTTGAGGCGACCTTGGCGCAGGTGGAGCGGCTTTTGAGGGAGATGAAGGATGGAAGAAGGCAGTAGTTATTGGAAGCAGAATTTGAAGGTGGCCTGGTTAGGAAATTTTCTGACGGGAACTAGTTTTACCTTGGTCATGCCCTTTATTTCTGTTTTTGTGGAAGAGCTGGGTGTGGGGCCTGGTCAGGTGGAATACTATGCGGGGCTTGCGGTATCGGCTAATGCCTTGGCTGCGGCTTTGATGGCGCCTATTTGGGGGAGTTTGGCAGACCGTTATGGTCGCAAGCCCATGATGGTGCGAGCAGCCTTTGCCATGATTTTTACCATGGGTGGCATGGCCTTTGTACCCAATGTTTTTTGGCTGATTGTCCTGCGGATTTTGAATGGGATGTTTACAGGGTATATCCCTAATGCGACGGCCTTAATTGCGAGTCAGGTACCAAAGGACAAGACGGGTTATGCGCTGGGCACTCTATCAACAGGGGCTGTGGCTGGGAATTTGATTGGCCCGACCCTCGGTGGTATCTTGGCCGAGATGTTTGGTGTTCACAATGTCTTTCTCTTAGTCGGTCTCCTCTATCTTCTGGTGGTTCTTTTGACGGTCTTCTTTATTCGAGAGGATTTTGTTCCTGTGAAAAAAGGGGAAGAGATGACGATTTCTCAGGTTTTTGCAGGGGTTAAAGACAAGCAGATGTTGATTGGCTTGTTTATCACCTCCATGATTATCCTAACGGCCGCTCAATCTGTTGTACCGATTTTGACCCTCTATGTCCGGCATTTGGGGCAGATGGATAATCTGCTTTTCGCAGCAGGCTTGATTATTTCCCTACCGGGTGTGGCCTCACTTTTTACTTCGGGGCCACTTGGGAAGTTGGGGGACAGGATTGGCAACCATCGGCTTTTGCTTCTGGCATTGGCCTATAGTCTTCTGATTAACGTTCTCTGTGTTTTTGCCCAAAATCCTGTTCAGCTTGGTCTCTTGCGATTTTTATATGGCTTTGGGACAGGTGCTCTCTTACCTTCGGTCAATTCGCTCTTGACAAAATTGACCCCCAAGGCTGGAATTTCAAGAATATTTTCTTATAATCAGTTGTTTAACAATCTAGGCTCGGTTGTAGGGCCGATGATGGGGTCGGCAGTGGCTGCGCAGTTGGGCTATGATTGGGTATTTTACTTGTCCAGCGGTCTGGTCCTATTCAATCTTATCTGGTCCTTGACCAATTTTAGAAAGTATATGAAAGTAAGGGATGTTTAGTGAGAGTTAAAATCAATTTACAATGTTCAGAATGTGGCAGTAAGAATTATCTGACCAGCAAGAATGCGAAAACCCATCCTCAGAAGATTGAAGTGCTGAAATATTGTCCAAAGGAGAGAAAAGTAACTCTTCACCTTGAAACAAAGTAGATTTTGTGGTACAATAGGCAGAGTTATTGAAGAAAGTGAAAAAATATGTATCAAGTATTATTAACCATTCTGTTGATTTTATCTGTTATTCTTGTGGCTGTTATTTTTGTTCAACCAGCTAAAAACCAGTCTAGTAATGTCTTTGACTCTTCTAGCGGTGCTTTGTTTGAGCGAACAAAGGCGCGTGGTTTTGAGGCGGTTATGCAGCGTTTGACTGCTATCCTTATCTTCCTTTGGATGTTGGATGCACTGGCCCTTGTTATCATTTCAAGTAAGTAGATAAATCAGACTGGGACTTGTTCTTGGTCTATTTTTTTGGGAGTGGG
>CAMBAD010000024.1 GCA_945864085.1 uncultured Streptococcus sp.
TGAGTCAAGCAGACTTTGGAACGTTTTTCAAGTACCTTGTTATAGGGCGGTTACTCTGAGGTGAAAGTCCTCCGTGGCAACCGCCCCATAACATAAGGGAGTATATCGAAAACGTGGGAGCGGGAAACACGACCAATTAAATAAGAGTTTGTCAACAAGTCTGCATTTCCAGTTGTTGAGCTGAAAGAGTCTATTCCCAGACCTTTTGAACTCCCACCTCCGCCTACCTCCAACAGTCAGAGTAGTGACTGTTGGAGATGAGGCGAACTTGTTCGCAACAGTCGTAGAGGTCAGATTTGGAGTGTAGAACACGAACTGCTGAGATTTGCGAAGCAAATCTTATCTCCAACCTTCCTAACCTCGCTTCCTCATACCCGAGCTCGGGCTGAAACAATTCCCCGAACTGTTTTGACACAAACTTCGTTTGTTTCATTTCCAATCTCCAACTATCTCCCAGATTGTTGGAGCAATCAACCACTGCGCTGAGATGGGGACACGAACTCTGAGAAGCGAGGTTGATCTTTTTGCCTAGCCTATCGACGACACAAACCTGACCTCCCAAAAATGAGAGATGGGGTGGTGTTTTACGCAAACTTCGCTACCAATAAAAGTGTCAAAAGAGACAAAATAAAAGGACTTAGCCCCTACGATGTAGAACTAAATCCTTCCAATAATATTTTTTGGACTGCAAAACTAAGACAATCAGCCTTCAAAGTAGAGCAATTCTTTTGGAGTAGTGGTGAAGACCTCAAAACCATTTTTGGTCACATAGCCACAGTCTTCAATCCGCACACCAACCTTACCAGGGATATAGATACCAGGCTCAACCGAGAAGCACATCCCCTCCTCGATGACCAGGTCATTACCCTCCATAATAGACGGAAATTCATGGACACTCATACCCAACCCATGCCCAAGACGATGGTTGAAGTAGTCCCCATAGCCCGCTTTCGCAATAACAGACCGAGCGGCATAGTCAATCTCCCCAGCAGTCACGCCAGGCCTAATCATCTCAACCGCAGCCATGTGCGCCTCAAGGGTCAGGTTATAAATATCCTTTTTGAACTGATCAGGCTGCCCGACAGCTACAGTCCGCGTCATATCGGAAGTGTAGCCCAAGGTTTCCACGCCTAGGTCGAACAATAGCAGAGCATTATTTTCAATCTTGTTTGTAGACGGAATGCCGTGTGGATTAGCCGCATTGTCGCCAGTCAAAACCATGGTATCAAAACTCATTTTTGAAATACCCTGTTTTTTCATCTCAAACTCAATCTGAGCAATAATATCCGTCTCAGTAACATTGAGTGAAATATGATTGAACCCAATCTGCATAGCCTTATCAGCAAACTCCCCTGCAATCAACATCTTGTCAATCTCATCGCGCGACTTAATCAGCTTCATCCTGTTGATAAGCGGAGTCAAATCGGAAAACGGTTGATTGAAAATAGTCTGTAAACCATGATAGCGGGTCAAATTCAGATTATCAAACTCGGCACCGATAGCCTTAAAAGTCTTTTGAGGAAGCCTGCCCTTGATAACAGCCCAAGGATTCTCAGCGTCCATGTAGCCCGCCACAGGAAAATCAACAGTTGCCGCAGCCCGCTCCACATCAAGAGCAGGCAGAAAGAGCAGAGAATCATGATCAGGCATGACAAAAAGCATCATGTGACGCTCGTGAGGATCACTGTAATAACCAGTCAAATAGTAAATACTGACAGGATCAGAGAAAATAGCCAAATCCAGCTGCTGGCTTTCTAAATAAGACTTAACTTGACTTAATTTGGACATAGGAGCCTCCCTCTCTCGTTGCTGATGGAATTTGTGAAAATTTCGTTTATTATATGGACTATTGTTTCAAAAAATCAAAAAATTTGCAAGTCTTAGGGAAAAAATAGGAGTTTTTCCTTGAAAGTGGTTTCAAAAAGTGCTAAACTATAGGAGAGTGAAAGCGTAATTTTCATAGATAGAAATATGAAGAAAGGAAGTACACCACATGATGAATACTGATGACACAGTAACAATTTACGATGTCGCCCGTGAAGCTGGTGTCTCCATGGCTACCGTCAGCCGCGTAGTCAATGGGAATAAAAACGTAAAAGAAAATACCCGTAAAAAGGTCTTAGAAGTCATTGACCGTTTGGACTATCGTCCCAATGCTGTAGCCCGTGGCTTGGCCAGCAAGAAGACGACAACTGTGGGGGTTGTGATTCCAAACATTGCCAATGCCTACTTCGCGACCTTGGCTAAGGGAATTGATGATATTGCTGACATGTACAAATACAATATCGTCCTTGCCAATAGCGATGAAAGCGATGAAAAAGAGATTAATGTTGTCAACACCCTCTTTTCGAAGCAGGTCGATGGGATTATTTTCATGGGCTATCATTTGACAGATAAAATTCGTGCAGAATTTTCACGCTCACGGACCCCGATTGTCTTAGCAGGGACAGTTGACTTGGAAAAGCAGCTGCCAAGTGTCAATATTGACTACGCTGTAGCCAGTGCCGACGCAGTAAAACTCCTCGCTAAAAACAATAAAAAAATCGCCTTTGTATCAGGACCGCTGGTCGATGACATCAACGGCAAGGTCCGCTTTTCAGGCTATAAGGACGGCCTTCAGGCAAATGGGCTAGAATTTAGCGAAGGACTTGTCTTTGAATCCAAGTATAAGTACGAAGAAGGCTATGCCTTAGCAGAACGCGTCTTAAATGCAGGCGCGACAGCAGCCCTAGTTGCTGAAGACGAGATTGCCGCTGGCCTGCTCAATGGAATCAGTGACCGCGGAATCAAGGTACCAGAAGAGTTTGAGATTATAACCAGTGATGATTCTCTAGTGACCAAATACACACGGCCCAATCTCACCTCTGTCAGCCAGCCCCTCTACGATATTGGAGCGATTGCCATGCGCATGCTGACAAAAATCATGCACAAAGAAGACTTGGATAATCGCGAAGTGATTTTGAACCACGGTATCAAAGAAAGAGGAACGACAAAATAAGTTCCTGCAACCGAGGCTACTGCTCGATGACCACCAGACTAGATGGGTTGGACAAAAAGTCTTAAAAATAGAAAATAGCTTAGAATTTCGTCATCAGAAACATTGATTCTAAGCTATTTTTGATTGTTCAAATGTTAATCGAAAGGCTATAGTCGAATGAATTAGCTTTCAGACAAGGAACTGAGGCGCAGGCTGTACTAGAGTACGGCAAGTCGAAAGTGACGATGTATAGTCGTTTAGTTTTTCTTTTATTACTTCGTTAACTCGCTTTGCCGTACTCCAGTACTGTCTGCAGCTCGTTGCCTAGTACTAAAAGTAAACTAAAAGACTATATCAAAGATAATCCAAATAACTATAAAATTTTAGTTTTTGCTCCACCTATAACTAGATGGTGAGTATACACCCCAGTCTTTTTCTATCCAAACACCTGTGATGAAGGTTTTGAATATGAAATTTCAGGAAAAAGGGCTATAATAGAAGTATGAAAGTATTACTGTATTTGGAAGGAAAGACGGTTCTGGAAAAGTCAGGTATCGGTCGTGCCCTTCAACACCAAATGGAAGCCCTCGATATTGCTGGGATTCCCTACACAACTGACCTGCTCGGTGATTATGATGTCATTCATATCAATACCTACGGCCCTCGCTCCTGGTTGCTCCTGCAAGCAGCCAAGCGTCGGGGGAAAAAGGTTATTTTACACGGACATTCGACCAAAGAAGACTTCCAAAATTCCTTTGTCGGCTCCAATTTTCTAGCACCATTTGTCGGGAAATACCTAGCCAGCATGTATAAACAGGCAGATTTTGTGATCACTCCTTCAGAGTACGCGAAAAAGCTGATTCAATCTTACGGGGTAAGCACCCCCATCATCGCAGTTTCTAACGGTATTGATCTCAACAAATACCAAAAAGATGCGCACAAGGAGTCCGTTTTTCGAGAACATTTCAATATCCAGGAGGGGCAGCCAGTTGTCGTCTGTGCAGGGCTGTATTTCCGTCGCAAGGGGATTGAGGACTTTGTCAAAGTAGCTGAGAGAATGCCCCATGTTCGCTTTATTTGGCTGGGTTCCATCAATAAATGGCTGATTCCATCCTATATTCGCAAGATTGTGGAGGGAGACCACCCCGCCAATGTGGAATTTCCTGGCTATTTTAAGGGTGCCGTTTTTCAGGGGGCAATGAGCGGAGCGGATGCCTTTTTCTTCCCATCCTATGAAGAAACAGAAGGAATTGTAGTCCTGGAAGCCTTAGCCAGCCGCCAGCATGTGGTAGCCAGAGATATTCCAGTCTACGATGGCTGGCTGGACAATCAGTCTGCTGAGCTAGGAAAAACGGTGGACGATTTTGTGACATCCATCCAAAATATTTTGGATAAAAAAGTAGATAAGCGCGAGGCAGGCTACCAGGTGGCAGTCAGTCGCTCGATTGACAATGTTTCCCATCAGCTAGTCGATGCCTACCGTCAAGTATTGGAGATATAGATGCGAATTGGATTTTTTACAGATACCTATTTTCCTCAGGTATCAGGGGTTGCGACCTCGATTAAGACGCTTAAGACAGAGCTGGAAAAGCTGGGTCACATCGTATTTATTTTTACCACGACAGATGAGGGGGTAAATCGTTACGAGGATTGGGACATCATTCGGATTCCCAGTGTCCCTTTCTTTGCCTTTAAGGATCGTCGGATTGCCTACGCAGGCTTTACCGACGCCT
Source organism: uncultured Streptococcus sp. (assembly GCA_945864085.1). Lineage (GTDB taxonomy): Bacteria > Bacillota > Bacilli > Lactobacillales > Streptococcaceae > Streptococcus. The sequence continues at coordinate 4,711 of CAMBAD010000024.1, forward strand.
TGAAAATCGCCAGCCGCTACAAGCTTGACCTGATTCATACCCATACAGAATTTGCCCTAGGAATTCTTGGGAAAATGATTGCCAAGGAATTGGGGATTCCTGTTGTCCATACCTATCATACCCAGTATGAGGACTACGTGCATTACATTGCCAAGGGGCGTCTGATTCGCCCAGGTATGGTCAAATACCTCCTGCGTCCCTTCTTGCATGATTTGGATGGGGTGATTTGTCCCAGTGAGATTGTGGAAGACTTGCTCCTCAAGTATAATATTCCTGTCTCTAAACGTGTGATTCCAACGGGGATTGATCTGGCTAAGTTTGAACGACCAGAGATTTCCTCAGAGGATACACAGGACTTGCGCCAGCAATTAGGTATTCAGCCAGATGAGACCATGCTGCTCAGTCTGTCGCGGATTTCCCATGAAAAAAATATCCAGGCAGTTGTTGCGGCCATGCCTCAGGTCTTGTCCCAAAATCCCAAGGTCAAACTGGTGATTGTTGGGGGCGGGCCTTATGCTGGAGAATTGCAGGAAATGATTGAGAATCTGGGTCTAACAGAACAGATTCAGATGACGGGTATGATTGCGCCAAGTGATACCGCTCTTTACTACAAGGCGGCAGACTTCTTTATTTCTGCTTCAACCAGTGAAACCCAGGGGCTGACCTTCTTAGAAAGCTTGGCTTCAGGAACACCGATTCTGGCCCACACCAACCCTTATCTTAAAAATGTGGTGACAGACAAGATGTTTGGGACCCTGTTTCACTATGAACAAGAAATTGCGGATGCCATTATTGAAGCAATCGTTGCAACTCCACCGATGAATCCCTATGTTTTAGAGAAGAAACTATATGAAATTTCGGCGACCAATTTTGGTCGTAGGGTCTTTGAATACTATTTGGATTTGAAAATTTCTTATGATTTCAGAAAAGAACATATCAACCAAGGCAGTGTGGCAGAGTCGATTTTGAAGGAGGCCATCTATCTTCCGCAAAAAGTGGTTGTCAAATCTTCGACAACTACAGTGAAAATCCTGAAGAAATCAGTGGCACAGGTCAAGTCTATTCGTAATTTTTTTGACTAGGAGGTCCGTCTATGGAAAAAATACATGGTTCTAGTTGGCGAGGTCTGCTTCCTCAAGCGGTCTTGCTAGTTGTTCTTTATTATGGTATCTATGGAATTTCCCATTTATTGGATCCGATGGCTGCCAAGGGCTTGGTAGTTTCTAATATTCTTATTTTTACCCCTCTGTTCATCTTTTTATCAAGCACTGTCTATGCTTGGCGCCATGGTTTTTCTCTCCTCCAGCTGGCAATGGTGGTTCTCCTCTATCCTTTGACTATATTGACTTTTGGGGAATGGATCTGGCTCTATCATTTGGCTTACACTTTCTGTTCCTTGGTTGGGAACTTGGTGGGGGCAGGGCTATTTTCCCTGCGAAACAAATCAGCCAAAAATCCTTGAAAAATCAGAAATTCCTGTTATAATAGCTGTTAGAGACTTATCAATTCTAGGAAATCTTTGAGAGAGTGGGCGGTTGGTGCAAGCACACAGAGGATAGGATTGACACTACTCGCTATGATTTTATGCAAACATAAAAGGGTGGTTCCCTTATCGCCAATTCGAGGTCAAGGACGTCTTTTTCGTGCTTGATAAATGAAGGTGGAACCACGTTGCGACGTCCTTTTGCGAGGGCGTCGTATTTATTTTGGAGGAGGTGAGGAGATGCTTTATCTCATCGGAGGTTCACCCTGCAGTGGGAAATCGACGATTGCTGCCAATTTAGCGGATCGGTATCAACTAATTCCTATCAAATTAGATGATTTTGTGGAAGATTTTACCAGAGAGGCTAGAAAAGACGGCGCACCGATTTCCACACGTAGGGAAAAGCGGACATCTGATCAAATCTGGTTGAGAGAGCCTGTTGCTATGGCTGAGGAAGAATGGGCCTTTTATGAGGAAATTTTTCCTTATCTGCTGCAATATTTGGTGGAAAATCAGGATAAACCATTGATGATAGAAGGTGCAGGCTTGCTGCCTCAACTGGTTTCATCACTGGCTTTGGAGCTTGCCTATTTATGTATCACTCCATCTGCTGATTTTCAGATAGAGCAATACGCTAAACGAGAATGGGTTCCCTACGTGTTGCAAAATTCTTCCAATCCTCAGCTGGCTTTTGACAACTGGATGAAGCGAGACATTCTCTTTGCACAACGGTGTCGCACTGAAGCAGAAAAATTGTCTTACCCGCATTTACTAACAGATGGCAGCCGAACGATTGAAGAGATGGCGGAGCAAGTTGCTGATATTTTTGGCCTATCTAATTGTTAAGGTACCTATTTAGACAAAGGAAGGAGATGAGCATGCCTGCCATTCCACAAGAAACGATTGACCGTTGCCAAGCCATTCGCAAGGCATACAGAGAGTTGGAAATCAAGCACCACGAAAAAGAGTGGTCCATTGAGGAGTGAAACAGTCTGGGGATAGACTGTTTCAGCTCAACAACTTAAAATAAGGACTTGTTGACCAATGATATTGGCAACATGAACCGCCTGATTATGACCAAGCAGGGTCGTTACTATGATGAAACGCCTTATACCTTGGAGCATAAAATGGCTGAAAATATCTGGTGGTTGATTGAACTGGCTGACCGCCTGGATATTGATATTCAAAAAGAAATGGAAACCTTTTTAACTCAAAAAGAAGAGTTATTGGGGATTAAAAATAAATAAAAAAATAGAAAGGACTAGGGCCTCCGTATTTGGTTGAACTGAATACGGGCTACGGACTGGGCCAAAAAGATAAACGAGAACTAGACGCTTGCGTCGTCGTTCTGTTTCCTATTTTGTCTGTGTCCGCTTAACGCCCTTTATATCTTATATTATGATTCATATTACTTTCCCAGATGGTGCTGTTCGTGACTACCAAGTTGGTGTGACGACTTTTGAAATTGCGGAGAGCATCAGCAAGTCTTTGGCGAAAAAGGCTCTTGCTGGTAAGTTCAATGGTAAATTGATTGACACCACTCGTGCTATTGAAGAGGATGGCACGCTTGAAATCGTAACGCCTGACCATGAGGATGCCTTGGACATCTTGCGTCACTCAGCTGCCCACTTATTTGCCCAAGCGGCTCGTCGTCTTTTCCCAGACATCAAGTTGGGGGTTGGTCCAGCTATTCAGGACGGTTTTTACTATGACACGGACAATGCGGCTGGTCAGATTTCAAATGAAGACTTGCCACGCATTCAGGAAGAAATGATGAAGATTGTCAAGGAAAACTTCCCTTCAGAACGCCGTGAGGTGACCAAGGAAGAAGCTCTTGAGATTTTCAAAAACGATCCATACAAGTTGGAATTGATTCAGGAACATTCTGATGACGAAGGTGGTTTGACCATTTATACCCAGGGAGAATACGTTGACCTTTGCCGTGGCCCACACGTTCCGTCAACAGGACGTATCCAGATTTTTGAATTGCTCAATGTGGCTGGTGCATACTGGCGTGGTAAGAGCGAAAATCCAATGATGCAACGGGTTTATGGTACAGCTTGGTTTGACAAGAAAGACCTCAAGGCTTACCTGCAAATGCGTGAAGAGGCCAAAGAACGTGACCACCGTAAACTTGGTAAGGAATTGGATCTCTTCATGATCAGCCAAGAAGTTGGTCAAGGTTTGCCATTCTGGTTGCCAAATGGAGCGACTATCCGTCGTACCTTGGAGCGTTACATCACAGATAAAGAGTTGGCTTCAGGTTACCAGCACGTTTATACGCCACCATTGGCTTCAGTTGAGCTTTACAAGACTTCAGGTCACTGGGAGCATTATTCAGAAGATATGTTCCCAACTATGGACATGGGCGACGGTGAGGAGTTTGTTCTTCGTCCGATGAACTGTCCTCACCACATTCAAGTTTATAAAAACCATGTGCGTTCTTACCGTGAGTTGCCTGTGCGTATTGCGGAGCTTGGTATGATGCACCGCTATGAGAAATCAGGTGCATTGACTGGTTTGCAACGGGTGCGTGAGATGACTCTCAACGACGGTCATATCTTTGTCACACCTGAACAAATCCAAGAAGAGTTCAAAAAAGCTCTCCAGTTGATTATCGATGTGTACGCAGATTTCAACCTAAACGACTACCGTTTCCGCCTGTCTTATCGTGACCCAGAGGACAAAGAGAAGTACTATGACAACGATGAGATGTGGGAAAATGCCCAGCGTATGTTGAAGGGTGCCATGGATGAAATGGGCGTGGACTACTTCGAGGCAGAGGGGGAAGCAGCCTTCTACGGTCCAAAATTGGATATCCAGGTGAGAACTGCCCTTGGTAACGAGGAAACTCTGTCAACCATTCAGTTGGACTTCCTTTTGCCAGAACGCTTTGGTCTGACCTACATCGGTGCTGACGGCGAGGAGCACCGCCCAGTTATGATTCACCGCGGTGTTATCTCAACTATGGAACGCTTCACGGCTATCTTGATTGAAACCTACAAGGGTGCCTTCCCAACTTGGTTGGCTCCAACCCAAGTGACCATGATTCCGATCTCTGTGGAAGCACATTTGGATTACGCTTGGAAGGTTGCCAAAGAATTGCAAGACCGTGGCGTTCGCGTACACGTGGATGAGCGGAACGAGAAGATGCAGTACAAGATTCGTCAGAGTCAGACCAGCAAGATTCCATACCAACTCATCGTCGGTGACAAGGAAATGGAAGACAATGCAGTAAACGTTCGTCGCTACGGAAGCAAGGTAACCCAAACTCAGTCTGTATCAGAATTTGTAGACCATATCCTAGCAGATATTGCCCGTAAGTCGCGTCCAGCTGAAGCAACTGAGTAAACTTAGTAAGAAGTCCGAAAGGGCTTCTTTTTTGACAGCAAAAACTCCCAACCAAGTGGCTGGGAGTGTTTCTATCTAACATTATTTATGCTTCTTTTGAGGATAGTGGATTAATTTTCCATGAAATAATTTATCCACTATAGGAAGTTTCTTTATGAAAAATACAACTAAGGTATTGATGATAAGCAGGAATTCAAAATTTATGAGGAGGAGTACAACTGTCGGAAAATCTAAAAAGTATTTTTTAGTGAAGAGAGTAAGTATGGTAAGGATATAGGTATGGACTAGATAAAAGTATAGTGAGTGTTGGCCAAACCAGGCAAGAAAGGCAGGCAATCTTCTTTCCAGAGCAATCAAGATAGAAAATATCAAATAAGTCATGGCCATGCCATTTGTATAACGTAGTAAGCTATGAAGGGCTAAGAAGTGCTGAGGGTAGGTATCATAGGATTGTAAATAAAAGATGTAGAAGATGGTGAATAAATTGGCTAGACCGAGAAAGAGTGGTCGATTGATGATTTTCTTGTAGAGTTGGTTCCTAGCAAAATAAATCCCCATTCCATAATATAGTGGCAAGGAAGTGAGGTGCTGTAAACCAAGTGGTAGGTGGCTACTGTTTAATGGTCCTCCGAAAAATATGGCTAGTATTGTAAATAGGCAGGCGATTGCCATCCAAACTGTTCTTGATAGCTGCAGTCGGTAAAGCAAGAGAGTTATGGGTGTAATAACGATTAGAAACCATATATACCACATAGAGGTATCTGGTAAGAGAAAGTTAGAAACGAGATGAGTTGGAAGAATTTTATCAACAGTATAGGAGCTAAACAGGACTTTGCTTATTATTATGCTGCTTCCGAATAGGGCATAAATTTGTAACAACTTATATATATATAAGCATCTCTTACAGACTTCGTTTTTAGATAAAAATGATAAAAACTAAAGCCACTGATGAAAACAAAGAAAGGCATAAGGAAAGAGTGGAGCCAGGCTTCTAGTCGCCAGAGGGAAGTATCAGCATACGGAAGAGTATTTCGGATGTAGCCTACTGTATGTAGAAACAAAACAGATAAAATACCAAATCCTTTAAGCTGGTCAATGTGAATGAGTCGTTTCATAAGTTTCTCCTTTATTTTACCCTAACCATTTGGGAATAAAGGTATTTCCAAAATGGTTCGAGTGTATTCTCTCTGATTATATCATAAAACCAGCTTCTCAAGGTAAGCTGGTCAATACTTATTCAATACTACTCGCCCAAGACTTGGCCACATAGCGTGACAGGCTTGAGATGGCAAAGTTAATGACAAAGTAGATGAAAGCTACAACGAGGTAGAGAGCAAAAACTTGCTCGGCTTCAAAATAGCGTCCCATCAGGATCTGACTAGAGCCAAAGAGTTCCTGGAGGGCAATGACGGAGTAGAGGAAACTCGTATCCTTGATGACCGTCACAATCTGCGAGATAATAGCAGGTAACATCTTACGAATAGCTTGCGGCATGATGATATAGACCATGATTTGTACTGGGGTAAAACCCTGTGACAGACCAGCTTCGGTCTGGCCCGGTCCGATAGCGTTGAGGCCACCACGGATAATCTCGGCCATGGCTGCCGTGGTAAAAATAGTAAAGGCAGTAATACCAGCCGGCGTTGACTTCATTTGGAAGACCAAGAAGACTGTGAAAATCCAAAGCAAGTTTGGCACATTTCGCACAAATTCAATATAAATCGTTGCAATCCACTTGAAGAGTGGATTTTTTCCATTTCGCATAATGGCCAAAATCATCCCAAAGAGAACGGATAAGATGACTGAAATACTTGAAATATAGAGAGTCAGTTTCAAACCATTCCACAAGAGTTGGAAGGTTGATGGCTTGACTAATTCTAAAACATAATCCATGCTTCCGCCTCCTTAGTGAGAATAGGCAGCCTTGTTCTTCTCTTCAATACGACGGCCCCAGCTAGCAACAGGGAAGCACATGATGAAGTAGAGAAAGGCAGCACCAGCAAAGGCTGGGATGTAGTTAGCATTCATGGCAGACCAAGATTTGGTCATAAACATGATGTCTGCTCCAGAAATGATGGCAACAGTAGCGGTATTCTTAATCAAGTTGACCACTTGGTTGGTCAAAGGTGGTAAGATAGTTGGAATGGCCTGTGGCAAAATGATCATCCGCATGGTCTCAGACGGGGTAAAGCCTTGTGACAGAGCAGCTTCCGTCTGACCAGTCGGCACAGCCTCGATACCTGCACGAATGACTTCGGCGATGTAGGCACCGTGGTAAAGTCCCACACAGATAACCGCAGTCCAGTAAATCGTAGGCATGAGAACATAGTTTGAAATCAGGGGCAGTCCATAATAGACAATCATGAATTGTACCAGAAGCGGCGTGTTTTGATAGTATTCAACATAGATACGGGCAATCACTTTTAAGAATTTATTCTTACCAGAAGACAAGCTGCCAAAGATGATTCCCAGCAACATAGCCATGATAAAGGCACCGATGGAGATGGCTAAAGTAAATAGGAAGCCCTGGAAAAATGTAGGGAAATCATTGAAATAAGTCACCCAATTTTCCCAAGTATAAGGGCTGGTTGTTAACACATTCATAGATTTTAAACCTTTCTATTCATCCGTTTCTGTAACGGGTTCCAGACCATGGGTATGGTAAATGGTTTGGAGACTGCCATCTGCGCTCCATTCTTCAATCAAACCATTTAAGTAGTCGTTAAGGTCTGTATTAGATAATTTAGTTACGATACCATAGTCAGAAGCTGAGAAGCTGAAGTCCATGAGTTGGGATTTGGAACTAATGTAGCCAGAAAGGATGGACTGGTCTACAGAGAAGGTATCAATACGATGGGCACGAAGGGAGACAGACAGTTCTGGATAAGAACCCAATTCTGCGAAGTTGACAGAGATCGCATGCTTATCTGCCAGTTCTGTAATGAGTTTGCGTGTGATAGAGCCTTGGGCGACACCAATGGTTTTCCCGTCCAAATCGGTGAAGGTCTCGATTCCGCTATCCTTGTTAACCAAGAACCCAACAGCGTCTGTGTAGTAAGGGCTTGTGAAATTGTAGAGCAATTTTCGCTCTTCTGTAATGGTAAAAGTAGCGATAACCATGTCAACTTGTCCATTGTCCAAAAGCGGTCCGCGGGTTTGAGCAGTTACTGGCGTAAATTCAATATCCACCCCAAGCTCCTCAGCGATTTTGCGGGCAATGTCAATTTCCATTCCCTCGAATTCACCAGTATCAGGGTTGAGGTACCCAAAATTAGGGACATCCTGTTTCACTCCCACACGGAGCACGCCCCTATCCATAATGGTTTGTACCTGATCACTGCTGGTCAATGCTGCCTGGGTCTCTGTGTGAGCGATAGGCTGCCGAGTAAAAAAGAGGAGGAAGCAGGTGACGAAAACAGGCAGTGCCAGAAGGAGGCTTAGCTTTTTCTTATTCATAGGCACCTCCTAGAGTTTAACCTTGTCAGATTCATGGTTGATAATCTTACTGAGGAATTGCTTGGCGCGTGGTTCGGTCGGGTTATCAAAGAATCCATTGACATCGGTTGTGTCTACCAAGACTTCTCCTTCGGCCATGAAGATGATACGGTCAGCCACTTCACGGGCGAATCCCATTTCGTGTGTCACGACAATCATATTCATGCCATCGCGGGCCAATTTTTGCATAACAGCCAGAACATCGCCGATGGTCTCAGGGTCAAGAGCAGAGGTCGGCTCGTCAAACAAGAGGAGTTCTGGCTGCATAGCCAGACCACGGGCAATGGCAACACGTTGCTTTTGGCCACCAGACAGCATGGCAGGGTAAGAATCTTTTCGATCCCAGAGGTTAACAAACTCAAGGTACTTTTGAGCCGTTTTTTCAGCTGTAGCCTTATCAATCCCTAGAACCTTGATTGGCGCCAGGGTAACGTTTTCTAAGACGGTCTTGTGTGGATAGAGGTTAAAGTGCTGAAAGACCATGCCGACTTCCTTACGGAGGGCAACCAGTTCCTTGATGGAAGAATGGGACACCGTATGCCCATTGACTATGAGCGTCCCTTGGTCCACACTTTCCAAACCGTTGATGGTACGAATCAGTGTGGATTTTCCAGAACCAGATGGTCCTAGAAGCACGACAACCTGTCCAGGTTCAAATTCCAAATTGATATTGCGTAGGGCGTGGTAATCGCCGTAGTATTTATTGACATGTTTAAATTCTACTAAAGCCATGGCTATCTCCTTCAATAAAAAAATAAGGTATTAGAATCATAGCATTGGGAAAATTAAATGTCAAGTAAATTCAGACAATTTAATGAGGGGTATGTCACATGATATAACATGATCTTGTCAGCCCGTCTTCCTAAATGAAATTTTTAGACAAGTCTGTTATAATAGAAAAAAGATTGTAAAGGTAAACAGTATGAAGAAAATTTTGATTGTTGATGATGAAAAACCAATCTCAGATATTATTAAGTTTAATATGACCCGCGAAGGTTATGAAGTGGTCACAGCCTTTGATGGAAAAGAGGCTTTGGAGGTATTTGAAGCAGAATTTCCAGATATTGTTATCTTGGATTTGATGTTACCAGAAATCGATGGTCTCGAAGTGGCCCGCACCATTCGCAAGACCAGCAATGTTCCAATCCTGATGTTGTCGGCCAAGGATAGTGAGTTTGACAAGGTGATCGGATTAGAAATTGGCGCGGACGATTATGTGACCAAGCCCTTTTCAAATCGTGAATTGCAGGCTCGGGTCAAGGCCTTGCTTCGTCGCAGTGAATTGTCTGAAACGCAGGTCAATGCAGAAAGCACAGGGACACCTGAGGTGACGATTGGGGATCTGATCATTGTGCCAGACGCTTTTGTTGCTAAAAAGCATGGCAAGGAGTTGGAACTCACCCATCGCGAATTTGAATTGCTCCACCATCTGGCCAAGCATATGGGGCAAGTCATGACTCGTGAGCATTTGTTGGAGACAGTGTGGGGCTATGATTACTTTGGTGATGTCCGCACAGTGGATGTGACAGTCCGTCGCTTGCGTGAAAAAATAGAAGACACACCAAGTCGCCCAGAATACATTTTGACCCGTCGAGGGGTTGGCTACTTTATAAAGGCAAATGATTAATCAACTACGTTATCTTATCACAACAGCTGAGTTTTGGTTTGTGGTCATTCTGATTGGCTTTCTGATCGCATTGACCGTGCTGTTGATTGAAAACTACCGTGACAACAAGCAAATCAAGCAGCTCAATCAGAAGGTTCACGCCCTCATTGAAGGGCGCTATTCTGATGTTTTGGATTTAAGAGGTAGTCCAGAAATCACGGATATGGCTAACTCTCTCAATGACCTGTCTGAGGTCATCCGTTTAACGCATGATAATCTGGAACAGGAAAAAACGCGTCTGACCTCCATTCTTTCATATATGAGCGATGGCGTGATTGCGACCGATCGTATCGGTCGGATTATCATGGTCAACGATATGGCTCAAAAACAGCTAGACCTTTCTGGTAAGAAACAAGAACCTGGCAATCTGTTGGATGTCTTGGACATTGCCGATCGCTATAGCTTGCGAGAACTATTGGCCCAGACACCTGAGATCGTCATCGAGCATACCAATGAAGATCAGGAATTTTTGACCCTGCGGGCTAATTTTGCAACCATTCGTAGTGAGAGCGGTCTGATTTCAGGTCTTGTAGTGGTCCTGCATGATATGACGGAGCAGGCCAAGGAAGAACGCGAAAGAAGGCTCTTCGTTTCCAATGTCAGCCATGAATTGCGAACCCCTCTGACCTCGGTCAAATCCTATCTGGAAGCGCTGGATGAGGGTGCCTTGACAGAGTCGGTAGCACCAAGCTTTATCAAGGTCTCCTTGGATGAAACCAACCGCATGATGCGGATGATTACAGACTTGCTGAGCTTGTCGCGGATTGATAATCAGGTTGGAAATATCGATGTGGAATTGATTAACTTCACAGCCTTTGTGACCTTCATTCTCAATCGCTTTGACCAGATGAAGAATGCTGACTCGGATAAGCTCTACACCATTGTGCGGGATTATAAAATCAGTCCAGTCTGGGTAGAGATTGATACAGATAAGATGACCCAGGTCTTGGATAATATTTTGAACAATGCTATCAAGTATTCGCCTGACGGAGGCACCATTACCTTTAGCATGAAGACGACGGACAGCCAGCTGATTGTCTCCATTTCTGATGAAGGCTTGGGAATACCGAAGGCCGATTTGCCGCGGATTTTTGATCGTTTTTATCGGGTGGATAAGGCGCGTTCGCGGTCACAAGGGGGGACTGGTCTGGGACTGGCTATTGCCAAGGAAATTGTCAAGCAGCACAAGGGCTTTATCTGGGCTAAGAGCGAGTACGGGCACGGCTCAACCTTCACCATTGTCCTGCCTTATAGCAAGGAGATTGCTATGGAAGAATGGGAGGACGAAACAGAGGAAGAATAGGGGAATATGACAGAAATAGGATTTAAGTATAGCATTTTAGCCTCGGGTTCCAGTGGAAATTCCTTTTATCTGGAGACACCTAAGAAGAAAATTTTGGTCGACGCTGGCCTGTCGGGCAAGAAAATCACCAGTCTGCTGTCAGAAATTGATCGTCGACCAGAGGATATTGACGCCATTCTAGTGACCCATGAACACAGTGACCATATTCATGGTATCGGTGTATTGGCCCGCAAATATGGCATGGACATCTATGCCAACGAGCCTACTTGGAGGGCGATGGAAGGAAAATTGGGCAAGATTGATGTGGCGCAGAAACACATTTTTGAGCTGGGGACGACCAAGACCTTGGGAGATTTGGACATCGAGTCATTCGGGGTCAGTCACGATGCAGCCTGCCCGCAATTTTATCGTTTTATGAAGGATGGCAAGAGTTTTGTCATGTTGACGGACACTGGTTATGTCAGTGATCGGATGGTTGGTATTATTGAAAATGCTGACGCCTATCTGATCGAGTCCAACCATGACATTGAAATCCTGCGGTCAGGTTCCTATTCCTGGAATCTCAAGCAACGTATCCTGTCTGATATGGGGCATTTGTGCAATGAAGACGGAGCTGATGCCATGATTCGCTCCATGGGCAATCGTACCAAGAAAATCTATCTAGGGCATTTGTCCAAGGAAAACAACATCAAGGAACTGGCTCATCTTACCATGGTCACCCAGCTGGCCCAGGCAGATTTGGCTGTTGGGACAGATTTTCAAGTCTACGATACATCGCCAGATACAGCAACCAAGCTGACCACGATTTAAGGAAAAACAAAAGTCATGGCAACATGGCTTTTTCTGTACCAAAAAACGGATATTGGGTAAGGCTGGGGCGAGAAAAAAAGGAGGATTGTGGTATAATAATACTCAATGAAAATCAAAAATCAATGACTAAAGCAAAGAGGGAGTGGGAAAAGCTCTTTTTGAGAAATCGCTTTTCTGCGCTTTTGATTTTCGAAGTCTATCAGAAGAAACTTGCTAGAATGAGGAACCTCCAGTTATGAAAAAAACCAACCCTCAATCGGATCGCGATGGCAATGTAATCGCCTTTAGATTGAACATTTTATTTGCAGTTGTCATCTTGCTCTTTACGGTCTTGCTCTTGCGCTTAGCGCACATGCAGATTATGAATCAAGATTTTTATAACAATAAACTGGCAACAGCCAGTCAAAAAATTGTCAGCCAGAGTTCTGTCAGGGGCTTGATTTATGACGCCCAGGGCAAACCATTGGTAGAAAACGAGATTCAGCAGGTTGTCTCCTTTACCAGATCCAATAAACTATCCGCCCAGGAAATGAAAGAAATTGCCAAGAAACTCTTGCAGTGGGTTACGATTTCTAATGTGGAAGTGAGCAATCGCGACAAGGCGGACTATTATTTGGCAGACACAGAAGTCTACCAGCAGGTGGTTGACAGCTTGCCTGATGATAAGCGCTATGATGCAGACGGCAATTATTTAAGTGAGTCAGAGATTTATACAAATGCTGTTGCTAGTTTAACACCAGAACAGTTGAACTACTCTGATGAAGAGTTGAAAGCAATTGAACTATTTACTCAGATGAATGCCGCTTCCTATTTTGAAACAGTTAATCTTGTCACAGACAGCCTTACGGCTGAACAAGTTGCTCATATCGTAGCCAATGAAAGTCAACTTCCAGGCATTTCAACAACTAACAACTGGCAACGGACGATTTTACCAACTTCTCTCAGCTCTATTATTGGTACAGTAACGAGTGAACAGGCTGGTTTGCCTGCTGAAGATGCGGAATACTATCTCTCCAAGGGCTACTCATCAAATGACCGTGTGGGAACTGCCTACCTCGAGAAACAATATGAAGAAGTATTGCAAGGTCAACGTGAGAAAAAACAAATCAACCTTGATAGAAATGGCAATGTCGAAAGTATTGAGACAATCCAAGAAGGGCAGCAAGGAAATAATATTAAACTGACTATTGATTTAGCCTTTCAAGATGGGGTCAATGCTATTTTGAAAAAATACTTTGAAAGTGAGCTGGCTACTGGTAGTGCACTTTACTCGGAAGGAGTTTATGCAGTCGCATTGGAACCTTCAACAGGTGCGGTGCTTGCCATGTCTGGATACAGTCATGAAAAAGGAGCAGGTAGTATAACAGAAGATGCCCTCGGTACTATTACAAGTGTTTTCACACCAGGTTCCATCGTCAAAGGAGCGACAATCAGCTCTGGTTGGGAAAATGGAGTTATCAGTGGCAATCAAGTGCAGTTAGACGAACCAATCTATTTTGCAGGTTCAGCACCAATTACATCTTGGTGGGCCTATGGTAGTTTTAATATTGATGCGACAGAGGCTCTAGAATATTCTTCTAACGCCTACATGGTTAAGATTGCTTTGGGACTACTTGGTCAGACCTACTCAGCTAACATGTATTTGAATGATGGCGATACATTGACAAATGCCATGACTAAGCTTCGTTCGACTTTTGCAGAGTATGGTTTAGGTGCGTCAACAGGTATTGACCTTCCACTCGAATCTATAGGATTTTTACCGGAAGAGTATTCGACAGCCAATTTTATTACCAATGCTTTTGGACAGTTTGATAACTATACACCGATGCAGATGGCACAGTATGCAGCGACCATTGCGAATAACGGGACACGGATTTCTCCACACCTCGTTGAGGGAATTTATGGGAATAATGCCCAAGGTGGTTTGGGAGAATTAATTGAAACCGTATCTGGTAAGGAGATGAATCAGGTTAATATTTCCGCTGAGGAAATGTCTCTTCTTCGTCAAGGTTTCTACCAAGTTGTCAATGGTAGTGGGCGCTTTAATACAGGTAGTGCTATCGGTCGTGGTGCGGCCGTGACCATCAGTGCCAAGACTGGTAGAGCCGAAACCTATACAACGACAGCTTCTGGTGATGTGGTTACTGCGGTCAATACCAACGTTGTTGCTTATGCGCCTAGTGATAATCCTCAAATTGCGGTAGCAGTTGTCCTACCAAACTTGACCAATCAAAGTTCAACAACTACTAATACAATTACTCAAGAAATTATCAATCTATATCAATCACTTCACCCAATGAATTAAGGAGGCTTATGCTTTACCCTACACCTATTGCCAAGTTAATTGATAGCTATTCTAAATTGCCAGGTATCGGTATAAAAACGGCTACCCGTTTAGCTTTTTATACTATTGGCATGGAGGATGATGTCGTTAATGAGTTTGCAAAAAATTTATTGGCAGCCAAGCGAGACCTATCTTATTGCTCTATTTGTGGTAATTTGACAGATCAGGACCCCTGTGCCATTTGCCAGGACTCAACGCGAGACCAATCTACTATTTTGATTGTAGAGGATAGTCGAGATGTTACAGCTTTGGAAAATATTCAAGAATACCACGGTCTTTATCATGTCTTGCATGGCTTGATTTCTCCCATGAATGGTATCGGACCAGATGATATTAATTTGAAAACCCTCCTCACTCGCCTGATGGACAATGAGGTTACAGAAGTTATTGTGGCGACCAATGCAACAGCAGATGGAGAGGCGACTTCCATGTATATCTCGCGTGTCCTCAAACCTGCAGGTATAAAGGTGACACGTTTAGCGCGTGGTCTGGCTGTCGGTAGCGATATCGAGTACACGGATGAAGTGACCCTGCTGCGGGCCATTGAAAACCGTACAGAGCTGTGAGGACTACTCGTTCGCAATAAGTTAAGCTAGCAAGACCAGTACAGTTTAGCTGCATTCAAAATCTGGACCAATCAAGGCTTCATTTTGAAAGCTGGCCTGTTGCTTCTTTCCCGACGACCTGCCTATCCTATCTTCGTATGGGCCTTGTTTGAAGGGAATAGAAGGTATAAGAACCCATATTCACAGTTCATATTGCCATCAGAGGCTCGTTTTTCAGCACCTCATCGTTAGTTTTTTCAAAATACAGCCAGTATTTCCTCAAAAAACTGCCTTGATGAGCGAAAAACGATTTCTTACATCAAGCGCATTACTTGTGAAAACAGGTTCTAAGAATCAAGAAAGAGAAAAGGAATAGTTATGACCAAAGAAACCTTAATTTTGCTTTACGGTGGCCGCTCGGCCGAACGTGAGGTATCTGTTTTATCTGCTGAAAGTATCATGCGGGCAGTTAATTATGATAAATTTCAGGTAAAAACCTATTTCATCACGCAAAAAGGCGATTTTATCAAGACACAAGAATTTACCAGCCAACCAGCAGCTGATGAAAAATTGATGACCAACAGCACCATTATTGCCAGTCAGGGCATTAAAGCCAGCGATATTTACGAAGAAAATGCTGTCGTCTTCCCAGTTCTCCACGGACCGATGGGAGAAGATGGTTCGATTCAAGGTTTCCTAGAAGTGCTCCGTATGCCTTATGTCGGCACGAATGTCCTGGCTTCAAGTGTTGCCATGGACAAGATTACAACCAAACGAGTCCTAGAGTCAGCTGGCATTGCTCAGGTGCCTTATGTGGCAGTCATTGAGGGCGAAACCATTGCCGATAAAATCACTGAGATTGAAGACAAACTGACCTATCCAGTCTTTGTCAAACCAGCCAACATGGGCTCCAGCGTCGGAATTTCCAAGGCAGATGACCGAGCTAGTCTGCTCGTCTCGCTCGATTTGGCCTTCAAATACGACAGCCGCCTGCTGGTTGAACAAGGTGTGAATGCCCGTGAGATTGAAGTTGGTCTTTTGGGAAATGCTGACGTGAAAACAACGCTTCCTGGTGAAGTTGTGAAGGACGTAGCCTTTTATGACTACGAAGCCAAGTACATTGATAATAAGATTAGTATGGAAATTCCAGCTAAAATCGACAGCTCCATCATGGAACTCATGCAGGAAAATGCAGCCAAGGCCTTCCGAGCAATCGGTGGCTGTGGCTTGTCACGCTGCGATTTCTTTCTGACAGAAGGAGGAGGAGTCTTCCTAAATGAACTCAATACCATGCCAGGCTTTACACAGTGGTCCATGTATCCCTTGCTTTGGGAAAATATGGGCTTGGCCTATAGTGACCTGATTGAAGAATTGGTAAACTTGGCCAAAGAAATGTTTGCAAAACGTGAGAGCCATTTAATTTAAGCCGGCCTGTGCCAGGCTTAGACAGACAGCTGGTTTCAAGGACAGTCAGCACCTTTCTGCCCAGCTCTGTCCAATAAGGCGTAGATACAATAAGGAATAAGCATGTACAAAACAAAAGTCACTGGAGCCGCCCTCTTTCAAGCGACAGCCGCTGGTTATGGCCAGCCGATTGCAACCTTTGGCAGTACCCAAAAGGGCGAAACTCCAGTCAGCTTGGTCAATGTGGCCCTGGCAGCCTGCGTGACCATGTGCGTTCAAGGCTATTATGCCAGTCAAGAAAATAATCAGACAATGCCCGTCGAAGTGGAAAGTCAGCTAGAAGACGGGCAGTTTGAGCTGAGTATTGGCCTTGGAGAGAAGGTCTCACCTGATAAACAAGCCCGTATCTTGGCTTACATAGACCAAAAGTGCAATGTAAAAAATTTATTGCGAGAAGATTTGCCTCTCCAGATGACCTTCAGAGTTTTAGAAAGTGTGAAATAATATGTTTTTAGCAATCGAGGAAATGCGACAGAATAAGTTACGGTATGGTCTGATTCTAGGCCTGCTGATTCTGATTTCCTACCTAGTCTTTTTCTTGACAGGCTTGGCTTACGGGCTGATGCAGGAAAATCGAACTGCAATCGATAAATGGCAAGCAGATTCCATCTTGGTCTCTTCTGAGGCCAACCAGTTGATTACAGCCTCAAAGATTGATGCTGGTCTGATAGAGAATGTTGAAGCCGATCAGAAGGCCCTCATTCGTCAGCAGGCAGGTGTTGCCTATGTAGATGAGGATGCTTCTTCTGATGACAAGGAAAAGGTGACTATCTTAGCTGTAGAAGCTGCTAGTTTTTTGGAACCTAATGTTGTTGAAGGGCGCCTGTATGAAAAAATAGGCGAAGTCGTTGTAGACAAAACCTTATCAGAGATAGATGGATTTGGTCTGGGGCAGAAAGTTTACCTGTCTGGTACAGATGAGCAGGTCACCATCGTCGGCTACACAGACAACGCTTATTTTGGAGTCGCGCCAGTTATTTATATGGATATTGCAGCTTTTTCCGAACTCATGCAGGCAGAGCAGCAAGGGGTAGCCAGTGACCTAGCCAGCGCCATTGTCGTGCGGGGCCAGGCATCTGCTGTCCCCGATGAGTTGGAAAATGTAGCCATCGCTGATTTTATTGAGAATTTACCAGGCTACACAGCACAAAATTTGACCTTTGGGTTTATGATTGGTTTTTTGATTCTGATTTCAGCTGTGGTCATTGGAATTTTTATCTTTGTCTTGACGACACAGAAATCACAGATTTTCGGTCTTATGAAGATTCAAGGCCTGTCCAACGCCTACATCTCCGGTTCAGTCCTGTCTCAAACCTTCTTACTGGCAGGTCTGGGAACCTTGGTTGGACTGGGCGGGACCTATCTTTCCTCACTGGTTCTGCCAAGTGCGGTACCATTTGAAAATAATTGGGGCTTCTATCTGTTCATCGGAGCGGCCCTCATTCTCTTTGCCCTGCTCGGAGCAAGTTTCTCTATTCGATCTATCTTCAAGGTCGATCCTCTGCAAAATCTGTCCTAGGAGGCTGCCATGAAAACATTGATTTTTGAAAATATCAGCAAGACCTTTCAGGATGGCAGTCAGACCATCACAGCCCTTCATCCGACGAATTTTAGTATCGAGGAGGGAGAATTTGTAGCCATTATTGGTCCATCTGGATCGGGGAAATCGACCTTTTTGACCCTAGCAGGCGGCCTTCAGACACCGACTGAGGGACGGGTTTTGATTAATCAGGATGATTATTCTAATTTACCAGAGAAAAAACGAGCCCAACTTCGCTATCGTGACATCGGTTTTGTCCTCCAATCTTCTAACCTGATTCCTTTTTTGACCGTTGAAAAGCAGCTGACCCTGGTTGATAAGGTCAATCGCAAGGCCGATCCAGCCAAACATCAGGAACTGTTGGCAGAATTGGGAGTTGACCATTTGAAAAACAAGTTCCCCAAAGAGTTATCAGGTGGGGAGCGACAGCGCGTGGCCATCGCACGAGCCCTCTATAATGCCCCAGCCCTCATCTTAGCAGATGAGCCAACAGCCAGCCTTGATACAGACCGTGCCTATGAAGTGGTGGAACTCTTAGCCAAGGAAGCAAAAGAGCGAAACAAGTCTATCATCATGGTTACCCATGACCAGCGCATGATTACCAAATGTGACAAGGTCTATGAGATGAAAGATGGTGTCCTGACTCAAGTTCGGTAAAAAGTGGTATAATGGGAGCGGGAAAGAACTCAAACATTCAAAGAAGAGTTCGTCTTCCCGCCCCCGCACAGTTGATTAGGTCAGATTTGGAGTGTAAAACACGAACAAATCTGCCAATCAACCACTGCGCTGAGATGTTGACGCAAACTTTGAGAAGCGATGCTGCCCAGCCTCTAGTTTATTGGAGAATCACATGAAATTAACCACCCACGAAATTGCTCAGGTTTTGAGTGCCAAAAATGACACCAGCCTTTACCCTGACACCGTCCTCAACAAGGTCGAGTTCGACAGCCGCCTCATCAGCTCAGGCGACCTCTTTGTCCCCCTCAAGGGGGCGCGCGACGGTCATGCCTTTATTCCCGTGGCTTTTGAAAATGGCTGCGCGGTAACCCTGTCTGAAGTTAGCCTTGATGTTCCCCATATCCTAGTAGATGACTGCCTGGCTGCGCTGCAAACATTAGCGGCCTACTACCTAGAGAAAACAGGGGTGGAAGTCATTGCAGTCACTGGTTCAAACGGTAAAACCACCACCAAGGACATGATTCACGATGTTCTGGCGACGACTTACAAGACTTACAAGACCCAGGGCAACTACAACAACGAAATCGGTCTGCCTTACACCGTCCTCCACATGCCAGATGATACGGAAAAACTGGTTTTAGAAATGGGGCAGGACCACTTGGGAGATATTCACCTCTTGTCTGAACTTGCCAAGCCTAGCCTGTCTGTTATCACCCTTTTTGGGGAAGCCCATTTAGAATTTTTTGGCTCACGAGAAGAGATTGCTAAAGGAAAGTTGCAGATTGCAGATGGAATGACAGCGGGAAACAAACTGCTGATTCCAGCAGATCCGATTGCGGACAAGCTCTTGCCAAACCATGTGGACCTTATTCGCTTCGGTGAACAGGCTGATTTGCAGGTGACCAGTCTGGTCGAGTCCAAGGATAGCCTGACCTTCACTGTCAACTTTATGGACAGCGACATTTTCCTCCCCGTAACGGGCAAGTATAATGCCACAAACGCAATGGTAGCAAGCTATGTGGGCAAGACCTTGGGTGTGCCTGATGAGGCAATCAAGTCAGCCCTAGCTGGTCTGAACTTGACCCGGAACCGCACCGAGTGGAAAAAGGCAGCAAACGGAGCCGACATACTCAGCGATGTCTACAATGCCAATCCGACAGCCATGCGCTTGATTTTAGAAACTTTTTCTAGTATTCCTGCAAACGACGGCGGCAAGAAAATCGCTGTCCTGGCAGATATGAAAGAATTGGGACACCAGTCCGTTGACCTCCACAATCAGATGATTCTGAGCCTGTCGCCAGATGTACTAGACATTGTCATTTTCTACGGTCAGGACATTGAAGAATTGGCCCAGCTGGCCAGTCAAATGTTCCCTATTGGCAAGGTTTATTTCTTCAGGAAAAATGCTGAGCAGGACCAATTTGAAGACCTGGTCAAACAGGTCAAGCAAGTCCTTGGAGCACAAGACCAAATCCTCTTCAAAGGTTCCAACTCCATGAATCTTGGAAAAGTGGTGGAGGCCTTGGAAGCCTAGATGAACTTGATTTGAAAATTCCTTTTATTTCAGATATAATAAGAGAGTTGCAGTAGCAGCTCTTTTACTATAGAGTTGCTTGATCAAAGAATGAGGATTATCCAATGTAGACTGAATAAAATCAGGGCCCAGCTCTGCTATGAACCAAAAAATAAAAAAGTAAAGGAAACAGTATGTCACTACAAGAAGAAATCAAGAAACGCCGCACTTTTGCGATTATCTCTCACCCGGACGCGGGGAAGACCACCATTACCGAGCAGTTGCTCTATTTTGGTGGTGAGATTCGTGAGGCGGGGACGGTTAAGGGGAAAAAGACTGGGAATTTTGCCAAGTCCGACTGGATGGATATTGAGAAGCAGCGGGGAATCTCGGTGACTTCGTCTGTTATGCAGTTTGACTACGCGGGCAAGCGGGTCAATATCCTGGATACACCAGGGCACGAGGACTTCTCTGAGGATACCTATCGGACCTTGATGGCGGTGGATGCGGCTGTCATGGTGGTGGACTCTGCCAAGGGTATCGAGGCCCAGACCAAAAAGCTCTTTGAGGTTGTGAA
>CAMBAD010000025.1 GCA_945864085.1 uncultured Streptococcus sp.
AACGACTTGGATTATAAAAAAATCAAAATTCTTTGGATTTTCCAGAGAATTTTTTTGTTTACTTACGAATAAATAGTTGAAGGGGAAAACAAGCTCTCTCCGCTAGACAATCATTCGTAAGAGGATGAGCAGAAAGTCCAGCCTAGCTTCTCAGAGTTCGTATCAACATTTCAGCGCAGTGGTTGATTGGCAGATTCGTTCGCGTTTCACGCTCCAAATCTGACCTAATCAACTGTGCGGGGGTGGGAAGACGAACTCTTTAGATTGGTCGAGTTCTGTCCCACTCCCAAAATTTTACGAATAGATAAGTGTAGGGGAAGCTAGCTCACAACTTATTCAAAAAAAGTATCGTCATTTAGTTTTTCTTTTATTACTTCGTTAACTCGCCTTGCCTAACTCTAGTTATGCCTGCGGCTCGTTGCCTAGTACTAAAAGTAAACTAAAAGACTATAAAAAATTTTTTCAAAAAATGCAAACGATTTGCGAATAAGTAAGTGAGAGGGAAAACTCCCCTCGAGGAGATAGGTGAATGAAATGCTTATTTCAAATAATTAGGATAAAGGAGATAAGAATGTAGTAGAGAAACAAAATATGAAGTTGACTTTATTTTAAGATACAAAGAGAGGTAAAAATGATGACAAAAAAGAAAGTTTCTAAATTAATGTTCCTTGCCCCAGCTGCTCTAGCGGCAGCAGCTATTCCGTTTTATCAATCTGCTCAGCTAGCTTCCACATTAGGTATTGGTACGTATGCAGCACGAAGGGTTATTGATATTGTTTCGGCTGCAGGAACAGTGTACGCAGTTATTGGAATTATTGCAGCAGTTGTTGGCGGAGGCGGAATTGGTGTAGCACTTGTTGCAACAGCAAAAGCATTGGTAAAACGGTATGGCAGAGCATTTGCAACAGCCTGGTAAAGAATAAAAGAGAAAGAGAACGATGATGACTATACTATATTTTTATAAATTGGCTCAATTATCACAAGGGAGAGATAATCCTCTGAAAAGTGGAAGTCAGTCATTTTTGAAAATAATTTTATTAGTCACAGCAGTTCTCTTTTCTGCTTTTTTAGCGACTATATGCAATGAACAAGTTGGTCTAGCTATTAGCATATTGTTACTATATTTGTCATTGGCTTACAACTACGATTTCACCTTACAGGAGTTCTTTTTAGATAAGTTCCGTGGTTATGGAACGCGTAACAGGTATAATTTCCTGTTGTTTTTCTATCTATTTTTAAGTAACAATCCCATGGTAACTGTTGCACCTGCGTATGGAATGGTGTTTGTCTTAATGAATATGACGGCCCCCTTCAAGTTGCTCCTATTACTAAGTGCCCTATTGGTGGTAGGGGTATTACTAGGTACAAAATTGTTGGTTCATTCTTTCTATAAGTTTATAGGAATATGTTTTGCTTGGGGAAGTATAGCTTGTTTATTTTTTGATATAAAACTTCTCCCGACGGTCAGCTTTCTACAAACAATCTATATGATTGCTCTGATAGTGGTTGTAAAAAGAAGTATGCGTTTTTCCAGATTAGCCACTCAACAGGCTCCATCTCATAGTACGCATATTCGTGGAATTACTTTATACAATTTTGTTTTTTATAACATTGTTACGAACTATAAGAAGTTTGTGGCGGCGGTTTTGGGTAGCGCATTGGCTGGGCTAATCTCTTGCTATGTTTTGAAAAGTGATGGAAGTAGCCTATTTTTATTTTTGGTATTACTAGATTTAGAACTGCTTCTGGATAAAAAATACAAACACCTGAACAAATATATTTCAAAGTATTATTTTCTATATCACAGTGGCAAAACCTTATTGGGACGCTATGTTTTATCCGATAGTTATTCAGCGAGCATGAGGGGAACAATCTATATGTCAGTCATGGGTATTTTTGGAAGAATTCCTTTAGGACGCATAGCGATTCAATCAGTTGTTCTTCTCTTGCTTGGGTTGGCCTATCATTGGGCAGAAGAAAAGATGTTTAGAAAGCACAGTAAAATAAATGGTATGATCTTTCAATATTTGACCTTCATGGTCTTAATTTTAACATCTTACTTAGTTTCATTTATTGGAGGGTAGATTTTGGCAATTAAATTAAGAAGTTTTTATAAGTGGATAATTGTATGGTGCTTATTTCTTGCTCTAGTATTGTATTTTATGTCAGGTATTGATTTGCAACTGGATTCAGCTTCATTGACGATTGCCAGCAAAAAATCCTTTTTTGAAATTTTGCAGAATAACTCATATAATTACGCCCTGTATTTCTTGCTATTTCCCATAAATATACTGATGGTTGCGCATGAATTTCTTATGTTAGGGGTAAATATGTATATGGGTTATCAGGTATATGGTTTAGAGGAGGCTGCCTCCTTGCTGTTGCCGCATGCAGTATTGGAGTTACCAAATATATTATTTTACAGTTTCTTGTCATTTCATCTGTGCTGTAAATTTTGGAACAAGCCAAAAATTTCCACAATTATTCAAACGATTTCTGCTAATTGGAAATATTATTTGATAAGTTATGGAGTCCTCATCGTGGCGGCTTGGATAGAAGGGAGCATAAGATGACAGTTATTGTAGTGGAAAAGAATAATCTAAAAATAAATTCAAAATTATCTATTGAAATTGATGAAATGAAGCTGACCCCTAAGCGATATTTAGTTTCTGGACGGAATGGAGCTGGGAAGAGTGTTTTCTTACGCCACTTAGCTAAATTGACACAGGAGTCAGAATCGTTTATCACGAATCCTTGTAAAAAAATTCTTTATTTGACAAATGAGGAGATTACATTTTCTAATTTGACAATCAGGGAGAATTTGTTATTAAATCAGAAAATTTTTGGTATTACAGCTGACTTAGATACTTCGTTATTCTCGCAAGAGCAATTAACGAGCTTGTGCAGTCAAGCTTCTGTTGGGATGCGGCATAAAGTCGGCTTAAGTTTAGTCACTGTTCCTTCGTTCTGGGACTTAATCATATTGGATGAAACTCTGTCCAATATTGATAGCGCCTCCCGCGAACAGATTATCGAGTTGCTCTATCGGAGGCAGTGTGAGGGAACAGTGGTTGTGGTAGTTGATCACCATTTGAGTGATTATGATTGTGGCTTCAATAAAATTATGGTAGAGGACGGAAGGATTTATGAGAAGGTTTAAAATTTATCATTTGTTTTCAATTAGTTATTTATTAAGTTTTACGTTGTTGGTATTTCATTATCTTGATTTTGATAAGGGGCTGAAAGCCTCATTAACTTCTATGGGCAAGTCTGTGGGCTTCTCTAACCAAAATATGACTGTTTTGCTCATTTTTTTAGCAGTTATTTTTTCAGCTTTACTCTATCTTATTTATCATTTTCTCCTATCAATGGTGGTAAAAAAAATTGGCGCTCCCGTCACCGAGCAATTATCTGCTGCTATATTGGTTAGTGAGACAGCTTGTAATGTATTTGTTCTCAGTTTTTTGGGCATGTTCCCGACAATGTTGTTCCATATTTTTGTTCCTATTTTGGGAATCCTAGTCCTGTATCTTGTATTGAGAGAAAGGGATTCAAAGCGGGCAACGGCAGGAGCAGTATTGGCACGAACCTTACTCTATTTGAGTAATATCATCGCCCTGGTTTTAGGGCTAATTTAAAAAGAGGTGGATATGAAGCGATCAAAAGGTTTTCTTGTGTTAATCTGTTTGTCATTAGTGGCCATGTCGTACAGATTATACCAGACATTCTTTCAGAAAATTGTTACTCTAAATTTTCAAAAAACAGGGGATAGCGAAATTGATCAACTTTTGAGAGAGAGTCAGGATTTTGCACTGAATCAGGCTACATTTTATCAAAATGATCTTAATAAATGGCTCGTAATTTTGTTGTTGGCTGTGTTAATACTGGTATTTTTCCTGTATTATAAGGGAAAATTTCTACAGGCTAAGTGGTTGTACTTGATTTATATTGTGGGTCAGTTTGTGCACTCGATTTACAAATTTATTGGTTTTAAGGCGCTTGCAGTTTCTATAAGTTTTGAGGATGTTCATCAATTTACAATAGCAGCAGCCAATGCTAAGTTTTATGGTAGCGTAGTTTTATTTATCGTATATACAACAGTTATTTTATTAAGCTTGTATAAGGGTATGCGAGTTTCTGTAGAAAATATAGTCATTTGAATTATCTTTGATACATCGTCACTTTCGACTTGCCGTACTCTAGTACAGCCTGCGCCTCAGTTCCTTGTCTGAAAGCTAATTCATTCGACTATATATAGATGAAATTTATTGGGTATTCTAAGAACCTGTATTCACAATTCAGCACTTCCATCTAAGGCTAATTTTTCAGCTACTCATCGTTTGTTTTTTTCAAAAAACGGCTTTGATTGGCTAAAAACGATTTCTTATATAAAAGCACTTTATTTGTGAATACAAGTTCTAAATTGCGAGAATGCAGCTAAACTCTTAGAAACGTTTTTATTTCAATGTTTCTGAGAGTTTTTTGATTCTCTATGATTTTATACATTATATTTTCCAAAAAAACTTGACCTATCCCTAGGGGAATGGTGTATGCTAGGGGTATAAAGAATTGAGAGGAGCTATTATGCAGGTCAAGGATGTGGAGAAGTTGACAGGCTTGTCAACCAAGGCGATACGCCTGTATGAAGAAAAGGATTTGATTGAAGTGGCGAGAAATCCGCTCAACGACTATCGAGATTATTCAGAGGAAAATGTGCAGCAGCTCCGCTTGATTAAGTTGCTCCGCTATTTTGAATTTTCCCTAGCCGATATTAAGGAGCTTTTGTCTTTATCAGAAGAGGATTTGCGGTCAGCCTTGCGTGAGAAACAGCAAGGAATCAACCAGCAAGCAGAAGATTTGGCAGACAAGGTTGATTTGCTGGGTCAGGTAGTCAAGGACCTGGGCAAGAAAGACGACTGGCTAGAAGAAGCACAGGAGTCCATTGCTTTTGTGGAAAGCGGTGAGTTCCAAGACTTAAAACAAGACCTAGAAGATGCCTTGTTACCAAGTCTATGGCTGACCCTCGTGCAGACCTTGACGCTATCAGGTCCGATTCTTTGGCTGTTTATCCAAATTCAAGAGGGCCGTCAGGAAAATCTTTTCCTACTAGCCGTGGTTTCCCTACTAGCAACCGCTTGGATAACGCTCCTTTGGCGAGACTATCTCGTAACATGGTGGAAACATCGGGACAAGGTCCGTCAGAAGAATCGCAGTCAAGTCTGGTGGATTCCAATCGGTCTAATATCCCTTGTGGGTGGAATTAGCTACTTTATCTTCGTCGGCTGGCTGATAGAAACCTTCTTCCTACCAAGCGACTGGCTCTTCTATGAGTATTCGATTGGTCTGGGCAAGGTTTCTATGGCATTTATTATGGCTTTTCTCGTTTTTCTTTTGGGAAAACTGGCGAGGCTGGTGAAGCTGTCTTGGAAATACGGCTGGGGTCTGGCAGGCGGGTGTATCTTGCTGACCGCTCTGCTGATTTCCACAACAACAGTAGTGACAGATAGCCAGATTATCGATATCAATCTGCTGACTCCGTCCAAGGAATATGTTTACAGTGATGTCAAGTCTGTCTGGGCAGGTTTTGGCACCAAGGTCTTTGCCTTGGATGAAACTGAAAAGCAGGGGCAGTTTAGCTATCGCATTCAGCTTGATGGAAGGGAGATTACCTTTACCCAACCAATCCATAATCAAAAATTAGTGCCAGATGACACCTACGTTGAACTAGAGGAATTTGATCAGCGACTGATGAATCTGGGAATTCCCAAAGAAAGTTCAGCAGAAGGCAGTCAGTACAACGATTTAGATTTGCACTACCTAGAGCGATTTTTACGAATAGTAGAAAATAAATAAAATGAATTCTGTTTTAGTTTCCCTTAAGTTTTGTGAGCTATACTATATCCAAGCTAGAAATAGCCCGATCTTTTCATATAATCTCCAGAAAAATGCCAGATTGTCAAAGTCTGGCATTTTTCATGCTATAATAGTTTCATGACAAATCGAATTTTAGACAATGAATTGATGGGCGATGAGGAGTATGTTGAGCGTACCCTGCGTCCACAGAAATTAAACGAATACATCGGCCAGGACAAGGTCAAGGACCAGTTGAAAATCTTCATCGAGGCGGCCAAACTGCGGGATGAAGCGTTGGACCACACCCTGCTTTTTGGCCCTCCGGGTCTGGGGAAAACGACCATGGCCTTTGTCATTGCCAATGAGCTGGGGGTTAATATCAAGCAGACTAGCGGTCCTGTCATTGAAAAGTCAGGGGACTTGGTGGCTCTTCTCAACGATTTGGAGCCTGGCGATGTCCTCTTTATCGATGAAATCCACCGCATGCCCATGGCTGTGGAGGAGATTCTTTACTCTGCTATGGAGGATTTCTACATTGACATCATGATTGGAACTGGTGAAGCCAGCCGCTCGGTTCATTTGGATTTGCCGCCCTTCACCTTGATTGGGGCGACAACGCGTGCGGGCATGCTGTCCAATCCTTTGCGGGCCCGCTTTGGCATCACCGGTCACATGGAATATTATGAGCTGGATGATTTGACCGAGATTGTGGAGCGAACTGCCGACATTTTTGAGATGGAAATTACCCACGAAGCGGCTATTGAGCTGGCCCGTCGTTCGCGTGGCACCCCTCGGATTGCCAACCGCCTTCTCAAGCGGGTGCGGGATTTTGCCCAGATTATGGGCAACGGCCTGATTGACGACACCATCACCGACAAGGCCCTGACCATGCTGGATGTGGACCGTGAGGGTCTGGACTATGTGGACCAAAAGATTCTCCGCACCATGATTGAGATGTATGGCGGCGGTCCCGTCGGCCTCAATACCCTGTCGGTCAATATCGCCGAGGAGCGCGAAACGGTGGAGGACATGTACGAGCCCTACCTGATTCAGCAGGGTTTTCTCATGCGGACACGGACAGGGCGGGTTGCGACAGCCAAGGCCTACGAACATTTGGGATATCCCTATACGGAGGAAAAATAATGGCAGAGCAGGCAGGACAGATTGCCGCCTTGTTTGGAGATTGGCCTGAAACCCTTATCTGGACCTGTTTAGAAGGCAATATGGGGCAAATCTATGTTGATGACAGCGAGTCACCCCAGTCAGCCCTGGCTCTCTATGGCCGGCAGAGCTTCTTTGCCTTTTTGGCCGGAAAACCAAATGCGGCCTTGCTGAGAAAGTGTGAAGGCAAGGATATCATCCTAGTGCCGCAAGATCAGGCTTGGGCAGATTTGATTGAAAGTCAGTATGGCCACAGATTGCGACTTTTCACCCGCTACGCCACCAAGAAAGATACCTTATTTGATAGAGAGCAGTTGCAAAGTTTAGTGGATTCTCTACCAGAGGGCTTTGAAGTAAAGAGCATCGACCGCAGCCTGTACGAGGTCTGTCTGGCAGAAACCTGGTCGCAGGACTTGGTGGGCAATTATGCAAATTTTGAGCAGTTTTTGGAACTGGGCTTGGGTTTCGTAGTCCTGCACAAGGGTCAGGTGGTTTCGGGTGCTTCATCCTATGCCAGCTATTCAGGCGGGATTGAGATAGAAGTAGATACTAGGGAAGATTATCGGAGGCAAGGTCTGGCAAGAGTCTGTGCTGCCAAACTGATTTTGACCTGTCTGGAAAGAGGTCTCTACCCTAGCTGGGACGCCCATACACTGACTTCCTTGAAACTTGCGGAAAAACTGGGCTATGAATTAGAAAAAGCCTATCAAGCCTACGAATGGAGATAAGATGACACCGACCTTTATTTGGGATTTGGATGGTACGCTTTTAGATTCTTACGAGGCCATTTTGGCTGGTATCCAAGAAACCTATGAACAATTTAATCTTTCCTATGACCGAGAGGAAGTAAGAAATTTTATCCTCCGCTATTCTGTCAAGGATCTGCTGGTACGCGATGCTGACCAGTATGGTCTGGATAGCGAGGAACTCAACCGTGTGCGGGCAAGTTCCCTGAAGGAGAAAAATACGCAGATTCCCTTGATGGATGGGGCGCGTGAGATCTTGGCCTGGACGGCAGAGCAAGGCATTCAAAACTTTGTCTATACTCACAAGAGTGATAATGCTTTTCAAGTTTTGGCTGACTTGGGGATTGCCCAGCATTTTACAGAAATTTTGACCAGTGACTCAGGCTTTGCCCGCAAACCAAGCCCAGAAGCCCTGCTTTATCTGATTAACAAGTACCAGCTGGACAAGGCAAACACTTATTATGTCGGTGACCGCCTCTTGGATGTAGAAACAGCCATCCGTGCCGGTATTTCTAGCATCAATCTGCAGATTGACGGGCTGGAGAAAAATTTGAAAATCGATACATTACGAGATATAATGTATATTTTTAGCAAATAGAATCAAAAACAGTAGGGTTCAGTTTCGGATGAAATTCTACTGTTTTTTCTTTGGTAATCATTCAAAATCTCCCAACCTAATTTCTAGTTTCGAAGATAGAAGGGAAGTTGCTTTGAGAATTAAAACCCGATTGTTTTTTCAGGTTTTGGTTATAAAGTATGGATTTTACCAAGTTTTTTTGGTATAATGTTTAGAAATATGATTGCTAGGAGATGACTCATGAATGATAAAGAATTTGGACAACGTGTACGTCAATTACGAGAAACAGCAGGTATAACACGTGAACAGTTTTGTGATGATGAACTTGAACTTTCCGTGCGCCAATTAACTCGTATCGAAGCAGGAACTTCTAAGCCAACTTTTTCAAAAATCCAGTACATCGCAACTCGTTTAGGCATGGGTCTCTATGAGTTAATGCCTGATTATGTGTCGCTGCCAGAAAGATATTCCAAACTAAAATTTGATATTCTGCGCACACCAACCTATGGAAACGAAGATTTAATGAACAAACGCGATTTCATGATGACTGAAATTTATGATGATTACTATGATGATTTACCTGAGGAGGAAAGGATTGTTGTTGACACTCTGAGTTCCCTATTTGATGTATTAGACACAGATAGTCGGGATTACGGAAAGGATATTCTTGATGACTATTTGCATCAAAGTTATCACCGCTCCAAATTATCGGTAAATGATATAATGATTTTACGGCTATTTATTGAGCATTGCCAATTAGAGGGGCTAGTTGCTGGAACCTCAAACCACACATTATTCATGGATTTAGTAAGAACATTACCTCAAGCAGAATATGATGTGCATTCAGAATCCTTGTTCATCGTACGAGATTTAATGTTTGCCATTGTTCGTATTTTATTTTCGAAAGAGTTGTATGCCCATATTCCGACATATATAGAAAAAATTGAGGGCATTATGGAATTATCACAAGATTTTCAGAAAAAACCAATTGTTAATCTAGTTAAATGGAAATACGAATTAAAAGCACAAAATAATCGTGAAAGTGCGGAGAGATGTTATAATGAAGCGGTTATGCTGGCAAACCTATTGAATCAGGTCCATTTAAAGGAAAAACTCCAAATGGAGTGGGAAAAAGATTTGACCAGTTAAAAGATGACATTTTTGTCCTGTTGAGAATCCAGTATATGTTTTATACTTAATTCATAAAACAAAAGGAGATAATGTTATGTTTCAATTTTTCAAATTTTTTGGTGGTTTTGGTCAATTTGGTGAAGATAATTGGTGGGTAAAATAAATTAACTGGATACTTTGCATAAAGATTTATATTCCAGCACACATTAACATTGACCTAAAAAGCCAACTTCTGTTTGGCTTTTTTGTTATACTGGAGTGTATATAGGAGGTAGTTATGCTAATAAAATGGCTCAATGCAAAACAAGGTCAAACGTTCCGCTATAAACTGGAAAAAATAGAATATGCCTTAGCGCAGCTAGGGAAACCTCACTTGGACATTCCAGTGATTCATGTAGCTGGTACCAATGGAAAAGGCTCAACCATTGCTTTCCTACATCAGCTACTGCAGTCCCAAGGGCTGAGGGTTGGAACCTTTGTTTCCCCTCACATGGTGACGGTTCACGATAGGATTTGTATCGGAGGTCAACCCATTTCAGATGAGGATTTCCAAAGACTCTTAGCACAAGTGTATGATTTGGAGCAGGAGGTCAAGACCGTCTACGAACCCTTCCGTTATTTCGAGGTGATGGTTTTGATGATGTTTCTCTACTTCCGCGAGCAAGGCCCAGACCTAGCCCTAGTCGAAGTCGGCATCGGCGGTCTCTTAGATACGACCAATGTTGTAACACCTGTACTCAGCGTTATCACCTCTATCGGACTTGATCATCAGGACTTATTAGGCTCTTCCATAGGAGAAATAGCAGAGCAGAAAGCAGGTATTATCAAGGAACAAGTGCCCCTTGTTCTCGGACCACTTTCCCCAGAAGCGACCGCTATTTGCCGAAACAGAGCAGCTATAAAAAAAGCACCGCTCTATCAATTCGGTCAAGAATTTACCTATAAAGACGGAAGCTTCAGTAGCCCTAATCGAGACTTGTCAGAATTAGTCCTAGGGCTGGAAGGGCAACATCAGGAAGAAAATGCTGCGGTGGCTCTTCAAACCTTTTTATTGTATATGGACCAGGCGCAGCAGGAGATAGTAACTGACCGAATCGGCCTCGCCCTGTCAGAAACCCGCTGGGCTGGACGTCTGGAATTGATCAACACACAACCGAAGATTTATTTGGACGGAGCGCACAATGTTCCTGCCCTTGAACGACTGATTGAGTTTGTTCAGTCCCAACAAGAACCCACAACCATCCTCTTCTCTGCTCTAAAACGCAAGGATTTCCAAGAAATGATCGCCTTATTAGACAAAGAACTGCCTGCTACCCCCCTCTTTCTGACCAGCTTTGCTTATGACGGAGCCTTGGCAGAGGAGGATCGGCAGGGCCACCCTTATGTCGCAGACTACCAACAATTTATCAAAAATTGGCAGACTGATGGCCAAGGAACCCTCCTAGTCACAGGCTCCCTCTATTTCATCTCTGAAGTTCGCAACTTTTTTCGAATAAATAGGTATGACGCATGAAGAAAAACAGGCATTTTTGCTGGAATTTTATAAGACGGAAAGACATACCTTTCGGCAGCTGGAACAGTTTGCAAAATTAAAAAACAAATCTCAAAAGAAAATGACATCCTAAAGGCTTTCTGATATAATGAAGAAAGTGAATTCAAGGAGACCATCATGACAGAGTTAGATCAGCTAGAAGTGCAGGAATCATTATCGCGCAGCCAACGCAAGGGCACAAACAAGCGCCAGTCCCAACCGCTCAATGAAGAGTTCAAAGAAAATTTGTTAGCAACCAAGGTATTGCCAGCTATTCTTTGGAGTCTCTTCCTGAGTTTGGCTAGTGTCGCCAATCCTTATTTGACGACCTTGGCGACAAATATACAAACCCAGGACCTTTATGCAGGGATGGCTATGCAGATGGGGCAACATCCGTACGGTAATTTCTTTGGTACAAGTGGCCTGCTCTACTATTTGCTGACTTCCTTGGGAAGCTTATTTACGACCACGTGGGTGTTTGTGGGTCTGCAATTTATCGCTCTCTTGATTGCAGGAATCTATTTCTACAAACTTGTCGCCTATTTTACTAAGTCAGAATCAATGGCGACAAGCTATAGCCACTGGTTTTATCTATTTCTCTGGGGAATTGGTTTTGGAGGGCTTTACGCCGCTCTGTTTGCCCTTCCTTTCATCTTAACCAGCATTTGGTTTCTTGTTCGTTACTTTGAAAATGCTGTTCGTGATGAAGCTTTTATTCTCTATGGAATTGACGCGGCTCTGGTCTTTCTCATCTATCCAAAAAGTTTGCTGCTGTGGTTAGTTGCAGGCCTGGTCTTGCTGATTTTTAATTCCCATAAACGCCAGATGGCGCGAGGGATTTATCAACTACTGGCAAGTATTTTTGGCTTTTTACTGATTCTTTATGCTGTTGGTTACTATGCTTTTGAAGCACAGATTTTGGGTACAGCGATTCAGCAGACGTTTTTATACAGCCTTCGCCTGAACTTCTCATCAGCAACCCTTGGTTGGACCTTGCTCCTTCTTGTGGGCTTTCTGACAATCGCTGGTTTTTGGAAAAATGTGATTTCAACCTTGCTTTCCTATCCACAAAAACAGCACACCTACATCAAGACCCTGCTCCTTCTTGTATTTTTAGTCCACCTTGTCTTTATCATTGGAACCAGTGATTTTCAATGGGCACAGCTAATCAGTTTGCTTCCTTATGGTTTTCTATTGGGAGCTACTCATTGGCAAGTAGGGGAGTTGGAGGAGGAAGAACCGACTTACTTACGTCAGCATTATTTTCTTCCTTTGCTGGTTTGTCTGGCCATTGTCGCTCAGCCGACCTATACATATCTAATCCAAGGAGACCTGCTGTCGGAGCGCGAGACGGTAGCTACTTATGTGGCTGAGCAGACCCAATCTTCTGATAAAATCTATGTCTGGGATACAACAGCCCATATCTATCTCGCCAGTCACCGTCTATCAGCGGCGACCATTACGACAGCCCAACCCTATCTTGATACCGAAACGAATCGCAGTAGTCTGACATTTGATCTGAACAAAAATGAGGCAGCGATGATTGTGGTCAATAAAAATATCCCTCTCCTAGACGGATTGTCCTCAAACCTCTCCTCATCTTATGAGCAGATACAGACAAGTTCTAACTTTATCATCTATAAGAAGAAATGATTGCTCGCAGTCATTTCTTTTATTATGTGACTTTTAGTCCGTCACGCTCCGTAAGGTGCGTGACAAATAAACCACCCGTTTGACGGGTGGTCATGATTTTGGGCAGGGCTGAGTCGGACTTATGGTATAATGGTAGGACATAAATCGTGAAAAAGATAGTCATTTACGTTGACGGAGAAGAGTGGGGCAACTGTACACACATCTGGTGTGACGGACTATCGGTGAAGCAGAGAGGATAAACGATGGCACAGATTATTGAATTACCAGAAATATTAGCCAACCAAATTGCAGCAGGAGAGGTTATTGAAAGACCTGCCAGCGTGGTGAAGGAATTGTTAGAGAACTCCATTGACGCTGGGGCAAGCCAGATTCAGGTTTCTGTTGAGGAGGCCGGCCTCAAGATGATTCAAATCACCGATAACGGTGAGGGAATTGCTCCTGATCAAGTTGCTCTGGCCCTTCGTCGCCATGCGACCAGCAAACTCAAGACGCAAGCAGACCTTTTCCGCATTCGGACCTTGGGATTTCGCGGCGAAGCCCTGCCTTCTATCGCTTCTGTTAGCCACCTGACGATTGAGACTGCGACAGCAGATCGGGCTCACGGCCTGTTCCTAGAGGCAAAGGGCGGTGCTATTGAGAAAGAGGAGCCTATCAGTCGTCCAGTCGGAACTCAGATTAGGGTTTCGGATTTGTTTTACAATACCCCTGCCCGTCTCAAGTATGTTCGTAGTCAGCAGGCTGAGTTATCGCATATTATCGATGTGATAAACCGTTTAAGCCTTGCCCATCCTGAAATTGCTTTTAGTCTGATGAACGAGGGACGGGAATTGGTACAGACTGCGGGAACAGGGAATTTGCGACAGGCCATTTCAGGCATCTATGGCATTGCTTCTGCCAAGAAAATGGTTGAAATTTCCGCAGAGAACTTGGATTTTCAAGTGTCTGGCTATGTGTCCCTTCCAGAATTAACCAGGGCCAACCGCAACTACATCAGTATTTTTATCAATGGCCGCTACATCAAAAATTTCTTGCTCAACCGAGCTATTTTGGAAGGTTATGGCAGCAAACTCATGGTAGGGCGTTTTCCGCTGGCCATTATTTCCATTGAAATTGACCCCTATTTAGCTGATGTCAATGTTCACCCGACCAAGCAAGAAGTGCGGATTTCCAAGGAAAAAGAGTTGATGGACTTGATTCGTGAAGCCATTGCCCAAGCCCTCAAGGAACAGGACTTGATACCAGACGCTTTGGAAAACCTAGCCAAATCCAGCACTCGTACAAAAACGAAGGCGGAGCAGATTTCTTTGCCACTCCGAGAGACTAATCTCTACTACGACTCTGTCAAGCAGGACTTTTTCCTCAAGCCCGAAGTGGTGGCAGAGGAGATCCAACCTCTGGCGGAAGCTGGAGAGAAGGAAGTGGCTGTTGAGACTAAGCCTTCCTCCATCAAATTTGCCCAGCGCCAATCGGGAGATGAGCAAGATCAGGACCATCCTCATCTTACTCAAAAAGAATTAGCAAAGCTGGTAAATCAGCTGGAACAGGAACAGACATCAACCTTCCCAGAATTGGAATATTTTGGTCAAATGCACGGAACCTATCTCTTTGCCCAAGGAAAGGGGGGGCTCTACATTATTGACCAACATGCTGCGCAGGAGCGGGTGAAGTATGAGTATTACCGAGAAAAGATAGGGGAGGTAGACCATTCTGCCCAGCAGCTGCTAATGCCGTATATTTTTGAATTTCCACAGAATGATGCCCTGACTTTGGCGAATAAGCTGGATAGTCTGCGTCAGATAGGGATTAACTTGGAGGAGTATGGGGCGAATCAGTTTATCCTGAGGGAACACCCTATCTGGATGAAGGCGGATGAGGTGGAATCAGGCGTTTATGAAATGTGTGACATGTTGCTCCTTACAGACCAAGTTTCCATCAAGCAGTACCGAGCTGAACTTGCCATTATGATGTCCTGCAAGCGGTCGATTAAGGCGAATCATGCTTTGGATGACTACTCGGCGCGTGACCTGATTCGTCAGCTTTCCCAGTGCCAAAATCCCTATAACTGCCCTCACGGCCGTCCAGTCTTGGTCCACTTCACAAAATCTGATATGGAAAAAATGTTCCGTCGGATTCAGGAAAATCACACCACTTTGCGAGAATTAGGAAAATACTAGAAAATTATGTACGATTATATCAAAGGAACCTTAACAAAAATCACCGCAAAATACATTGTAGTAGAGGCAAATGGCATCGGCTATATTCTACAGGTTGCCAATCCCTATGCCTATTCTGGTCAAGTCCAGCAGGAGGTAACGGTCTATACCCACCAAGTGATTCGCGAAGATGCCCACCTGCTTTACGGTTTTGCTACTGAAGCTGAAAAAAATGTTTTTCTCAGTCTTATTTCAGTATCGGGTATTGGCCCAACAACGGCATTGGCTATCATTGCTGTCGATGATAACGATGGCCTTGTTCGGGCTATTGAGCAAAAAAATATTACCTATTTGACCAAGTTTCCAAAAATCGGGAAAAAAACAGCCCAGCAGATGCTCCTAGACCTAGAAGGTAAGTTTGTCATGGCTGAATCGGAAGCTCTTAGTCAACCAGCACCAGCCTTATCAAACAATCTGGCTTTGGACGAAGCTATGGAAGCCATGGAAGCCTTGGGCTATCGAACAAGCGAACTCAAGAAAATTAAAAAATTCTTTGAAGGAACGACAGATACGGCTGAGAATTACATCAAATCAGCCCTCAAGATGCTGATGAAGTAGGGAGTGTGCAATGAAACGATGTGGTTGGGTCAAGATGACCAATCCAATATATGTAGACTATCATGACCAAGAATGGGGCCAGCCCCTCCATGATGAACAGGCACTTTTTGAATTGCTCTGCTTGGAGTCCTATCAAGCTGGACTGTCTTGGGAGACGGTTCTCAACAAGCGCCAGGCTTTCCGCTCAGCTTTTTTCAACTACGATATTCAAAAAGTCGCGGCTATGACAGATGGGGAACTGGACAAGCTTCTCGACAATCCCAACATCATTCGTCACAAGGCTAAATTGTATGCGACCAGAGCCAATGCGCAGGCTTTTGTCAAGGTGCAGGAGGAATTTGGCAGCTTTGACCACTATCTCTGGTCTTGGGTAGGGTTTACACCGATTGACAACTCTGTCAAGTCCTTCCGAGAAGTGCCGACCAAGAATGACTTGTCAGAAGGCATATCAAAAGACTTGAAAAAACGAGGCTTTAAGTTTGTCGGGCCTGTCTGTGTCTATTCCTACTTGCAGGCAGCAGGACTCATCAATGATCATGAGGACAGCTGCGAGTGGAAAAGAGTAAGGTAAAAGAAATTTGACAGTACAGTCAAAGGATTTTGTCTTGTAACCTGCTCAAACAAGTGTAAACTGGAGGAGTAAGATGACCATTGGTAACACAATCAAGCAGCTAAGACGGACGCACAATCTATCGCAGGAAGTCTTGGCAGAGCAATTAGGCGTTTCACGCCAAACGATTTCTAATTGGGAGAATGACCGAACGGTGCCTGCCTTAGATTACATGAAAAAACTGAGTGAAGAATATCAACTATCTTTGGATCAGCTACTTCATCTGGAAACAAATGGAAGAGGCAAGGCCAAGCTGTCTAAACGGCTGCTTTTCTACCTAAGCTTCCTGTTTGGTTTTCTATTTCTCTTACCATTTTCAGAGAGCAGTTTGTCAGCCTTGGTGCTTTTCTTCACCGCTGTCGTGATTGTTTTTGCCTCTTGGGATCTTGCACGATTACTATTCAAAGAGGTGGTATTATGGCACTCCCGAAGAAAGAAACTCTAGTCTTTCTCTTCCTTTACACGTTTATCTTTTTACTGAATGGCTACCAGCTTCTCCCTAGAGCAGTATGGGGGCCATTTCAACTTGCTGCTTATGTCCTTCTGGCCCTCCTAGGTCTGTATGTCTGGAGGAGAGAGTTGGCAGACAAGCTGGGTTGGGTTGTCCAGCACAAGTGGAAGTCCTGTCTTATTCTGCTTCTTGGCTATGCCTTGGCAATATGCTGTGACGGGGTATTTTCCCTGATTCTGGCCTACTTGCAGGAATTAGCAGGTGGTACAGTAGCTATGACCAATGAAGGGAATATAGGGAAGATACTTCAGCTCTACCCCGCATGGATGATTATTCCTATTGTGGGAATCTTGGGTCCTATAGTTGAAGAGTTGTTTTATCGGCAATTTTTAGCTAGCTACTTAGAGGATAGGTTTGGTAGGGCAGTGGCAATAGGCCTGTCTGGTTTGCTATTTGCTGCCAGTCATCTGCATAGCTGGGAATTACGGGAAGTGATAGGTTTACTGGGCTATCTAGGTTCAGGCTTGGTTTACTCAGGTTTATTTTTAAAAACCAATCGAAATATCTACTTTTCCAGCGTCCTCCACATTTTTGGAAACAGCAGCTTGCTCCTTATTTACTATCTACAATAACGAAGAGACTGGCTGGAAACCTCCTAAGGGAGAGTTTCCGCCCCAATCTCTTCTTTTTATGTTACAATGATACAAGATAAAATGACCATACATTACGAACTGACTAGATGAGCAGGTAACTGTAACCTAATCAGAGGAGGAATATGAAAGCAGAACTAATCGCTGTGGGTACAGAGATTTTGACAGGACAGATCGTCAACACTAACGCCCAATTTCTATCGGAGAAATTTGCGGAGCTAGGGATTGATGTTTATTTTCATACGGCAGTTGGTGACAATGAAGGCCGTTTATTATCAACCCTTGAAGTAGCCAGTAAACGTAGCAACTTAGTCATCCTCTGTGGCGGTCTTGGGCCGACGGAAGATGATTTGACCAAGCAGACCCTGGCCCAGTTTTTAGGCAAAGACTTGGTTTTTGATGAGCAAGCAATGGCCAAGCTGGACCGCTTTTTTGCCAGCCGGCCAGGTCGGGTGCGCACACCAAACAATGAGCGGCAAGCGCAGATTATTGCAGGAAGTACTCCCTTGCAAAATCCTGCTGGTCTAGCTGTCGGAGGGTTGATTGAGCAGGATGGGGTGACCTACGTTGTTCTACCTGGTCCACCAAATGAGTTGAAAGCCATGTTTGCCGAAAGTTTGCTGCCACTCTTGGATCAGTCGCACCAGCAGCTCTATTCCCGAGTCTTGCGTTTCTTTGGGATTGGTGAGAGCCAGTTAGTGACCATCTTGTCGGATCTGATTGAGCAGCAGACGGACCCGACCCTGGCACCCTATGCCAAAATCGGCGAGGTTACCCTGCGCTTGTCCACTAAGGCTGAAAGCCAACAGGCAGCTAATCAGGCTTTGGAACGACTGGAGAGACAAATTTTGCAGCGCGATAAGCTGGCAGACTATTTCTATGCTTATGGCGAGGACAACAGTCTGGTTCAAACAGTGGCGACTGGTTTGACGGAGAATATGCAATCCTTAGCAGTTTTTGAGCAGGGTACAGGTGGTCTCTTACAAGCTGACTTGAGCCTAGCCTTGGCCGACCAGCCTTATTTTAGTGGAGGTCAGGTTGTCAGTCAGGGGGAAATGCGTTCAGGCAGTCTATCGGAAGAAGCAACTCGCATTCGTATGACTTACCATGCAGCCCTGGGATTGGCTGTCTTGGTTTGTATTAGTCCCAAATCAAGGGTAGATAACGTTATCGCCAAGGTCTACCTAGCCCTGTCTAGCACCTCTGGGATTATCCAAAAAGAGGTGGAGTTGGGTGGCTATTCTTGGCCACACATCCGCCAGCTGGCTTGTTTACAGGCTCTGGATTTTGTACGAAATGCTTTGTGAAATAGCAGTTATTTGCTATAATAGTTTGATTAAGAAAAGAGGAGAATAGCATTGGCTAAGAAACCAAGTAAAAAATTAGAAGATATTACAAAGAAATTTGGTGATGAGCGCAAGAAGGCGCTGGATGACGCGCTCAAGTCCATTGAAAAAGATTTTGGTAAGGGCGCTGTGATGCGCTTGGGTGAGCGTGCTGAGCAGAAGGTTCAGGTTATGAGCTCAGGTAGTTTGTCCATTGACATTGCGCTTGGTGCCGGAGGGTATCCTAAGGGGCGTATTATTGAAATTTACGGTCCAGAATCTTCTGGTAAGACTACGGTTGCCCTGCATGCGGTGGCTCAGGCTCAAAAAGAGGGTGGAATCGCAGCCTTTATCGATGCGGAGCATGCCTTGGATCCGGCCTATGCGGCGGCGCTTGGTGTCAACATTGATGGGTTGCTCTTGTCACAGCCAGATTCAGGCGAACAGGGACTGGAGATTGCTGGTAAGCTGATCGATTCTGGTGCAGTTGATTTGGTTGTTGTCGATTCCGTTGCTGCCCTTGTGCCGCGCGCGGAAATTGATGGAGACATTGGTGATAGCCACGTTGGTTTGCAGGCGCGGATGATGAGTCAAGCTATGCGCAAGTTGTCTGCTTCCATCAACAAGACCAAGACCATCGCTATCTTTATCAACCAGCTGCGTGAGAAAGTTGGGGTCATGTTTGGAAACCCTGAAACAACGCCAGGCGGACGCGCTCTGAAATTCTATGCTTCAGTCCGTATGGATGTCCGAGGCAATACCCAAATCAAGGGGACAGGCGATCAAAAAGACCAGAATGTTGGTAAGGAAACCAAGGTTAAAATCGTGAAAAATAAGGTGGCTCCTCCCTTTAAAGAAGCTGTCGTGGAAATCATGTACGGTGAGGGAATTTCACGCACAGGTGAATTGATTGAAATCGGTAGCAACCTCGGAATCATTAAAAAAGCGGGTGCTTGGTACTCCTACAACGATGAAAAAATCGGTCAAGGTTCTGAAAATGCCAAGAAATTCCTAGCAGAAAACCCAGCGGTCTTTGAAGAAATTGACCGTAAAATTCGTGTGCATTACGGTTTGATTGAGGATGACAGTAGCCCAGTTGAGGCGGTGGAAGAGGTTGCCTCTGAGGTGCAGGATGTGGTCCTTGACCTAGATGGCGGTATTGAGCTAGAAGAATAAGCTGGAACAGCCTCAGTCTTCACCAGACTGGCTGGAGATAAAGCGAACAAAGTTTGTATCAAAACAGTCTATTCCCAGACTTTGAATTATGTGAGCGGACTGCTGTCAGCTTATATCTCCCGCTTCAAAAGGTCTCCCAGACTGTTAAAGCCACTCAACCACTGCGCTGAGATGTCGACATGAACTCTGAGAAGTGGTGCTGGGCTGAGGTGCAGCCCTCGTCCCACAAGATAAGCCGAAAAAAGCCTGAGGGTACCCCTCAGCCCAAGCAGCCGCAGGCTGCTTTTTCCTTTCTAGGAAAAGGGGACTTCTAATACTCAATGAAAATCAAAATCAGACTAGCTCCAAAGGTTTGGGGAACCTTTGGAGGTTGAAGATAGAGCGAACAAAGTTCGCTACAAAAAGGTTTGGGAACCTTTGGAGGTTGAAGATAGGGCGAACAAAGTTCGCTACAAAAAGGTTTGGGGAACCTTTGGAGGTTGAAGATAGAGCGA
The DNA here is from genome assembly GCA_945864085.1 of uncultured Streptococcus sp. GTDB lineage: Bacteria > Bacillota > Bacilli > Lactobacillales > Streptococcaceae > Streptococcus. The sequence goes on from CAMBAD010000025.1 coordinate 20,130, forward strand.
ACGAAGTTCGTGTCAATAAGATGTACATACCTGCTATTGTTCATTTTAGGATAACAGGCTGAAAACCTCCACTGGAGCTTTTCACTTATCAAATCAAGTCAACACCGTCTGCTTTTGATTTTCGAAGAGTATAAACCGCAACCCTCTTGTCCTTGCTTTGGGGTCTCCAATTCAGAAATCTTGGCAAAAACGCAAAACACCTTTATAAAAATGATTGTGGAGAGGGAGATTGGGGAAAGGCTACAGATAGCAGTAAGAAAACAGCAATCTGATTGTCTGAACTAAACGCAGGCTCACTAGAACCCGTGTTTTTAGCAGGAAATCCGAATTTTCCCCACAAAATTTAAAGTTTTTTTGAAAAATAGGTCCTCAGACTGAGTAAATGTGTGGTATAATGATTTATAATGTGCTAAAGAAGATGTAGCAAAGGAGTGACTACATGATTAAAATTTATACTGTATCTAGTTGTACCTCTTGTAAAAAAGCCAAAAACTGGTTGAATGCTCACCAGTTGTCCTACAATGAGCATAACTTAGCAAAGGAAGCTATTACCAAGGAAGAAATCCTCAACATTCTGACCAAGACTGAAAATGGTATTGCCAGCATTGTTTCATCAAAAAATCGCTATGCCAAGAGTTTGGATTTTGACATTGAAGAATTAAGTGTCAACGAAGTGATTGACCTCATCACTTCCAACCCACGCATTCTCAAAAGTCCGATTTTGATAGATGAAAAGCGGCTTCAAGTCGGGTATAAAGAAGACGACATTCGGGCCTTTCTCCCTCGTGCAGTCCGCAATGTTGAAAATGCGCAAGCTCGTATGAGAGCTGCCTTATAGACTATAAAAGGGCTCTAGTTGGAGTTCTTTTGTGTTATATCATTGAGTTGAAGGGCTTTGTATGATATAATAACATGAAAAGGAAATGAAAGAAGGTGTAAGTATGGGATTCACAGAAGAAACAGTCCGTTTTCGTCTGGATGATGCAGATAAACAAGAAATTGGCAAAATGCTGACCGGTGTTTATCGCTCGCTGGAGGAAAAAGGTTATAATCCAATCAACCAGATTATTGGTTATGTATTGAGTGGGGACCCTGCTTATATTCCTCGCTACAATGATGCCCGCAATCAGATTCGTAGATATGAGCGTGACGAAATCATTGAGGAATTGGTCCGCTTCTATTTGAAAGGAAATGGGATAGACCTCAAATGAGAATAATGGGATTGGATGTCGGCTCAAAAACGGTGGGAGTAGCCATCTCAGATCCACTTGGTTTTACAGCCCAAGGTTTGGAAATCATCCCGATTGACGAAGCAAAGGGTGAGTTTGGTTTGGACCGCTTGACAGAACTTGTTGACCAGTATAAGGTAGACAAGTTTGTTGTTGGTCTGCCTAAGAACATGAACAACACAAGTGGCCCTCGCGTTGAGGCTAGTCAGGCCTACGGTGATTTATTGGCGGAACGGTACAAGCTGCCAGTTGATTACCAAGATGAGCGTTTGACGACAGTTGCGGCAGAGCGCATGCTGATTGAACAGGCGGATATTAGCCGAGGAAAGCGTAAAAAAGTTATTGACAAATTGGCTGCCCAGCTGATTTTGCAAAATTATTTAGATAGAACATTTTAAAGGAGACACACATGGCACATCATCACGACCATGACCACGACCACAATCACGACGAGCGCGAGTTGATTACTTTGGTAGACGACCAGGGGAATGAGACGCTCTTTGAGATTTTACTGACAATCGACGGTCAAGAAGAGTTTGGTAAAAACTATGTTCTCTTGATTCCTGCGAGTGTGGAGGAAGACGAGAATGGTGAGGTTGAAATCCAAGCTTACTCATACGTTGAAAATGAAAATGGTACAGAAGGAAACCTGCAACCAATCCCTGAAGATGCAACTGCTGAGTGGGATATGATTGAAGAAGTTTTCAACAGCTTTATGGAAGAATAAAAAGGTCCAGAGGACCTTTTTATCATGAGCTCAGAAATAGGAGAGCGAATCAAGGTCCAGAGGACCTTTTTATCATGAGCTCAGAAATAGGAGAGCGAATCAAGGTCCAGTGGCCCTTTTTATCATGAGCTCAGAAATAGGAGAGCGAATCAAGGTCCAGAGGACTTTTTTATCATGAGCTCAGAAATAGGAGAGCGAATCAAGGTCCATTGGCCCTTTTTATCCTGAGCTCAGAAATGAGTTTGGGCAAGTCTATGATTTTTGAGTGTTGAAGGGGCAAAGATAACGGACATTTTCGCTCTTTTGTGCTACAGTAGATTTACTCAATCCCTATATTTAATTTTATAGGTTGTGAAAAATAGAGAAGAGGGTGCTTTTTATGAAAGAACTAATAGTACTGTTATTATCCTTGGTAGGAGCATACTTTGCTTATGGTATTTTCGCAGAACATATAGGTTTATTGTTAAAAAACAAAAAAGAACAAGGTGTCCCCATAATTGCTCAAATTAAATATTTATTAAACAAGAAGCTTAAAAAATAGGCATGTTGTGTATTCCAGTGGCAACTATACTTTTGCTAAAGCCGAACTAGCCCGACAAAAATTCTGGTTGTTTCCGATTGCTGAAATATACATATCTTGGCTCTTTCTTCTAAATCTATTTGCACCTACCGCTTGTTGCTAATCTTCTACATCTGATAACCGTTAACAAACGATAGAATAAGTCCTTTGTTAGAATTGTATTTCTAATGTTTTTATATAAAGTAGTATAATAAAAAGAGGAAGAATGGATAACGGTCAGAGAGTTGTAGTACTTTCTGCCTAGATATTTTAAGATGGAGTATTAAATGATAGAAGAGTTGGAAAAACATTTGTTAGAAGACCCTGATATAGTTAGTATTTTAGGAATAGTGAGAGATTTAGGTTTAGATGACTCTTGGCTCTGCGCTGGTAGCCTTCGCAATTTTGTGTGGAATCGTTATGTTTTTGATCCAGCTACAGATGTAGATGTTGTATTCTTTAATCCAGCCATATCGTATGCCGAGACACTGAAAATAGAATCGCATTTACGCCAGGCCTATCCGCAGTACCATTGGGAGCTAAAAAATCAGGTCTACATGCACGTTCACAGCCCAAACACTCTCCCCTACCAATCTGCGTGCGACGCAATCGAAAAATTTCCAGAAAAATGTACAGCAGTCGGTGCCCGCTTGCTGGGAGAGAGGCAGCTAGAGGTCTTTTCCCCGTTCGGCTTGGAGGATATTTACCAGTATTTGGTGCGTCCGACCCCGTATTTTCAGGAGGATGACCAGCGTATGGCCCTCTACCGTGAACGGTTGCTGAGGAAAAACTGGTCAGACAAATGGCCGCAATTAAGAATAGAGAGTCTGCGCTAAGGCAACTTTTAAACAAGTAGACAAAAATGTCCTGTTGAATACTTGGCCTTTTCGATAAACTGATACCATCAACTTAAGGAGATGGGATGATGGAATTTGAAAAGGTTTATACAGATGTTAGAGGGATAGTGCATAAGGCGCGTAAAGATTTTTATATTAAACTATGGGAAAAGTCAGACTGGGACCAAGAGGGCATGATGACGCTCTATCAGTTGTTGGCTGCTCATCCAAATTTAATAGAAGAAAAAGATAAATTGTATCGTTATTTCAAGGTGAAATTCCGAAATCATGTAATGGATGTTGTGCGCAAGCAAGAAAGTCAAAAACGTAAATTTGATCGGATGTCCCATGAGGACATTCATGACCTATCCCACATGGTAAAGGCGCCAGGCTTGGTCAATGATGAATTCGTCTTATTGCGGGACATGATGAAGACCTATCGCAACCAGCTGAACGATGAGCAACTGGAACAGTACGAAAAATTGATTTCGGGTCAGAGTTTTAGTGGGCGTCGCAAAATGGTTCGCGACCTGCAGGAATACTTGAAGGACTTTAAATAGGAAATTATTAGCCAAGAGTGAAGTAGTCACAGTTCGATGGCGCAAACATGGGAGTGAGATAGGGCCAGATGATTTCTGGTAGGATCTCATTCCCAATTTTTTGATTTTATTAAGCATAAACTCTTGCAATGGCTGACAGAATCTGTTAGAATGTTCTAGTGCTGTAAAAAATACAGCTGTAGCTTTGATGCAAGAGGTTGCGACACGCTCGGTTGCATTGCCACGCAACTCGTGTTGGTTTTCTTGTGGAGCTAGCCTATTATCTTAAATAGACGAAAAGGAGAAAAAGATGGCAAACAAAAAAATCCGCATCCGTTTGAAAGCATACGAACATCGTACACTTGACACAGCGGCAGAAAAAATTGTTGAAACTGCAACACGTACAGGTGCTCCAGTAGCTGGACCAGTTCCACTTCCAACTGAACGTAGCTTGTACACAATTATTCGTGCGACTCACAAATACAAAGATTCTCGCGAACAATTTGAAATGCGTACACACAAACGTTTGATCGACATCATCAACCCAACTCAAAAAACAGTTGACGCTTTGATGAAATTGGATCTTCCAAGTGGTGTAAACGTAGAAATCAAATTGTAATCAA
>CAMBAD010000026.1 GCA_945864085.1 uncultured Streptococcus sp.
AAAAACTAAACGACTATATAACTTGGGAATGCGACAGGTTTTCATTAGGACTCCCTTCATCAACTGTTGGTATTCAATACTCTTCGAAAATCAAAATTATCCGTTGTCAACTTGCCTTGATGAACTCAAGTTCTATCGTCGGCTTCGTTTCCTAGACTACTTTTGATTTTTATTGAGTATAAGCTGGACGAAACCTGATTTTGCTGCAGATTACCGATAATGATTCGCATTGTAAGTTAATATATGTTAAAATAGGTAAAAATACATAGCCAGAAAGGAGTTTTGATGATCAGCAAGGGACAGTATGATTATTTGATAAAGCATCCGGCTTTCCAGCAACTGACGAGGGAGACTTTTGACCAGTTGGCCCGACATATCCGCTTTCGCAAGATTAGCAAGGGGCAGATTTTTCTGTATGCAGAGGATCCACGGGATTATCTGATTGTGCTATACAGGGGTTATACGCGGATTGAGCGCTACGATGATACCGATACGTTTACCTACTTGGATTATATTCGGCAGGGAAGTGCCTTTCCGTTTTCAGGTATGTTTGCGGATCCCCTCTACCACTACACTGCGATTGCTATTACAGATGTGGAATGTTTTTTGGTTCCCATGGACTTGTTTGAAAGCATTTCGCGCAGCAATCCACGACAGTTAGTGTATATTTCGCAAAAATTGTCTCGGATTTTGAGTTTTCAAGAACTGCGGTTGCGCAATGCCATGCGTTCTAAGGCTTCTGAACGGGTTGTGCAGGCCATTGCCCTTCTTTATTGGGATATGTGTCGCAGGGATCAATTAACCACCCTCCCTTTTGAGATTCATATTCAAGAAATCTCGCGTTTGGCAGCGACAACCCGAGAGACAGCCAGCCACGTTTTAAAACAGTTAAAACGGGAGAAAAAGATTACCTACGCCCACAAACAACTCTCTTATCTGGATATAGACTTCTTCCGTGAAAATCTGACAGAGGCTTATTAAGTTTCTGTCAATTTTTTTTGCAAAAATAATTACCCAAATAAACCGCCTTTTATTGATAATATTTACTATTCTTTGCATTGGAATTGATATTTATGAAAAAATGTCCTGCAAAACGTGATAAAATTCGCATATCAAATGTGAAGAATTTCAAGTTTGAAATCGCTTTCTTTGGTAAGATGGATATGATAAAAGGTAAAGGATGTCAGAAGAAAGCGTACGGTCTTCTGTTTTTACCGTAAGAAGAACAAATATAGGAGGAATTATAATGACACATCATCCGATTCATGTTTTTTCAGAAATAGGCAAGCTGAAAAAAGTTATGTTGCATAGACCAGGCAAGGAAATTGAAAATCTGATGCCGGACTACTTGGAACGTTTCCTTTTTGATGATATTCCATTCTTGGAAGATGCGCAAAGAGAGCACGATGCCTTTGCGCAGGCTTTACGTGACGAAGGTGTGGAAGTCTTGTATCTTGAAAAATTGGCAGCAGAATCCTTAACCAGCCCAGAAATTCGGGAACAGTTTATTGATGAATACCTCAATGAAGCAAATATCCGTGGCCGTATTACCAAGAAATCTATCCGCAAGCTATTGATGGCTATCGAGGACAATCAAGAACTGATTGAAAAAACAATGGCAGGAGTGCAAAAGTCAGAATTGCCAGCGCCAGATTCTGAAGAAAGAGGTCTGACAGACTTGGTTGAGTCTAGCTATCCATTTGCCATCGATCCTATGCCAAACCTTTACTTCACCCGTGATCCATTTGCGACCATTGGCAATGCGGTGTCTCTCAACCACATGTATGCTGAAACCCGGAACCGCGAGACTATTTATGGTAAGTACATTTTCACCTATCATCCAGAATATGGTGGAAAGGTTCCTCTGGTTTATAACCGAGATGAGACCACCCGTATCGAAGGCGGTGACGAGTTGGTGCTCTCCAAGGATGTCCTGGCAGTAGGAATTTCTCAGCGGACAGACGCAGCTTCGATTGAAAAACTGCTGGTTAACATCTTTGAAAAAGGAATTGGCTTCAAGAAAGTATTGGCCTTTGAATTTGCCAACAGTCGGAAATTCATGCACTTGGACACTGTCTTCACCATGGTGGACTATGACAAGTTTACTATCCACCCTGAAATCGAAGATGATTTGCGTGTCTTCTCTGTGACCTATGAAAATGAAAACCTGCATATTGAAGAGGAGCATGGCGATTTGGCAGAGTTACTGGCTAGCAATTTAGGCCTTGAAAAAGTTGACCTGATTCGCTGCGGTGGCGGAGATATTGTAGCCGCAGGTCGTGAGCAGTGGAATGATGGTTCCAATACCCTGACAGTAGCGCCAGGAGTTGTGGTTGTGTACAAACGCAACACCATTACCAACGCCATTCTGGAATCAAAAGGCCTGCGCCTAATCAAGATTGGGGGCAGTGAGCTAGTTCGGGGTCGTGGTGGACCACGTTGCATGTCTATGCCATTTGTAAGGGAAGATTTGTAATGCACGAAGAACTCTGTGTCGGCTCACAAGAATGGCAACGCGCAGCTTCACTCTCTGTCCGTTATCAGGTCTTTGTAGTAGAAGGCAAGATTGATAGAGCAGATGAATTTGATCAATATGATGAAAAAGGTCGTATATATGCCAACCTCTTTCTCGATGGTAAGCCTGTTTCAACTGGGCGCTTTCTTCCCGAAAACAATGAAACAGCAAGACTAACTCGGATCGCAACCTTGTCACCCTACCGAGGAAATGGCTACGGTTCAAAGATAATCGCAGCCTTGGAAGAATATGCAAGAGAAGCAGGCTTCCGTCGAGTGATTATTCATGCTGAATTAACTGCAAAGACTTTCTATGAAGAACTGGGCTACCAAGCCTTCTCAGAAGTCTATCAAGAAGATGGCCAAGATTGCCAATCTCTTACAAAAGAGTTATAATAAACACTAAAAATAAAGCTCAGAATGCTAGGCACTACATCTGTCTCTGGCATTCTGACTAGCATAAAGGAGAAACACATGACAAACATTTTTAAAGGCAGACATTTTTTAGCAGAAAAAGATTTTACACGCGCAGAGTTGGAGTGGTTGATTGATTTTTCTGCTCATTTGAAAGACTTGAAAAAACGCAACATTCCTCACCGCTATTTGGAAGGAAAAAATATTGCTCTCTTGTTTGAAAAAACTTCTACCCGTACCCGTGCTGCCTTCACTGTAGCTTCTATTGATCTTGGTGCTCATCCAGAATACCTTGGGGCCAACGATATTCAGCTGGGCAAAAAAGAATCCACAGAAGACACCGCCAAAGTATTGGGCCGCATGTTTGACGGGATTGAGTTCCGCGGCTTTAGCCAAAAAATGGTGGAGGAATTGGCAGAATTTTCAGGCGTACCAGTTTGGAACGGTTTGACTGACGCCTGGCACCCAACGCAAATGTTGGCTGACTACCTGACAGTAAAAGAAAACTTCGGTAAACTGGAAGGCTTGACCTTGGTATACTGTGGTGACGGCCGCAACAACGTAGCAAACAGCTTGTTGGTAACAGGTGCCATCCTTGGTGTTAACGTACACATCTTCTCACCCAAAGAACTCTTCCCAGAAGAAGCAGTGGTTGAATTGGCAAAAGCCTTTGCCAAAGAAAGCGGAGCGCGCGTCTTGATTACGGACAATGCAGATGAAGCAGTGAAAGGTGCGGATGTCCTTTACACAGACGTATGGGTATCCATGGGTGAAGAAGCTAAATTTGCAGAACGCGTTGCCCTCTTGAAACCATATCAAGTAAACATGGACTTGGTGAAAAAAGCAGACAATGAAAACCTCATCTTCTTGCACTGCTTGCCTGCCTTCCATGATACAAACACGGTTTATGGTAAAGATGTGGCTGAAAAATTCGGCGTAGAAGAAATGGAAGTAACAGACGAAGTCTTCCGCAGCAAGTATGCGCGCCATTTTGACCAAGCAGAAAACCGCATGCACACCATCAAGGCCGTGATGGCTGCAACCTTAGGCGATCCGTTTGTACCGCGCGTTTAAGCTTCTATCCGAAAATCGCAACCTTCGGGGGCTGGTGTCCCAGTCCTCGATTTTACAAGAAGTAATGAAAGCGATTTCTTTCTTAAGAAAGTGAGGGGAAATCTAAGAATATGGCAAACAAAAAAATTGTCGTTGCACTGGGAGGCAATGCAATCTTATCATCCGATCCATCAGCTCAAGCCCAAAAAGCGGCCCTTGTTCAGACAGCAAAGCACCTGGTCAATATCATCAAGAATGGCGATGATTTGATTATTACCCACGGAAATGGCCCGCAGGTTGGCAACCTCTTGCTGCAAAATCTAGCAGCGAATTCAGAGAAAAACCCAGCCTTTCCTCTGGACAGCTTGGTGGCCATGACCGAAGGTTCCATCGGTTTTTGGTTGCAAAATGCCTTGGAAAATGAATTGATCAAAGAAGGCATTGAAAAAGATGTGGTCTCTGTCGTAACGCAGGTGATTGTGGACAAAGAAGACCCAGCGTTTAAGAATTTGACCAAGCCAATCGGGCCTTTCTACACAGAGGAAGAAGCTCAGGCTGAAAGCCAGAAAACAGGCGCCACCTTTAAAGAAGACGCAGGGCGTGGCTGGCGCAAGGTGGTCGCTTCACCAAAACCTATTGGCATTAAAGAAATCGGCACGATCCGAACCCTGTTAGATGCTGGAGAAGTGGTTGTTGCCGCAGGTGGCGGAGGCATTCCTGTTATCCAAGAAACTGACGGTAGCCTGACAGGCGTTGAAGCAGTGATTGATAAGGATTTTGCTTCCCAATGCCTAGCCGAATTAGTCGACGCAGATTTATTTATCATCTTAACAGGTGTCGATTATGTGTATGTCAACTTTAACAAACCAGATCAGGCAAAATTAGAGCGGGTAACCGTGGCAGAATTGGAAGAGTATATTGCACAAAACCAATTCGCCCCAGGTTCTATGTTACCAAAAGTTGAGGCTGCCATTGCTTTTGTGAAGAATAAACCAGAATCAAGAGCAGTCATCACTTCCTTAGAAAACTTGGGCGCTCTTATGGAGTCCGATAGTGGAACGATTATTGTAAAAGAGTAGCACTTATCGTGATTGGAAATGAGGGGTGCTAGGGCGGTGGTTTCTAGCCCTCCTTCCAATCCTTTCTATCAAGTATCTATCTATAAACAATGGTTTGAGTGACCAGTTGATTCAGTCTTAAAATTGCCAAGAAGTAGCAGAGGCAGGTGGTCTATTGGCTACATATCCAAGAACTACTCTGGGAAATCAACGAGTTAGATGTCAGCAATCCTGGTGAATGAGGTTCTCCAGTTAAGGAGCTCAGCCTGCTAGCTGGATTTGAACCGTGACAGGTTTTACCAAGGCCCACCTTTCCTCGTCTATTTTTGATTTTCATTGAGGACTTTTGCCTAGCTTCAACTCTTGATTATAGGTGGATATTTGATAGGAGATTTGGTATCAAATTCCCATTTGGGAAGCATTCAAAAATATTATAGGAGGTTATTGCGATGAATGACAACGCAAAAAAAGGCTTTAAAATGCCTTCGTCTTATACTATATTGATGATTATCATTGCATTAATGGCAGTGATGACCTGGATTATTCCTGCAGGTCAATACCAGGTTGATGATGCAGGGAACTTGATAGCTGGTACCTATGAAGCAGTTGAACAAAACCCGCAAGGGATTTGGGATGTCTTGATGGCACCAGTGCGGGCTATGTTGGGACATGATCCGACCAAGGCAGCGATTGATGTCTCCTTCTTCATTCTCATGGTTGGCGCCTTCTTGGGTGTCGTTAACGAAACAGGTGCCTTGGATGTAGGGATTGCTACGATTGTAAGACGGTTCAAGGGCCGTGAAAAGATGCTCATTTACATCCTCATGCCGCTATTTGCTATAGGTGGTTCTACCTATGGTATGGGTGAGGAAACAATGGCCTTCTTCCCGCTTTTGGTGCCTGTTATGATGGCAGTTGGCTTTGATAGTCTGACTGGTGTGGCTATCATCTTGCTCGGTTCACAGATTGGTTGCTTGGCTTCTACCGTAAACCCATTTGCAACAGTAGTAGCTGCTGACGCAGCAGGTGTCAGTGTGGCTGAAGGTATGATTTGGCGTCTGGTCTTCTTCTTCGTCATTCTTGGTTTGGGTGTATGGTTTGTTGCTAATTATGCTGAAAAGGTAAAACAAGATCCGACAAAATCTCTTGTTTACAAACAACGTGAGGCAGACAGCAAGCATTTCAATGTCAATGCGACAGCTGAAGTTAGTGCAGAGTTGTCTCCAGCGCAAAAACGTGTTCTTTGGGTCTTCGTCTTGACATTCGTCGTGATGATTTGCAGCTTTATTCCTTGGGAAGATTTGGGTATTTCTTTCTTTGCTGATTTTAATACCTGGTTGGTAGGCTTGCCTGGTATCGGTCAGGTGATTGGTAGTTCGACCTATCCATTTGGCTGGTGGTATTTCCCAGAAGGAGCAATGCTCTTTGCTGTTGCAGGTGTCCTGGCTGGTATTGTCTACGGTATGGATGAGTCTCGTCTGGTTAAGGCCTTCATGACTGGTGCTGCAGACTTGCTCGGTGTTGCTTTGATTTGTGCGGTTGCGCGTGGTATTCAAGTTATCATGAATGACGGTATGATTACAGCGACCATTCTTCACTGGGGCGAAGAGGGCTTGTCAGGCCTATCTTCTCAGGTATTTATCGTCTTGACCTACCTTTTCTACCTGCCAATGTCCTTCTTGATTCCATCAACATCTGGTCTTGCAGGAGCGTCCATGGGTATTATGGCACCGCTGGGTGAGTTTGTCAATGTACCTGCCCATCTAGTGATTACTGCCTTTCAGGCGGCTTCTGGTGTCTTGAACTTGGTAGCTCCGACATCAGGTATTGTGATGGGCGCCTTGGCACTTGGTCGTATTGAGATTGGTACTTGGTACAAATTTGTCGGCAAATTGATTGCTGGTATCGTCCTTGCCTCCATCGCAATATTAGTTCTTGCGACCTTCTTCTAACAGAGATACAGGTTCTGCTGTATGACTGGCTATTGAGTAGGATAGTCAAGAAGCAAGGAAAGGAGAAATTATGGTGGTACATTCATTTATCACAGAGGAGCACAAGTTAGCTTGTGTGGCGGCCATTCAAGAACTGGTCGCCTTTCCCTCTGTTTGTCAAGAATATCAAACCAAGACCCCCTTTGGACAAGCGATTCAAGATGTGCTAGAACACACCTTGGTTTTGGCTGAAAAAATGGGATTTTCAACCTATTTAGATCCAGAAGGGTATTATGGTTATGCAGAAATTGGTCAGGGCAAGGACTTGCTGGCTATTCTTTGCCACTTAGATGTTGTGCCAGCTGGTGAGCTTTCTCACTGGAAGACACCTCCTTTTGAGGCAGTTGTGAAGGATAATCTCATCTACGGACGTGGCGTGCAAGATGATAAAGGGCCCTCCATGGCTGCGCTATTTGCAGTAAAATCCTTGATGGACGCAGGTGTCTCTTTCCAGAAACGCATTCGTTTTATCTTTGGTACAGATGAGGAAACGCTCTGGCGCTGTATGCACCGTTACAATCAGTGCGAGGAGACAGCGACCATGGGCTTTGCGCCAGATTCCTCTTTCCCGCTGACCTATGCAGAAAAGGGCCTGCTTCAAGTCAAACTCCATGGACCAGGTCATGATTGCCTAAGTATCGAAGCGGGTTCAGCTTTCAATGTCGTGCCAGCCAAGGCAACTTACTTTGGTCATTTATTGGCCATGTTAATGGCAGAGCTGGATAGTTTGGGATTCGATTACGAAGCCAGTGACGACACAGTAACCGTCTTGGGTATTTCCAAGCATTCAAAAGATGCCGCAGAAGGAATCAATGCAATCGTTCGTCTGGCAATGGGCCTGCAAAAATTTGTACGGCACCCAGCCATTGATTTTATAGCCAACGCAATCGGTCAGGATGCAACAGGTTTTCGTCTGTTTGAGGATGTGACCGATGAGCCATCCGGTACCCTGAGTTTTAACCTTGCAGGCCTGGCCATCTGTCCAAGCAAATCTGAAATTCGCCTCGATCTCCGTATCCCTGTGACAGCTGATAAGGAGAAGTTGGTCGGTATACTGACTGAACAAGCTGGTCAATATGGCCTTCGCTATGAGGAATATGACTACTTGGCACCGCTCTACGTACCGCTTAACAGCGAATTGGTTTCCACCCTCATGTCTGTCTATCAGGACAAAACAGGTGATCTGCAGAGCCAACCGATTTCCTCAGGCGGTGCAACATTCGCCCGCACCATGCCAAACTGCGTAGCGTTCGGAGCATGTTTCCCTCATACAGAGCAAACAGAGCACCAAGAAAACGAACGGTTGCCTCTGGATGATTTGTATCAAGCTATGGATATTTATGCAGAAGCAGTCTATCGCCTGGCAGGAAAAGAGGAGTAGCAATCTGCTCAACGCCTACCGACAATAGGTGTAAAACCAGTATCAGAATGTAGACAGATTCTAGGAAATGGAATCATTTAGATATGCTTACCGTTAGGTGAACAACAAATAAACTCTTAGAAACATGGATAAAACATGTTTCTAAGAGTTTTTTGAGTTTGACAAAATGAGTAGCCACTGATACCAGATGGAAGACAGCAGGAGTAGCTAGAGTAACCTATGTTAAAATGGAAAACTCCTATATTCTGCCTTAAACAAATGATAAAGGTGCCATTCGAGCAAGGGGAGTTGCAGGATGAGTAGGTCCTCCAAGTCCAGGAGCGGAAACGGATTGGACTGGTGAGCTGCAAGGAAGATGTTCTTTGTCACTGACACTCCAGGGAGGATTTCCCATTCCTCTAGGAAGAGAGAAAATTGGTCGTGCAAGTAGGAGCAATTCCATACTTGCAAATAGTGTAGCAGAAGAGGCAGTTGGCTGTGAAATTCCTCCTGTTCCAAAGTCCTAAAGAGCCCTCTATCTTCGACACTCCGTAGAAAAATAAAGAGCCAGACCCAATCCTTAGTCAGTGGAGAATTGTAGTTTCCACGGCTCTTGAATAGGCTGAGTTGGTAGACCAGATTATTTGTCTGCCGAAGACTGTCTGATTTCTGTAAACCAAGATCTTGAGGAAGCCTCTTGCGGAAGTAGAGGATTAGCAATCCCATCCAAGGTAGGATAGAAATCCAGGCAATAAACATGAGCAAACTAGAGAGAGCAGGTAAGAGGCTCATGTCCCGAATCATCTTAATAGAAAGCAAGAGGGCAGTTCCCCAGACGATAGCGAACATCCCCTTGCCAACGACCACTATGGTGTGCAAGAAAGAGTCGGTTTGCGGGAGGTAGATTTGCTTGCGAATCCATCTATGCCAGATAATCCTCAGAATCCAGCAAGTACCCAATATACACAGGACGCTTGTTGAGTTGCTAATGAGTAGTCCAGTTAAGACCAGAAATTGCAAAAAAATTTCTAGCGTGATAAAAAAGGTCGAAGGCCTATGCACTGGAACAAAGCCTGCTTTTGATAAATCTCCAAATAAAAAGATAGGTAAAATGAGAGGGGAGACCCTCAAAAGCATGGCTGCTGGACTTGAATGAGATAAGACCATACTAGAGAGAACTGCTGGGCTAGCTAGGATACTCATAACGACTAGCACCAAGCCAAGCACATAGAGATACCAAGAGCTGGGGTCGTCAAATACCGTTATGGCTACTGTTGTCCAAAGTCTGTGCAGGAGACGCCAACAAATGCAGAGGATAAGACAGTTGGCCCAGATTGACATTAGCTGATTTGAAAAAATAAGGGAATCATCAGCAGGTGCTTGAATGAGTATGAAGAGAGTCCAAGCTAGCATGGATAGATTAGCAAAAATTCCCAGACCAAGCATGAGTGAGAGGAACAGTTTAAAAAAACGCTCCCAAAAGGCTTTGAAACCACGGAGCTGATCCATTTGTCTATGGCAGAGCTGAAAAAGAGCAGTCTTTCGTAAAAGCAGTGCTTTCCACTGAATCAGACGGATAGTCTGCTCATCATGGATACTGGTCAGATTTTCTTCAGTAATAGAGGCTATAATTTCCTCAGCCAAGGGATTGGAAGTTGCCAATAAAGAACGCCACCGCAGATGGATGTGGTTGGTCTGGCCTGTCAGCCTATTAAGTAATTGACTTGTTTTTTTATCCATAATAGTCCGTCAAATTGAATGCTTCTTGGTGTTCTATATAGGTGAGGAAGAGATGCCATTTCAGAAGGGGGAGCTGCTGGACAAAGCAGTCTTCTAAATCAATGAGCAGGTCAGGTCTTGATTGCCTGTTCATTTTCCACTGCTGAGAAAAGGCAGTCTTATCTGTCAGGTTACTGACACCTATGGCTTTGCACTTTTCTACCAAGTAAGAGCAACGACGTTGGTCCATAAAGGTTATAAGTGCAGGCAAATGGTTGATTAGCCCAAATCCCCAATCATCGAAGGTCTTGGAGAAGCCCTTGTTTTCAATCGAGTGAAGCAGCAAGTACAACTCTTGCCATTGCTGGACATGGACATCCTTGCGTTTCAGCAGTTTGCTTATTTGGTAAATGAGCTCATTTGACGGTGCGATAGCAGGAAAATTATAAATAATGGGGAGATCTAAACCTGCTTGATTTTTGGATACCATAAAGGTACAGGCCCAGATTATGAGACCGACAATAAGGGTTAGCCCGAGGAAATGTTTCGGAATGATCGTGTTGCGTAGGGATTCGACCTCCAGATATAAGAGGCTGGTTGCCCAGATAAATCTTATTGCGCGTTTTCGAAATAACTTGCTTGCATAGTAAATCGAATCAAACTGGGGCAGATAGGCTGAAAAATAATCCTTGAGATGGGAGTAGGTTCGCAGGGCAAAACTAATCAGATAAACATAGAAAACAGGATCTAAAAGCAGGGATTGTCTTCCTAATAAAAGGAGAATGATAAAGAGGGTCTGAGCCAGAATGCTGAAAAACAAGGGAATAGCGAGCGGTTGTTTTCGAGCAATGTAGTCTTTGCCCGAGATGAAGAGGAGTAAAATAAGAGAGGCAAAATAGGCCAAGAGACGGAACAGGTAAGAAGGAGCAACGTTTTCCACCAGAAAAATATCCAAAAAAACATTTGCCAGACTAGGCAGGACGCAGATACTAATGCCTAGCCCCGTCAAATAAATAATCCAGTCTCGGCTCTGAAGAAAAAGGGGCGGAAGGTCACTGCGTTTTATACGTTTACGCAGACGACTAAGCGTGCATAAGGCCCAAAAAGAACCCCAGATATTCAAGAAATAGAAGGCAGTGACCTCGTTGGTGAACGAATACTCAGAGCCCACAAAAGCCAATAAGGAAAAGCCGAAGACCAGCAAATAAAGTAACCAAGCCAGTCCAAAGAAATAGGACAGAACGCGGGCAAAGGCCAGCTCTTTAACTGTTTTCGGAGTAAGCAGGACTGTCAAACGTGTCTGACACCAAGTCAATAGGTTGCTACGATTGGCACAGGTTCGGCAGGTTCGTGCTTTTTGCTCAATCAAACGGAGGATCCGCGGGTCTTCTATACTTTCCAAGAGGGGATAGTCCATCTGATTGAGAATGTCTCCCAGATAGTCCCTGTCCTTGTCCAAAAAGACCTTCCACCGCTGGTAAGCTTGATTGTCGCTCTTAATCAGTTTATCAAAATGAGATGTGATATAATTCATAGTCTACCAACTTTCCTCGAGCAAATCGAGTTGCTTTTCAAAGATTTTATTGGCCCGAGCAATCTTTTTCACATCCTGACTTTCAATCACCTTTTCGTAGTTCCTGATATATTCAGAAAGGCTATCGCGTTGTTCTGCCAAGAGGACCTGAAAGAGGCGCTCTGCGCGTGCCATTAGGAGTTGGTAGTATTCGCTATCGCGTGGATGGATTTTTAAACTAGCTAACTTTGCACGTTTTTCAGCAATCTCCTCTTCAGATAGCTGGTGCCGATCCCGCAGAATCGTTTTATTGAAGACCTTTCCTGTGGAGAGTATCGTGATGTCGACATCCAAGATACCATTTATATCGTAAGAGAAGCGGCAATCGACAGCTTCATTTTCCTTGTGGTTGATAGGGATTGGAATTGTTAATGAGCCCAGCAAAAGATTGGCATCCGCCCGATACTGTTCCCCCTGATAAATCTGAAAGAGCATGGATTGCTGTCCCAATTCCGTTGCCCAATAGCGCTCCACATAGGAAGCAGGCAAGGTAGTATTGCGTTCGATAATCGGTGAAAAAACATTTCCGACAACAGCAGTACCCAAGGTGAAAGGACAAATATCTGTCAACACCATATCTTTGATTTCTTCCTTGCGAGACTTGATTCCCGTCGCAATGCCACACCCCATAGCTATGGCCTTATCCTGGTCAATTTTGACAGAGATAGGGCGCTTGAGCACATAGGTTAAATAATCCTGTATGAGCTTCATCTTTGTGGTTCC
Source organism: uncultured Streptococcus sp. (assembly GCA_945864085.1). Taxonomy (GTDB): domain Bacteria; phylum Bacillota; class Bacilli; order Lactobacillales; family Streptococcaceae; genus Streptococcus. The sequence continues at coordinate 12,406 of CAMBAD010000026.1, forward strand.
TCCGACTAGGATTACATCGGTTAAATCTTCTGCTTGTAGCTGCGCATCGCGTAGGGCTTTCTGAATGGGATCGTTTATTTTGGCAAGAAGGAACCGACAAATTTCGATGTAGCGTTCTTTGGTCAATTTGTAGACATGTAGGTTATCCTTGATGTTGACAGACATGCGTACACTATCCTGCTTGTTGAGGGCTAGTTTGGCCTTTTCAGCTTCTTGATAGATGAGTCCTAGTTCCTCATCGGATAAGGACGAGCGTTCAAAGGGGAGATGTTTGATAAAGTCTGTGGCAATTTGCTGTGTAAAATCTTCCCCACCCAGATTATTTTCTCCCGCAACAGCAATAATTTCAATAACATTGGCAAAGGCATCGACAATAGAAATATCCAGGGTTCCTCCGCCGAAATCGATAATCATGTAGGAGGCATCTTCTTCACGGCTATAATGCAGAGCTAGTGCGGCAGCAGAAGGCTCGTTGATAATGCGCTCAATCTTAATCCCAGCCAAGTGACCGGCAATTTTGGTAGCCGCCCGCTGATCTTCATTGAAATAGGCAGGGACACTGACGATGATTTCCTCAACCTTTTCGCCCAAAAAGGCCTCTGCGTCCTCTACCAGTTTTTTCAAAACGAAGGCACTCAATTCTTCTGGCAGGTACATTTGATCCCCCAGACGGAGTTTCTGCCCAGTTCCCATCAGGCGTTTAAAACGAGCCTGAGTGAGATGGGGATGACTTAATAAACGTTCCTTGGCCAATTTTCCAACAATAATATCCCCCTCATCGGATAAGCCAACAACTGACGGTGTCAGCAAGTCTCCCAAGTTATTGGGGATCAGTTCTACCCGTTCATTGCGCCAAGTAGTTGCTAAAGAGTTGGTTGTTCCTAAATCAATTCCAATAATCATACTAATCTCTCCGTTGTGAGTCCTATCTGTGCAGATGGATTTTTTAAGCCAATCCAATAAAGATGGCCAGCTAATTCTGGTAAATTATACTGTTGACAAATCTGGACTAACTCCAGACGGTGTTCCCAAGGTCCATAAAAATAATAATTGAGCAAGTGCTTTGTCAAATCTTGTCGGAAATCGTTACTTGTCACATAGTAGGCAAAGGCATCGGTCCGAAACTCTTTGAGGAGCAGATAAAAATCAGTTACCAACTCTAGCTTGGCTAGGAGAGTTACTAGATAGGCTTGCGCTTTTTGTTCCAGTTCTTCCAAATCAATCTTGAATTGTTCCTCCAGCAGTGTTTGCTCTCCTGCCTCTAAATAGTTTGCCAAATCCGTTAACTGTAGTCTCTGGCAGAGCAGGAGAGTTTCTTGGCGCTCTTCTTCTTCACCGTAAAAAGTCAGCTTGGTCAAGTCAGCAGTTAACTGCTCACGCGCTTGTTGCTCATTGATATAGCGGTCAAATTCTGCAGATTGGAGAATTTGATAGAGGTGGCGATAGTAAGGCATTTTAATACAGGCCTCTTTCACCTTGGAGATGTAATGCGCTACTTCAAGCAGTCGATGTTCCTCTTGCCATGTCTGTTCGATCTGTTCAGGTTTGTCATCGGAATCGCTGCTCAAGACCGCAGAAAAATCAAAATCTTTTGAGAGGTCTTCTTGGTCAAGAACCGTATTTTTTGTCAGTTCAATCAAGGGTTCCGCTTGTGTTCGAGGAGTGGTCGAAGCATCTTTGCTATACTGTAATGCAGCTTTGTAGGCTGCTTGCAGGCGCTTGAATCCTTCAGGGTCTTCTTCTGGATGGACCTGCTTGATACGTTCAGCATAGGCCAACTTTATGGCCCGCTGATTGGTGGTGGCCCCTATCCCTAATTCTTGCCAACAACTTTTCATTTCTCATCACTCCTTTGGAAATAGTGTATATATTATAACACAGAAAGAAGGCAAAATAAATAAGCCTGCTAGCTGACAGGCTTATCGTTTGCTAAAGAAAAATGGGGGTGCATATTGCTTCAGATATTCAAAGCAAGCAAGGGCGCTTTCGTTGTCCTCGCAGATGATGAGGCAAACATCATCGCCACAGACGGTCGCGACAATTTCAGGAATTTCCATGGCATCTAGGATTGAACCAAAAGAATTGGCCAGGCTGGGTAAGGTCTTGAGTACAATTTGGTGTTGAACAGGTTTAAACATGACCAGCCCGTCTTCCATATAGAGGCGCAGCCGCTTTTCCCAGCGCGTCGGGGTGATGGGATTGATGATGTAATAAGATGAATCGTCTTCATTGATCTTGACCAAATTCAGCATTTTGATGTCTCGTGAGAGGGTCGATTGGGTCACAGAGACACCGTTTAGGTGCAATAAGTCCAGTAATTCTTGCTGGGTATGGATTTTCTTTTCCATAATCAAGGATAGGATTAACTGATGACGGCTTTCAATCTTATTCATGGGAAACTCCTTAGGATGGTAGTGGAACTGTTGGTGAGAAGGGCCAAGAGCTATTGGATAAACATGGCATCACCGAAGCTAAAGAAGCGGTACTGCTCTTTCACAGCGTGTTCGTAGGCATCAAGGATAAAGTCACGTCCTGCAAAGGCAGACACTAGCATAACAAGGGTAGATTTTGGTAAATGAAAGTTAGTTGAAAAGGCATCGACCACCTTAAACTGGTAGCCAGGCTTGATGAAAATATTGGTCCAGCCAGAGTCAGCTTCCAGTCGGCCATCAAATTTGCTGCCAATGGTTTCTAAGGTGCGGATAGAAGTTGTGCCGACTGCGACAATACGCCCACCAGCAGCCTTGACTTGATTCAGACTATCGGCTGCCTGGTCAGATAGGTGGTAAAATTCCGAATGCATTTCATGGGCCTCAACATTGTCTACGGAAACAGGGCGAAAGGTCCCTAAACCGACATGGAGGGTCAGATAGACCAATTTGACACCCTTGGCCTCTATTTTTGCCAGCAGTTCTTGGGTGAAATGGAGACCGGCAGTCGGTGCGGCGGCTGAACCATTTTCCTTGGCATAGACAGTTTGATAGCGTTCACGGTCCTCCAATTTTTCATGGATGTAAGGCGGCAGAGGCATTTCTCCCAGGCTCTCCAAGACTTCTAGGAAGATTCCCTGATAAGCAAATTCGACAATCCGTCCGCCGTGGTCCAATTCCTCCACAACAGTTGCGGTCAAACGCCCATCACCAAAGTTAATAGTAGCCCCAATTTTCAGGCGTTTGGCAGGTTTTGCAAGGACTTCCCACTGGTCACCTTGGGTATTTTTCAAAAGCAAAAGCTCCACGTGACCGTTTGTCTCTGTTTTATGGCCATAGAGCCGAGCAGGCAGGACGCGGGTGTTATTCATAACCAGTGCATCACCAGGATTGAGTTGGTCGATGATATGGTCAAAATGGCTATCCACCATGGTTTTCTGATTGCTGTCTAAAATCAAGAGTTTGGAGTTATCCCGTTTTTCCAGTGGAACTTGGGCAATCAGATGTTCAGGCAAATCAAAATCAAAATCAGCAGTATTCATGTACTCTCCTTGCTTAGAATAGGATGGCTATAAAGTAGATCAATAAGACGAAGGGCAACGCGATTAGCAGGCCGCCGATGATAGAGAGCGCAATCTTTAGCCACTTTGGTTTAGGGATAAAATAAGCAATTAGGCAGAGTAAAATACCTGTAGCAAATAGGATAAACAGTTCTTTTGTCATAAGAATATTATATCATAAATTCATCTTTTTCCACTGCTGAAAGAACAGGCTTTGTGGAATAAAAGACTTGACAAAGAGGATGTGACAGCGTATAATAATCTTATAAAATGGTATATACCAAAAGGAGACCACTATGAAAGTGATTGTAGTCAAAAACCAGGATGAGGGTGCAAGCCTTGCATTCAGTATCTTAAAGGAAAAGTTAGCAGCTGGTGCCCGTGTGTTGGGGTTGGCGACAGGCTCTAGTCCTTTGGCATTTTATAAATTGCTCCGTGAAAGCGAGTTGGATTTTTCAGACTTGACATCGGTCAATTTGGATGAATACATCGGTCTGGATGAGACCAGCGACCAGTCCTACATCTATTTCATGAAAGAAAACCTCTTTAATGCCAAACCGTTTAAGCAATCTTATTTGCCAAATGGTTTAGCTGAAGATTCTCAGGCAGAAGCGGATCATTACAATGAAATTCTTGCAGAGCACCCGATTGATTTCCAAATTTTAGGGATTGGTCGCAATGGTCACATTGGTTTCAATGAACCAGGCTCTTCCTTTGACGGTAAAACCCACATTGTAGACCTGGCCCCCTCTACCATCGAAGCCAATAGCCGCTTTTTTGAACATGCAGATCAAGTGCCAAAACAAGCTATTTCTATGGGAATTGCCAACATCATGGCTGCCAAGACCATCGTGTTGATGGCTTATGGCGCAGAAAAAGCTGACGCCATTCAGGCGACAGTAGAAGGCCCAGTGACGGAGGAAGTTCCAGCCAGCATCCTTCAAAACCATGATGATGTGGTATTGATTCTCGACGAGGCAGCAGCAAGTAAATTAGCATAAAATCGAAGAGGATGGGCAGAAAGTCCATCCTCTCCTCTTAGAGTTCGGGATAGCATGTTGACGCAGTGGCTGATTGGGCTAGGCTCAAGCCCAATCAGCCACTTCTCAGAGTTCGCTTCATTTCCAACCTCCAAAGGTTCACTGAACCTTTTTGTAGCGAACTTTGTTCGCAACAGTCGTAATGGTCAGATTTGGAGTGTGATACACGAACTGCTGTGATTTGCTTCGCAAATAGTATCTCCAACCTTTAACAGTCCACTGGACTGTTAAAGCCAAGCAACCACTGCGCTGAGATGTTGACTCTGTCTTTTGTTAAAGAGTCAGATTTATTGGAGTTGCAAAAACCAGAGGTGCTGACCTAGGAAGCCTTGTGGAGTTTGCGCGTGGATTTCTTTGCCTATACCCTGTCCTTCTTCTGGATTGGGATTATGTGGGTCAATATGCACAAGGGCTGGCATGATGTGGAGAAAATTTCAGACAAGGTGGTCTGGAATACCGTATTTTTACTCTTTTTCTCCTCCTTTTTCCCTTATGTGACGAAAATAGTGGCGCAAAATTTTGACAACAAGGTTGCTCAAGTTTTTTATGGTCTCATCATTTTACTTGTCACTTTTTTCAATACGCTCATGTACCAATCCTTAGCTGAAATTCCAGAAAATACAGCCATGGAAGCATTTTTGGAAGGCCGAAAGAGCTGGTTTTACTACGACGTTGCCCTGAAAATCATCGGCCTTATCCTAAGCTTGACCATTTACCAACCAGCTGTTATGTATAGCATTTTATTGATCATGTTGATTTTTATGATGCCGCTTATTGCCAAACAGTACCGCTAATACCAAAGGAGCGGAGTTAGTAGACAAAGTACTCCTGTATATATAAAAACCACGCCAGACAATCTTGAGTCTGGTGTGGTTTCGTTTATACTTCTTCGCCCAATAAGCTGCGATTGGCTCTTCGATAACGAAGAACATGGTAGGCAATCATACCATGCGTCAAGAGATTTAAGAGGACAAATACGAAGATGTCAGATTGGTTAAGAAAGGCTAGTGCACCATTTCCTATCAGTAGGATGGCTCCGTAGACTAAAAGACCGCTCCTGTTGACATGATGAACCTGTTGATTGTAGAAGGATGTCGCAAGACTGCCTCCGTAGAAGAGCAGATTGCCGACCAGCAACATGGGGAGGGCCAAATCACTATGCTGGCTAGGGAAAAGCTCCACAGCCACTGTGAAGAAATTCAAGCCCAGAATAATGACCAAATGGGCATAGAGCAAGACCGTCACATCGGCCTTGCGATGATGGTCAAGAGTAAGATAGGTCTGTGAAATATAGAAAATGAAGAGGGTTGCCATAGCGAAAAAGAGTAAGATTCCCTCTAGTGGCAAGTCCAATAACGGATAGTTTTTGATAATGGCAATGACCGTTTCACCGAAGGTATAGTCTTTTAGTTTACTTTTAGTACTAGGCAACGAGCCGCAGGCATAACTGGAGTTAGGCAAGGCGAGTTAACGAAGTAATAAAAGAAAAACTAAATGACGATAATAATAGTAATCAGCTGACAACGCTCTACCATGTGTGGAAAATTGATGGGGGAATGGCTCATTCTCCCTTGAAAGAAAAAGGAAATCAAGAAGGGAATGATATAGACAATCAACATCCGCTCATCATTGGTCCAGAGCTTGAAAATGACCAACAAGGTTGCACCAGCACAGATAGCAATATAAGAGGCCAACATCTGCAAGGTTGCCTTGATGTCCTCGTTAAAGCCGATTCGTCTTCCTCTCAGGTAATATTGCAGGAAGATGAGCACATAAGACAGGGTCAAGAAGGCGTTAAATGGCAGAGCTGTTTTTTCAAAATCATTGCTGAAGTTGAGGGACATATTTCCAATCAAGTACATGGATGGAATAATGGTAAAAATATCAAGGAAGTCCCGCTCACCATACTTATTCAGATAAATGGTCTCATTCATCCACAGGGTCATAATAATACAGTTGGCAGTGATAAAGGTCAAAATCTCCTTGAAAGCAATATGTTCTCCGTGTAAAAGCCCTGTCAGCGAAGATGTGGCCAGAACAAAGACCAAATCATAAAACAGTTCATAGTTGGATACGCGTTTTGCCTTAATTTCAGACATGACAATCTCCTTTGTTTGAAAATCTGGTTTATTATATCATACGAAAAGGGAGGCTGTCATCTCCCTTTGTGTCTTTATAGTGTCCAGTCCAAGTCAGGTCCGACGGGCACAATCCCTGTCGGGTTAATGGTCTTATGGCTACCATAGTAGTGCTGCTTGATATGGTCGAAATTCACTGTTTCCGCAATCCCAGGCAGGTTGTAAATTCGCTTGGTGTGGTTCCACAAGTTTGGATAATCGACCAAGGCCTTGATATTGCATTTGAAATGCCCGAAGTAAACAGGATCGAAACGGACCAAGGTGGTAAAGAGGCGAAGGTCAGCTTCGGTTAATTGATTTCCCACGAGAAATTGCTTATCTGCCAAATGCTCTTCCAATTTATCCAAGGCAGCAAAGAGGTTCTTGACTTCCTCCTCATAGACAGCCTGACTGGTCGAAAATCCTGCCTTGTAAACACCGTTGTTGATGTTTGGATAGACGAAGTCGTTCATTGTATCAATAGCGCCCTGCAGTTCTGTCGGGTAATAATTCTCGTAGTTGCCCGTCAGTTCGTTAAAGGCTGTATTAAACATGCGCATGATTTCAGCTGATTCATTGGAGACAATGGTCTTGGTTTCTTTGTCCCAAAGGACAGGTACTGTCACGCGTCCGCTGTAGTTAGGGTCGGCCTGGAGGTAGACCTGATAGAGATAATCGCTGTGGAAAATCGGATCAGGAATGACGCCGGGGCCTTCTTCAAAGGTCCAGCCATTTTCCAGCATAAGTGGATGGACGATAGACATGGAAATATGCTCTTCCAGGCCTTTTAGTTTGCGCATGATGACGGTTCGACTGGCCCAAGGACAAGCTAGTGAAACGTAGAGGTGGTAGCGACCCGACTCGGCCTTGAAACCGCCCTTTCCTGTCGGACCTGCCTGCCCGTCTGGTGTAATCCAGTTGCGAAATTGTGTGACTGTACGGACGAACTTGCCCCCTGTGGACTTGGTGTCATACCACTGGTCCACCCATTTTCCATCTTGTAAAAGTCCCATGAGATGTCTCCTTTTTGTTACTAATTAGTATTATATCGCATTTGAGAACAAGGTCAAGCCAAATGATTTGTGGTACAATAGTTCCATGAGATTGGACAAGTGCATGGAGTTGGCCAAGGTTGGCTCTCGGAAGCAGGTAAAGAAACTTTTTAAAGCAAAGCAAATCCAGATTGATGGGCAGCCTGCGGTCAGTCTGAGTCAGATTGTAGACCCTCAGCTGCAACATATTTCGGTATCAGGCCGTCGTATCAACCTAGCAGGGTCTCGGTATTATCTGTTGCACAAGCCCGCAGGTATCGTATCAGCAGTCTCGGATGAGCAATACCCGACAGTCATTGACCTGATAGCACCCAGCGATAGGGTAGCAGGGCTCTATCCCGTCGGTCGTCTGGATCGGGACACCGAAGGTCTAGTGCTCATTACCAATAATGGTCCCTTAGGCTACCGCCTGCTCCACCCCACCCACCATGTGAGCAAGACCTATTATGTCGAGGTCAATGGTCCGCTTCAGGCAGACGCTCCCGCATTTTTTGCCTCTGGTGTGACCTTTTTGGACGGCACCCGTTGCCAGCCAGCCCTTCTGACCCCCTTGTCTTCTTCTTTGGAACATAGCAGAGCGCTAATCCAGCTGACGGAGGGCAAATTTCATCAGGTTAAAAAGATGTTTCTAGCCTATGGCGTCAAGGTCACTTACCTCAAACGCAGCGGCTTTGGCCCTTTCCAACTGGGAGATTTAGCAGTAGGAACCTATCGTAGCTTGAATGAAGCTGAAGTACAAGACCTGAAAACTTATTTTAGAGAGGAATAACAATGACAAATACATATGATTTTTCACTAGAAAACCAAGAGGGCCAGCCAGTCGCACTGGAACACTACAAGGGCAAGGTCTTGCTGGTTGTCAATACCCCAGTATGAGGCCTAAGAATGCTAGGCTAAGTGCAACAAGTAGTTTCTTTTTCATAAATATCTTATTCATTAAACTGTTCGAAGTACTTCTCATTAAATAGATTTTGAAGGTTGATTTTAGGTTTAGGCTGAGCTTCTAAGATAGGGGGCAGAATTTTATCGAGGAGTAATTCCGCCTCTTTTTGATATTGTGAATCATATTTTTTTTCTCCGATATTATTCGTATAGTAAAAAGAAAATTCCCCTAAGTTATTGAAAGTATATTTCTTATTCTCATTCTGATTCCAGAGTAAAATATTTATTCCTTGACTTAATGTGACAGAATTAGCTAATAATATTGCACCATTTCCGTCAAAGTCATAGGACAGGTTATTTGTAGTAGGTTTCTCTATATCATTTAGATGTCTTAATACAATGACCATTTCAGGATTGGTCCCCTCTTTTCGAGGCAATTGTTGGACATAATACCCTGCATGGTGAGATAGATTGTAGGCGACGTAAAGCTTTCCAAAGCCCCAAAGGCTGAGACAGAAGAATGTTAGTATAAGTACAGTGAGTAGTTTCTTTTTCATAATTACCCTTTTAATTAAACTGTTCGAAGTACTTCTCATTAAATAGATTTTGAAGGTTTATTGTGGGTTTGGGCTGAGCTTCTAGGATTGGAGGTAGGATTTTATCGAGGAGTAGTTCCGCCTCTTTTTGATATTGTGAATCATATTTTTTTTTGTCTATATCGTCAGTGTAATAATAAGAATAACTACCGAAATTATTGAAAATATACTTTTTATTTTCTGTATAGTTCCGCAGACGGATATATGTCCCTCGACTTAATACTATTGAATTATCCAGTATAATTGCACCATTTCCGTCAAAGTCATAGGACAAGTTATTTGTAGTAGGTTTCTCTATATCATTTAGATACTTTAATACAATAACCATTTCTGGATTCGCCCCCTCTTTCCGAGGCATGTGCTGAACATAGTACCCTGCATAGTGAGATAGATTATAGGCGACGTAAAGCTTTCCAAAGCCCCAAAGGCTGAGGCTTAAGAATGCTAGGCTAAGTGCAACAAGTAGTTTATTTTTCATAAATATCTTATTCATTAAACTGTTCGAAGTACTTCTCATTAAATAGATTTTGAAGGTTGATTTTAGGTTTAGGCTGAGCTTCTAAGATAGGGGGCAGAATTTTATCGAGGAGTAATTCCGCCTCTTTTTGATATTGTGAATCATATTTTTTTTCTCCGATATTATTCGTATAGTAAAAAGAAAATTCCCCTAAGTTATTGAAAGTATATTTCTTATTCTCATTCTGATTCCAGAGTAAAATATTTATTCCTTGACTTAATGTGACAGAATTAGCTAATAATATTGCACCATTTCCGTCAAAGTCATAGGACAGGTTATTTGTAGTAGGTTTCTCTATATCATTTAGATGTCTTAATACAATGACCATTTCAGGATTGGTCCCCTCTTTCCGAGGCAACTGTTGGACATAATACCCCGCATAGTGAGATAGATTGTAGGCGACGTAAAGCTTTCCAAAGCCCCAAAGGCTGAGGCATAAGAATGTTAGGATAAGTACAGTGAGTAGTTTCTTTTTCATCTTCGTTTTCCTTTAGCTTTAGGTTTTCATATATTTATTAAAGAACATTATAACATAACTGCATTAAGATAATCTATTTAGTTGGTTTTGATGAAAAACGCAGCAATCTGCCGCTTTTTGTCTTCAGCTAACAGGTTGCGGAATGATATATCAAAGTATTAATAATGTCTATTCTTACCTTTTATAGTCTTTTAGTTTACTTTTAGTACTAGGCAACGAGCTGCAGGCAGTACTGGAGTACGGCAAAGCGAGTTAACGAAGTAATAAAAGAAAAACTAAACGACTATATAGTCGAATGAATTAGCTTTCAGACAAGGAACTGAGGCGCAGGCTGTACTA
>CAMBAD010000027.1 GCA_945864085.1 uncultured Streptococcus sp.
ATCTCAACGATGCCTTCAAGGTCTTTGAAGCCCGCTTGACAGAGTTGGAAGCTCTTGTTGAGAAAGGTGTGCATCTCTAAGATGATTTCTTATAAACGGTCTATTGTTATCCCTGTATCGCTTAGTCTTATGTTGGTTCTGATTGGTATTGGAATCATGACCAGACCGACCCCGTCTCTTGTTGGAATAGTTTATTTACTGTTGGCTCTTCCAGTGATGGTTTACAGTTATTTCTTGCGTCAGCAAGGTGAAGTTTTTGTCTTGACGACCGAGGTGCTGGAATACCAGAGAAGGATAGGTGGGAAGCGTCAGCGTATTTCCTTAAAGGAAATAGGAACAATCCGTTATCAGATAGTTCCAGTCTATCATGAAATTCAGTCCGGAAGACTGACGATAATTGATAAAGATAGTATCGTACTGACAGAAATCAAACTCAATACCCTTTCAGGTGTGGATTTTAATGACCTCTATCATTTTATAGAGACGGCTGCTCCACATATTCAATGGGAATTTAACCCTTAAACAGGAAAATAGGAGGTATTATGCTAACTGAAGAGCAGTTACAGGATATTTTTGAACTGGCTGAACTGATGTCGGATGGAAACCGTGAACTCTTTATTAAGTTGAAAGAGGTTGTTTTCGCCAGCGATCCAAACGAAATTTTGAACTACATAGAATCTATTCTCGATCCTTTTGCCTTTGAGGAATTTTTAGACAAGGTGAGTGATTCGGAGAAGGAAAATCTTTGGCTGGTTCTATTGACCTTGTTGGAGCATAGTGATTATATCTGTGTCCGTGATCACAAGGATAAATTGAGGGATTTTGTGCATTTCTTTGACCGGCTTCAGCAGGTTCGTGACGCAGGTATTTCTCTTCGACTAGATGCTGTCGGTTTGAGTGCTGCAGGCACCATTCCAGAGTGGGCTGCGATTATTGATGAAAAATTTTCAGAAGAAGGCTATTGTCTGGGGGCTATTGACCTTGATACCGATAGCTATCACCTTTTCTTCAGTAAGAAAGATACCTTTGCCCGTATCCAAGAATTGGTAAACAACCTAGGCTATCGTATCGCCTTGGCTCAAGATATGTAAACAAATGAAGGGGTGGAAACACTCCTCATTTGCATTTTGACGGCTATTATCCGTTAATACTCAATGAAAATCAAAAAGGTTCGAGGAACCTTCCTAACCTCGCTTCCTCATACTCGAGCTCGGGTTTCTATGGTCACTTTTTCGTTTTAAGGTGACCAGCTGAAACAGTTCCCCGAACTGTTTCACTCCCCCGAACAAGCCTCGCTTTTATATTTTTTAGCTCGGGTTAAAACAGTCACTTCCCTGACTGTTTTAATCCACTCCACTGTACTGTTTTGACACAAACTTCGTTTGTTTCATTTCCAACCTCTAACTATCTCCCAGATTGTTGGAGCAATCAACCACTGCGCTGAGATGGTGACACTGGCCCTGAGAAGCGAGGCTGGTCTTTTTTTGCATAGATTTATAAGGGATAAGCTAAAAACCTCCACAGGAGCTTTTCAGTCATCAAATCAAGTCAACAACGTCTGAGGTTGATTTTGAAGAGTATAAGTCCTATTTTCCATTTTAGAACCTGTATTCACAAGTAAAGTGCTTTTCATAGAATAGGTAGTTTTTTGAGGGAATACTGATTGTATTTTGAGAAAAACGACCATTGAGTAGCTGGAAATTAGCCTTAGCTGGAATTACTGAACTGTGAATACAGGTTCTTGGGCTATCTCGGAAGAAAATCTACTTGGTTTATGGTATAATGGAACCTATGGTTGAATCATATTCTAAAAACGCAAACCACAATATGCGCCGTCCTGTTGTTAAGGAAGAAATTGTGGAATTTATGCGGACACGCCAGGCGCAACAGACAGGATTTTTGAAGGAATTAGAAGAATTTGCTCAGAGGGAAAATATTCCGATTATCCCTCAGGAAACCGCAGCCTTCTTCCGCCTGCTTATGCAGACCCTGCAACCAAAACAAATCCTTGAAATTGGTACAGCGATTGGCTTTTCCGCCCTTTTAATGGCTGAAAATAGCCCTCAATCTCAGATTACTACCATTGATCGAAATCAAGAAATGATTGACTTGGCCAAGGAAAATTTTGCTAAATTTGACAGTCGCAAGCAGATTGAGTTGTTAGAGGGTGAAGCCCTAGACATCCTTCCGACCCTGCCAGACGATTCCTATGATTTTGTTTTTATGGATTCAGCAAAATCCAAGTATATCGTGTTTCTGCCAGAGGTTTTGAAAAAGGTTAAAGTTGGAGGCTTAATTATCCTGGACGATGTGTTCCAAGGCGGCGATATGGCCAAGGATATTATGGAGGTCCGCCGAGGGCAACGCACGATTTACAAAGGCTTGCAGCGATTGTTTCAGGCAACCCTGAATAATCCAGACCTGACTGCCAGTCTGGTTTCTATGAGTGATGGATTATTATTGCTTAGAAAGAATAGCGAGACTTTGGCATTAAATATCGAAGAAAGTTAAGAAAAAATTAAGCTTTTGTGTTATAATGAAAGAGTTAATCAAAAAAGGAGAAAACTTCCCAATGAAGACAAGAAAAAAAATTCTTGCAGGTGCAGTAACCTTGCTAGCAGCTGTAAGCTTGGCAGCCTGCTCAAGTGCTATCGACAAAGACATTATCACTATGAAGGGCAATACCATTTCGATTTCAGAGTTTTATGAAAAGGTTAAGACCAATGGTCAAGCCCAACAAGTGTTGCTCGGCATGGTTATCGGTCATGTATTTGAAGAGCAGTACGGCGATAAAGTATCATCCAGCGAAGTGGATGCAGAATATGAAGCTAAGGCAGCCCCATACGGTGACGCATTTGCCTCAGCCCTCGCGTCTGCTGGCTTGACTCCAGAATCCTTTAAGGAGCAACTGCGTACAGAACTCTTGGTTCAATACGCTGTAAAACAAGCAGCTGAAAAAGAATTGACAGACGAAAACTATCAGGCAGCCTACGAAGCCTATACTCCAGAGGTAACGGCCCGTATCATCAAATTGACAGACGAAGCCAAGGCCAATGAAGTGCTTGCCGCAGCTCAAGCTGAAGGAGCAGATTTTGCTCAATTAGCCAAGGATAATTCGACAGATACAGCTACGAAGGAAAATGGTGGAGAAGTCAAATTCGATTCAACTTCAACAACCATTCCTACTGAGGTACAATCAGCAATATTCGCCTTGGATGCTGGTCAAGTTGGTGCTTCTGTCATTTCAGTTGTTGATTTGACAACCTACACTACCAGCTACTATGTAGTGAAATTGGAAGCAAAAACTGAAAAAGCAGCCGATTGGAACGAGTACAAAGACAAATTGACAGAAATCATTTTGACACAGAAACAAAATGATGCAACCTTTGTAGCAGGTGTCTTGAAAGAAGCCTTGCAGCAAGCCAACGTAAAAATCAAGGACGCTGCCTTCCAAAATCTCCTGTCACAATATGTAACAACAGAAGAGAGCAGCTCTTCATCAACTGAAAGTTCTTCCTCTACAACTGAAACTTCCAGTTCATCAGGTCAATAATTGACCAACTACTTATTAAGAATGGATACTTGACACCTTAGTGCAGAAAATTGGCGGTTGTTGCGAGCCATCTAAGCCGAGTATCCTGCTACTTAATACGATAATTGAATACCAAATGAGAATGACAAGTCATTGAATGAAGGTGGTACCGCGGTTTCTTCGCCCTTCGTTTGATTTCTTGTTATTTTTTTGAGGTAAACATGGAGAAATTTCTGGGAGGGACATGTTTGCCAGCAAATTCCACCCCCCTACCTATTGAAAAATAGCAGAGCTAGGTCCAACTTTTATGTGGTGACTTCGTTCCGCCAAATTAGAAAATATGAAAGGAAAAGTTTAGTTCTCTCGAACTGAACTCGGGACTGTTCCTTAGAAAAAGTAAATCTACTTAGCCGATTTTTGTCTATACTAGATTTCTGGTTTTTATGGAATGACTGTCCCTAGGTATCTTACTTATGAAACACTTGTCAAGCGCTCAAATCCGCCAAATGTGGCTGGATTTCTGGAAATCAAAAGGTCACTCTGTTGAGCCGTCAGCAAACCTTGTACCAGTCAACGATCCGACGCTACTCTGGATTAACTCTGGTGTAGCAACCCTCAAAAAATATTTCGACGGTTCAGTTATTCCTGATAACCCACGGATTACCAACGCCCAAAAATCCATTCGGACCAATGATATTGAAAACGTCGGTAAGACTGCCCGCCACCATACCATGTTTGAAATGTTGGGTAATTTCTCTATCGGTGACTATTTCCGTGACGAAGCGATTGAGTGGGGCTTTGAACTCTTGACAAGTCCAGAGTGGTTTGCCTTTCCGCAGGAAAAGCTTTACATGACCTACTATCCAGATGATATTGATTCCTATAATCGCTGGGTAGCACTCGGTGTGGATCCAAGCCACTTGATTCCATTAGAGGATAACTTCTGGGAAATCGGTGCAGGCCCTTCTGGCCCAGATACGGAAATCTTCTTTGACCGTGGTCCAAGTTTTGACCCTGAAAACTTAGGGGTACGTCTTTTGCAAGAAGATATTGAAAACGACCGCTACATTGAGATTTGGAACATTGTGCTTTCACAATTCAACGCTGACCCAGCTGTTCCTCGTTCCGAGTACAAGGAATTGCCAAACAAAAACATCGATACGGGTGCTGGTTTGGAACGTTTGGCGGCCATCTTCCAAGGAGCTAAGACAAACTTTGAAACAGATCTTTTCTTGCCAATCATCCGTGAAGTAGAGAAAATTTCTGGCAAGGTTTACAATCCAGATGGCGACAATATGAGCTTCAAGGTCATCGCAGACCATATCCGTGCCCTTTCATTTGCTATCGGAGACGGTGCTCTTCCAGGTAACGAAGGCCGTGGCTACGTTCTTCGCCGCTTGCTCCGCCGGGCTTCTATGCACGGTCACCGCTTGGGTATCACTGAACCATTCTTATACAAACTGGTCGAAACAGTTGGCAATATTATGGAGAGTTACTATCCAGAAGTCCTTGAAAAACGTGCCTTCATCGAGAAAATTGTAAAGAGTGAGGAAGAGTCCTTTGCTCGTACCATCCACACTGGCTCACAGTTTGCAGAGCAGCTGATGGACAAATTGGCGACAGAAGGAAAAAATGTCATCGACGGTCGCGACATCTTCAAACTCTACGATACTTATGGATTCCAAGTGGAATTGACAGAGGAATTGGCAGAGCACCGTGGCATGACCCTTGACATCGCAGGATTTGAGGCAGCCATGAAAGAACAGCAGGAGCGAGCGCGTGCTTCTGTTGTCAAGGGAGGCTCCATGGGCATGCAAAACGAAACCTTGGCAGGTATTACCGAAGAGTCTGTCTTCGTATATGAAGCAGAACGTTTGGAAGCTAGCCTGTCTGTACTGGTGGCGGACAATGCTCGCGTCGATAGTTTGTCTAGCGGAGAAGCTCTGCTTGTCTTTGAACAAACACCTTTCTATGCAGAGATGGGTGGGCAGGTTGCTGACCATGGCTCTATTTTGGATGCGGCTGGCAATCTCGTTGCTCGTGTCATTGATGTTCAAAAGGCGCCGAATGGTCAGCCGCTTCATACAGCAGAAGTTGTCGGAAATCTAGCGGTTGGTCAAACGTACACGCTTGAAATTGACAGCAATCGACGTCGTGGCGTTGAAAAAAATCACACCGCAACTCACTTGCTCCACGCAGCCCTTCACAATGTTATCGGTGAGCATGCAACGCAAGCTGGTTCTTTGAATGAACAAGATTTCCTCCGCTTTGACTTCACTCACTTTGAAGCGGTTACTGCAGAAGAACTCCGTCGTATCGAAGAAGAAGTCAACGAGCAAATCTGGAAAGCTATTCCAGTTGTGACAGTAGAAACAGATATTGACACAGCAAAAGCAATGGGAGCCATGGCTCTCTTTGGCGAAAAATACGGCAAGGAAGTCCGTGTGGTATCTATTGGTGATTATTCTGTTGAGCTATGTGGAGGTACCCACCTTGCCAATACAGCTGAAATTGGAATCTTCAAGATTTTGAAAGAAGAAGGAATCGGTTCAGGAACTCGCCGTATCGTTGCTGTAACCAGCCGTGAAGCCTTCCTAGCCTACCGTGACCAAGAAGATGCCCTGAAACAAGTAGCCGCAACCATCAAGTCACCTCAAATCAAGGAAGTACCAAATAAAGTAGCGAGCCTGCAAGAACAGTTGCGTGAACTACAAAAAGAAAACGCAGCCCTCAAAGAGAAAGCAGCCGCAGCCGCTGCAGGAGATGTCTTTAAAGATGTCAAAGAAAGCTCAGGTATCCGCTATATCGCAAGTCAAGTACAGGTATCAGACGCAGGTGCCCTCCGTACCTTTGCTGATAACTGGAAGCAAAAAGACTACTCAGATGTGCTTGTCCTTGTAGCAAGCATTGGCGATAAGGTCAATGTCCTTGTAGCCAGCAAGTCAGCCAATATCCATGCGGGCAACCTCATCAAAGTCCTTGCCCCAATCGTAGCAGGCCGCGGTGGCGGTAAACCAGATATGGCTATGGCAGGTGGTAGCGATGCTTCGGCTATCCAAACCCTACTGAACAGCGTAGCTGAAAACTTGTAATTGATACTGAAACTCTTTTATCCTCTGGATGAAGGAGTTTTTTTGTATGCCATTCTAGTCATTTTGACAATTTTCATAAACTTTTTGACAAAAATTATTATTTTTTTGACAAAGATACTTGTCAAAAAGAAAAAGAAGTGTTACAATGATATTGAAATAAAGAGATGTATGTAAGTCATCACACAATAGAAAAAGAGAGTAGGATTTTACTATGAAAAAAATGAGCAGTGTTCACGCAGTAAGATTTGTAAATCTGTTGGTTATTGCCTATTTGGTGTTTGTCATCCTGTCGGACATCATGAAGTGGCAGCAACTGGATAATACTTATATGGTCCTTGCTATTTGCCTTATCGCAGCGACATCAGAAATACTAAGGAAAAATAGTGACAGATAAGAGGGGAAAATAAGAACATGTATTCACAAGTAAAGTACTTTTATGTAAGAGATAACTTTTCGCGAATCAAGGTAGTTTTTTGAGGAATACTGACTGTATTAAAAAAACGAATGATGAGTAGCTGAAAAACCAGCCTTAGATGGAGTACTGAATTGTGAATATAGGTTCTAAGACACACCTTGGGAACAAAGAATGTTAGTCGTAAAAATAGAGACCATTGTTCCAGAATGGAACAAGCGTGCAAAAGTTATCTTAGCCTTTTACTTCCCAGTGTGATAGAGTTTCTTGGTTTATTTGTAGGCATTTAGATAGGGCAAGAGTTTAGTCATGTCTTATCCATGTGGTTTTAGGAGGAATGGAATATGGAAAAAATGATAGTTGTTAAAGACATTGTAAAATCTTTTGGTCAAGCAAAAGCCTTGGATAACATTACATTTCAAGTTGGGAAGGGAGAGATTTTTGGTTTCCTAGGACCATCTGGTTCTGGTAAAACAACGATGATTAATATTCTAACAGGGCAAATACCATCAGATTATGGAATGAGTGAGATTGCAGGTAAAGATTCAGCGTGT
The DNA here is from genome assembly GCA_945864085.1 of uncultured Streptococcus sp. Lineage (GTDB taxonomy): Bacteria > Bacillota > Bacilli > Lactobacillales > Streptococcaceae > Streptococcus. The sequence goes on from CAMBAD010000027.1 coordinate 7,591, forward strand.
CTGACTGCAACAGACCTGGAAAAGATTGGTATGGTTAGTGATCAGACTGGTATTTTTGAAAAGATGAGTTTGGAAGCTAATATTGAATTTTATGCACGACTGTATGGTGTAGAGAAAGGAAGGGTGGAAGAACTTTTAGACCAGGTAGGATTGCTGGAAAATAAAAAAATTCCAGCCGAGAAACTGTCAACCGGTATGAAGCAAAGAATGTTATTAGTTCGGGCATTGATTAATCGGCCAAGCCTCCTTTTCTTAGATGAACCTACCAGCGGCTTAGATCCCACTACTTCAAAAAGGGTTCATAAATTACTGATGAATTTGAGAGAAGCAGGTGTGACTATTTTTTTAACGACACATGATATGAACGAAGCGACTTTGCTATGTGACCGATTGGCGTTGCTTAATAAAGGAAAATTAGTGGAGCAAGGTGTTCCGAGGGAAATTATCCAGAAGTATACCAGGGATAAGCAGGTTAAGATTATCTACAGTGACTTTTCGGAAAAAATAGTTTCTTTTGAGGAAATTTCAAAGGAAGACTTTAGTGATGTGATGAGCATTCACTCATGTGAACCAAACTTAGAAGATATTTTTATTGCACTAACAGGAGAAAAATTAGATGTTTAAGAGAATGAATGCATTGATTTGGCTTAGAAATCAACAATTATTGACCAATAAAAATTTGTTAATTCAAATCTTACTTCCTATCTTCTTACTTTTTCTATATAAAATGATGGGAATGAATGGGCAGTCCTTAGTATTTGCCAGCTTATCCATGTCACTGTCTGTGGCAGTCGGAGTAACAATTTCAACTCTTATTGCGGAAGAAAAAGAGAAAAAGAATGTAAAAACTCTTTTGCTGAGCGGGGTTCGCTATAGTGAATACCTTATGTCTGTTCTTTTTTATCCTATTCTAGTTGCAGTGCTAAGTATTGTGGGAATTCCCATCATAGCCCAAGTCGATTTTTCAGATCGGATAGTAGAGTATCTTACAATGTCAATCCTCATAGCTATTGTGGTCATGCTGCTCAATCTACTCGTGGGTCTATGTTCGGATACTCAGTCAAAATCTCAGATTAATAGTTTGCCGATTATGTTACTGGTGTCATTTTTGCCACTCTTTTCAAGCACTAAAGAAGGAGTTAAAGAGATTGTCGACTGGACTTTCATGGGAGCCTATACTGATTTCTTTGTCAATAGTGAATTTAGCTTGACTAGCAAGTCTATTGTTATCTTACTGGTTTGGGTAGTTGGATTGTTAGCCCTGTCTGTTGTTGCTTTGAGAAGGAATCACGGGCAAGGGAGAAAAAATTTATTAACTAAATTAGCACCTTAGTGTTTAATCTTTTATCCCTATTAGGATTTACGCTCGTTTTAACTACAAGCAGTTCCTTCCTCAAAAAGGAACAGAAAAATAGAAAAAGGAGAGGGGCTATGAAAAATATTACTAATAAACAAGCGTCTAAAAATAGAAAAGAAATCATCATCACAGGGACTATAGTTGCACGCGGGATACAGGCTATCCTCCTTCTTTGTTTATTTTATGGTCTAGTACAGACTATGGTCTTTGGTCAGGAGATAGATACGCTGTTGCTTTTGATGATGGGAAGTTCTCTAGTGACATTGGAGTTAGCTCTCTGTAAAGAAAAGGAGCCTGAGAATGGACATGAAAATTAAAAATGGATTAAAAATCCTCGCGCTTTTTTTAGCCCTATTCCTTATTAATATCTTAGTGTTTAATCTTTTATCCCTATTAGGATTTACGCTCGTTTTGACTACAAGCAGTTACCTCTTTCCTCCCTTGGTGGCAACTATTTTTTGTACGACAGTTGCCTACGCGAATACTCAAAAGAAAAAGGAGAACAAAGATGAATAAGCAATCTATGAAACAGCTGTATAACATCAACATTTTAAAAGATAAGAAGCTTGTATTGATGTTAAATGTAGTTGCTGTCCTGTGTGTGATACCGTTTTGGTACGTATTTACTTCTTTAGCAGTGTTTGTGATGGGTGATATGAAAGTTTCAGGTACTATAGAATTTATAGGAATCCTGGCTTTGCTTTTCTTTTACTTCCTCTTATTATTTTTACATGAGGGGATTCATGGTTTATTCTTCAAACTCTTCTGTCCAGAAAATCCTGTCAAATATGGAATAAAATGGAAGAATATGATGGCCTATGCAACCAGTCCAGGCTCTCTATATAGCAGAGGAAAAATGTTGATTATAGGTCTTGCTCCCTTTGTACTTATTTCTTTAAGTTTGACCCTTGCCTTGGCGGTGGGGTGGATTAATCCTGCTGCTTATCTTATCTTGGCTAGTTTTCATGCTGCAGGCTGCGTGGGTGACTTTTACTATACCTATCTCTTGCTGATAAAATTTGGCAAAGGAAATATTTTGGTGGAAGATACAGAAGATGGCTTGATTATCTATCAAGCCTAGAAAGAGAAAATTATGGACTACATATTAAAAAATAGGCTCAAAGAATTGCGCGCACGCGATGGGCTCAATCAGACAGAGTTAGCCAAGTTGGCAGAAGTGTCTAGGCAGACCATTAGCCTGATTGAGCGGGGAGAGTATACGCCCTCTGTGGTCATTGCCATGCGGATTGCACAGATTTTTCATGAAAATGTAGAGAATGTTTTTCAATTAGTGGAGGTAGGAGAATGAAACAAGGGAAACAAATTTCAACAACACAAAGATGGCTTAGGAATATTGTCTATATGTTAATTGCTGCTATCTGTGGCGGCTTTGCAGGTTACCTTGGTGCACTAATCTTTAAATTTGGTTTGCCATCATATCTCAACCTGGATAACTTTCTATTTTATTTGCGCATAGTCACTTTTCTGATTTTTGGTGGTACTCTATATTTGGGGATTAAAGCCAATCAAACCTATAAAGCCTACCATTCAATTTCAGATGAGGATGAAGAACAAATTGACATCCTATATAAGAAAATGTATCGCAACCTCGAATACGCGACCATATTATTTAACGTTGCTGTATCCTTGACACTATTAAATTTGGTACTAGGATTTGGAGTTATTTTCTTAGAAGAGCGGGCGGTCATGTTTGGGTCAGTTTTTGATTTAGTTTTCTATGTCGTGCTTCTAATTGCTCAGATTTTTATGATGAAATTAACTCAGAAAATTCGCGACTATAAGTTGTCCGCTTTTGCTACGGTAAAAGAAGTCAAGGACTTTATGGAGGCGATGGATGAAGGTGAGAAGCAAGCCAACTACGAAATGAGTTTTCAAATCGTTTTCACTCTTAATCAGATTGTATTACCAGGCTTGTATCTTTTCTTATTTGTCATCAGTATACTATTGCAGGAGCGACAAATTATCGCGTTTCTAGTTGTTGCATTTTTACATATTTACATCAATGTGATGCAGGTTCGTATGATCCGTCGTTATTTTAAATAATTTGAATATCAAACTCATTTAGTTCAGCAGGAGGTAAGATTATGGAATTGTTTAAAAAAATTTATGTTGCTTTGGTAATCGGTTTTTATGGGTTTTAGTGGGGTTTCTGTTCCTCAATTCCCTATCAGCTAGGAGAAAGCTGCGACAACTACAAAGAAAAGTTAAAAAATTAGTAAAAGAAAGAAGTGGGGGACACACAATGTCAGTATTATTAAAGGAATTGGTTGGTCATAAAGCAGAAATTCGTTTTGACGAGGAATTTGCCTCAACCTACAGGTATGAGATTTTGGCAGTTGATGAGGATTGGGTCAAAATTTCCCGTGATTTGAAAAATGGCCAAAAAGAGGTCAAGTTGGTGCGCGTGGATAATATTCTCGATGTGACATTTTAACTGAGAGAAAACAATAGAAGAGGGGAAGGTATTATGTTAAAATTCATTAAGCATTGCGCTTTATTATTTCTATATTTTTTTGCTTATCAAATTGTTGCAGGTTTCTTAATGGTTGGCCCTTATTTGCAAGCTATTCCTGAGTTTCCTCCTCAGTTCATTGAGAATACGATTTGGGGAGCAGCGATTATTGGTTTTGTCCTGTCGACTGCCTTGGCCATTCTACTGTGGAAAGTTGTTTACCCGCGCAAGACGGTTGACTACACTGTTTTCTCTTCTTGGTTTCATAAGCTTCAATGGCCTATTGTGCTTTATCTTGCATTTTTCATTTTTCAGCTTCTAGTACCTGTGGAAGAAAGTCAAAATCAAAAGCTGGTTATTGAATTTATTTTGGCTTACCCTTTGATTGCCTTCCTAGCAGTGGGTGTATTTGCCCCGATATTGGAAGAATTGATTTTTCGTGGATTTTTAGCTACCTATTTCTTCCCTAAAATGGCAGATATGAAATCAGTGGTGCTGTATTTAGCCATAACAGGGAGTTTGTTCAGTTTTGTCCACACGCCCTCAACGCTTCCGCAGTTCTTGATTTATTTCACCATGGGACTAAATCTTGGTTGGCTTTATTTGATTAAGAGGGATATTCGTTATCCAATGGCTCTTCACATGCTGAACAATGTGATCTCCTATTTGATGATATTATTTTTAGGATAAAAAAGAAAGCAGCTCAGTGAACTGCTTTTTTAGTTTTATAATCCGTACAAATAGTCATCATCTTGCATGGCTTCCACTTCGCCAAGCAGGTAACCATTGCCGACTTGTGAGAAGAAGTCATGGTTAGATGTACCAGTTGAAATACCGTTCATGATAATCGGGTTAACATCATCTGCGGAATCTGGGAAGAGTGGATCTTGCCCTAAGTTCATGAGGGCCTTGTTTGCATTGTAACGGAGGAAAATCAGGACTTCCTCTGTCCAGCCAACAGCATCGTAGAGGGAGCGTGTGTAGCCCTCTTCGTTTTCATAGAGTTGGTAGAGAAGGTCGTACATCCAGTCACGGAGTGTGTCCTGTTCCTCTTCTGGCAATTCATTGAAACCTAACTGGAATTTATAACCAATGTAGGTACCGTGTACAGATTCATCGCGAATAATCAATTTGATGATTTCAGCAACGTTGGCAAGCTTATTATTTCCAAGATAGTAGAGCGGAGTGAAGAAACCAGAGTAGAAGAGGAAGGTTTCCAGGAAAACGCTGGCTACTTTCTTTTCAAGCGGTGTACCAGTTTCGTAAATTTCGTTGATAATCTTTGCCTTGCGTTGCAAGTATTCGTTGCTGTTGGTCCATTCAAAGATGTCTTCAATCTCGGACTTGGTATTCAAAGTTGAAAAGATTGAAGAGTAGGATTTGGCATGTACAGATTCCATGAATTGGATATTATTGTAAACAGCCTCTTCATGCGGTGTACGAATATCATTGCGCAGGGCTTGGACACCTGTTTCAGATTGGAGGGTATCCAAGAGGGTCAATCCGCCAAAGACTTTACCAACCAAGTCTTTTTCTGCAGCAGTCAACTTACGCCAATCATCCAAGTCATTTGACAAGGGAATCCGCGTATCGAGCCAGAATTGCTCGGTCAACTTTTCCCAAGTAGACTTGTCGATTACATCCTCAATGGCGTTCCAGTTTATGGCTTTGTAGTAGGTTTCCATCATATTCTCTTTCTTTTCTAGAAATATCTATACTATTGTATCATATTTTCTGCTAAAAAACGCCCCAAGGACGTTCATTAGATTGCTTTGTTTACAAGTAGCGCAATTTGTCGTGAGGTAGCTAGCTAATCTGCCTATAGCGGTTGGCATAGTCTAGTTAGTTAGCTTGTCAACAGCTAATCTTTTGTAAGTCGAGACCTGAGAAAAGTCGTTCGAACTTAACGACTTTTCGAGGTAGTAAGCCACTTAGGTACTGACCAAATAGTCAGTACCGTTCATTCATTAGATGCTTTAGCATCAATGAATGTTAGTGTCTTGAAATCGAGTTCGGGCTAAGGACTTGGCAAAAAGATACATCCCATTGAGATGCAAGATATCTCAGCGGTATTTCCTATTTTCTCATTTCCAACTTTCAACAGTCTCCCATACTGTTGAAACGCCCTAACATCTTACGACACGTAGAAACTGAAGACAATATTTCTTCAGTTTCGGAGTTAGTGAGGTAGCTAGCTAATCCGCAGATAGCGGTTAGCGTAGATTAGCTAGTTGGTTTATCAACAGCTAATCTTGCTACGTCAAAATTGAGTTCGGGCTAAGGACTTGGCAAAAAAGATAAATCCCTACGAGATGTAAGACATCTCTATGGTATTTCCTATTTTTGCTGTGTCCTTTTAACGCCCTCACATCTTAAATCACACAAGATTCACACTGATTCGCGCCGACTTCTTCGCCATCGTCCGTGAAGGTACGGATGTAGTAGATGGACTTAATTCCCTTATTGTAAGCGTAGTTACGGAGGATAGAGAGGTCACGGGTGGTTTGCTTGTTCTCTTTTTTCCATTCGTAAAGGGCTTTTGGCAATTCGCTACGAAGGAAGAGGGTCAGAGACAGACCTTGGTCAACGTGCTCAGTCGCAGCAGCGTAGACATCGATGACCTTGCGCATATCCATATCATAAGCAGACTTGTAGAATGGAATGGTTTCTGTCGCCAAACCAGCTGCCGGATAGTAGATTTTACCGATTTTCTTCTCTTGGCGTTCCTCAATCCGTTGTGTGATTGGATGAATAGAAGCAGAAACATCGTTGATGTAGCTGATAGAACCGTTTGGCGCAACTGCTAGGCGGTTTTGGTGATAAAGACCATCTGCCATGACCTTGTCACGTAAGTCTGCCCAATCTTGCCCGCTTGGAATGAAAATACCTTCAAAGAGTTCTTTCACGCGGTCGGATTGTGGTTGGTAATCACCAGTCACATACTTGTCGAAATAAGTACCGTCTGCATATTTTGATTTGTCAAAATTATGGAAGGTTGCCTTGCGCTCGCGAGCGATATTGTTTGATTCTACCAAGGTCCAGTAGTTGAGGAGCATGAAGTAGATATTGGTAAATTCCACGGCTGTTTTTGAACCGTAATCGATCAAGTTTTGAGCCAGGTAAGAGTGAAGCCCCATAGCACCGAGTCCGATAGAATGAGCACGTTCATTTCCAGCCTCGATAGATGGTACCGCAGAAATGTGCGAGTGGTCTGTGACATAGGTCAAAGCGCGTGTCATGGTACGGACAGAAAGCCCAAAGTCAGGAGATTTCATGAGGTTGACAATGTTGGTTGAACCTAGGTTACAAGAGACATCTGTACCCATGGTCAAGTATTCCTGAGAATCGTTGATGACGCTAGGAGTTTGAACCTGAAGGATTTCTGAGCAGAGGTTGGACATGATAATCTTGCCGTCAACAGGATTACTGCGGTTGGCTGTATCAATATTGATAACATAAGGGTATCCAGACTCTTGCTGGAGTTTAGAAATTTCTGTTTCCAAATCGCGGGCCTTGATTTTTGTCTTACGAATGCGTGGGTTTTCCACCAATTCATCGTATTTCTCAGTTATGTCAAGGTAGCTGTAAGGTACACCGTATTCCAATTCCACAGAGTAAGGGCTGAAGAGATACATATCTTCATTCTTACGAGCCAATTCGTAGAATTTATCAGGAACAGTGATACCAAGTGACAAGGTCTTCACACGAACTTTCTCATCGGCATTTTCCTTCTTGGTTGAAAGAAAGGCGATAATATCTGGGTGGAAAACATCCAGGTAAACGACCCCAGCCCCCTGGCGTTGGCCCAGCTGGTTGGAGTAAGAGAAGCTGTCCTCGAAAAGTTTCATAACAGGAACAACCCCAGAAGCAGCCCCCTCGTAGCCCTTGATTGGAGCCCCTGCCTCACGCAAGTTGCTGAGAGAGATACCGACACCGCCACCGATACGGGACAATTGCAGAGCAGAGTTGATAGAACGTCCAATAGAGTTCATATCGTCTGTGACTTGAATGAGGAAGCAAGACACCAACTCACCACGACGGGCACGCCCAGCGTTGAGGAACGAAGGAGTGGCTGGCTGGTAACGCAAATGAATCATTTCGTTGGCCAAGTTGAGTGCCAACTCTTCATTACCTTCTGCAAAATACAAGGCGTTGAAGAGAACGCGGTCCTCCATGCTCTCCAAGTAGTAGGCGCCGTCGTTTGTTTTGAGGGCATACTGGTTGTAGAACTTATAGGCTGCCATGAAGGACTTGAAACGGAAGTTTTGGTCTTTCAAGAATTGATCAATTTTTACCAAAAACTCAGGACTATATTGCTTCAAGAACTCTTCTTCTAAATAATTTTCTTCTACCAAGTAGTGAATCTTATCTAAAATACTGTCGAATTGCTTGGTATTTGGAATGACATTTTCCTTAAAAAAGGATTGGAGAGCTTCCTGATCCTTATGGAGAGGAATTTGTCCATTGACAGGACGGTTGATTTCGTTATTTAAACGGAAGTAGGACACATCGCCTAATTCTTTCAAACTCATGTTGACATTCTCTTTCTAAAATAAAATAAGGAAGAGGCCGGGCATACTATCCAGGTCTCTACTGTCTCTTTTGCTTATCTCTTTGTCATTTTCTGACATCAGGCTGCTGCGAGGAGCAACAAGAGCTAGTTGAACTCCTGTTGACTGATTGCGTTCTGATTAAACCAAGGCTTTCAATTTTCCAGGTTGGAAACCTGAGAAGACCTCATTTTCAGTTTCAATGACTGGAGCTGCTGAGAAACCAAGCCCTTTGACATGTTCAATGTATTCTGGCTGTTCATCAAGGTTAATTTCCTTATAGGCTACACTGTGCTGGTCCAAGAATTTTTTGGTCATCTTGCATTGTACACAATCATTTTTTGAATATACAGTTACCATAATGGTCTCCTTAAAATTATAATCACCAATCTAGGATACAAGATTTGAGGGGGAAAGTCAAGAAGGATGTCCACTTATATCACAAAATATTGTGCTGTATTTTCATTAAAATACTATATATAGTGGAGAATCTATGATTTTTCCGCAAGGAGGAGTTGTTCTTGATAGGTTTTTAAGTAGATATGTGATAAAATATGACATGAAAGGTTAAGTGTAGATTGAATAATTATCAGTCTATAACTTATAATAATAAATAATGTTGAAAGAGGTAGAACCTATGGATTTGTCATATAAAAAGAGGTTAGAACACCAAGGGACGGAATATTCATATTATGCATTAAGCACGATTGCAGACCAACAGCAGGTGGATATTCATGCACTTCCCTATACCATACGTATCTTGTTGGAGAGTTTATTGCGTAAGGAAGACGGGGTTGATGTTACGAAGGCTCACATCTTGGACCTGTTGCACTATCAAGCAGGGAATCCCAAGGGAGAAGTTCCGTTTAAGCCGAGTCGAGTTATCTTACAGGACTTTACTGGTGTGCCAGTTGTGGTTGACCTTGCTTCTATGCGAGATGCGGTGGTTAAGGCTGGTGGAAATCCAGATGTGATTAACCCTGAAATTCCTGTTGATTTGGTTATTGACCATAGTGTACAGGTTGATTACTTCGGCACAGAGGAGGCATTGGAACAGAATATAGCCTTAGAATTTGAGCGAAATAATGAGCGCTACGAGTTTCTCAAATGGGCTGAGAACTCCTTTGAAAACTACCGAGCAGTTCCGCCTGCGACAGGTATTATTCACCAAGTAAACATCGAATTTCTCAGCGATGTGATTATCAATCAAGAAGGCCTGCTCTATCCAGATTCGATGTTTGGAACAGATAGCCATACGACCATGATTAACGGTATCGGAGTTCTTGGTTGGGGTGTGGGTGGTATCGAGGCAGAAGCAGCGATGTTGGGCGAAGCCTCTTATTTCCCGATTCCAGAAGTGATTGGGGTGCGTTTGGTCGGTCAGCTACCAAAGGTAGCCACAGCGACTGACTTGGCTCTCCGGGTGACACAGTTGCTCCGTCAGGAGAATGTAGTTGGTAAATTCGTCGAATTCTTTGGTCCAGGCCTGTCCTCTCTGGCTCTGGCAGATCGGGCAACGGTCTCCAACATGGCTCCAGAGTATGGTGCGACTTGTGGCTATTTCCCAATCGACGCAGAAACGCTCAACTATATGCGTTTGACCAACCGTTCCGAAGAACATATTGGCTTGACAGAAGCCTATACCAAGGCCAACCACCTTTTCTATGACCCAGAGCGTGTACCAACCTATACAAAAATTTTGGAACTAGACTTGGCTACGGTTGTTCCGTCCATTTCTGGTCCGAAACGTCCTCAGGACTTGATTGAATTGACAGATGCTAAACAAGAATTTGAAGCTAGTGTGACACGCGAAGTGGGTGTACGCGGCTTTGGTTTGGAAAAAGCAGAGCTGGATAAGACAGCAACGGTGCATTATGCGGATGGAGATGAGACTATTCAGACTGGTCATGTCGCGATAGCAGCCATCACTTCCTGTACCAATACATCAAACCCCTACGTATTGTTGGCAGCAGGTTTATTGGCTAAAAATGCGGTTGAGAAAGGGTTGACAGTTGCTAAAACCGTCAAAACATCTTTGGCACCAGGTTCTAAAGTCGTGACAGGTTATTTGAAAAATTCTGGTCTCCAGACCTACCTAGACGCACTTGGCTTTAACTTAGTGGGCTATGGTTGTACTACTTGTATCGGTAACTCAGGAGATTTACGACCAGAAGTGGCCGAAGCTATCCGCGAAGAAGATTTGCTGGTATCAGCGGTTCTGTCTGGTAACCGAAACTTTGAAGGCCGTATCAATCCGCTGGTTAAGGCCAACTTCTTGGCTAGTCCGCCATTGGTAGTGGCCTATGCAATCGCTGGCAATTTAAATGTTGATTTGACAAGTCAGCCACTGGGCTATGATACAGATAATCAGCCTGTATACCTAGCAGATATTATGCCGAGCCGCGAAGAGGTAGATGCTTACATAGAACAATATGTTACGCGCGACCTCTATAAAGAAGAATACCAGCAAGTCTTCACAAATAGTCAAGCTTGGAATGCTATTGAAACCAAGAATGACAAAAATTATAACTGGAATCCGTCGTCAACCTATATCCAAAATCCTCCATATTTTGACGATATGCAGGCAGACTTATCTATCAAGCCCTTGGACAATTTGGCAGTTTTAGCTAAATTTGGCGATTCGGTTACCACCGACCATATTTCGCCAGCCGGAAACATTGCCCGCCTCAGTCCTGCTGCTCGGTATTTGGAGGAAAATGGTATCGACTATATGGACTTCAACTCCTACGGAAGTCGTCGAGGCAATCACGAAGTCATGATGCGGGGGACCTTTGCCAATATTCGTATCAAAAATGAGTTGGCAGATGGCAAGATTGGTGGCTGGACCAAATACGATGGCCAAGTATTGCCAATCTATGATGTTGCGATGAAGTATCGGGAAGCTGGTATCGGTAGCCTAGTTATTGCAGGGAAAGACTATGGAATGGGGTCCAGTCGAGACTGGGCAGCTAAGGGAGCTAATTTGTTAGGAGTGAAGGCTGTTTTGGCGGAATCATTTGAGCGGATTCACCGTTCCAATCTGGTGATGATGGGCGTTCTTCCCTTGCAGTTCTTGGAAGGCCAGACAGCTGACAGCCTTGGCTTGACTGGACTGGAAACCTACTCGATTGACTTGCCAGAGGATGTGACAGTTGGGCAAATTGTGACTGTGCAGGCTGTTTCAGACGCAGGAAAGAAAGAATTTCAAGCTTTAGCGCGATTTGACGCGGAAGCGGATATTCGCTACTATCGCCACGGAGGTATTTTGCCGATGGTAGTAAGGAAAAAACTGGGAGGTCAGTTATGACGGAAACAAACGGATTGAAGGACGCGATTGCCTGCGATACACGAATCAGTGCTATTGAAAATGATCGCCTTTCATACGCAGGTTATGATATTTCTGAGTTGATGGAGAACAATGCTTCCTTTGAAGAGGTCATTTATCTTCTCTGGAACCTGCATTTACCCACTCAGATTGAACTCAATTATTTTGAAAAAAGCCTGAGAGAGGAATATGCTATTTCAGATGCGGTGGAGCAATGTATCCTCATCCAGTCACGCAGGCATTTGCATCCGATGAGTGTCTTGCGGTCGACCGTTTCACTCTTGGGAGTATACAATATTCACGCGGAGGAAAATTCGCTAGAGGCTCTCTACGACCAATCCATTCAGATTATGGCGAAGGTGCCGACAATCATTGCAACCTTTGCTCGTCTGCGGAAGGGGTTGGTTCCGATTGAGCCAAGATCGGATTTAGGCTTTGCAGCCAACTTCCTTTATATGCTGAATGGTGAAGAGCCTACAGACTTGCAGGTGAAAGCCTTCAGCAAGGCTCTGATTTTACATGCAGATCACGAACTGAATGCCTCCACCTTTGCTGCTCGTGTGACAGCTTCCACCTTGACCGATCTTTACTCATGTGTGACGACAGCCATTGGCACACTCAAGGGGTCTTTACATGGCGGAGCCAATGAGCGAGTGTTCGATATGCTGTTGGCGATTCGGGAGAATGGTGATACGGAAGGCTATCTGCAAGATAAACTTGACTCGAAGGAAAAAATTATGGGCTTTGGGCACCGTGTGTATAAGACAGTTGACCCAAGGCAACAGTATTTGAAGGAAATGGCGCGTGATCTAACGCAAGGCACTGATGATGAGGCCTTCTATAAGCTTTCAGAGGAAGTAGAAGATTTTATCAAGCACAAAAAAGGCTTGATTCCAAACGTTGACTTCTATTCAGCGACAGTCTATCATGTGCTAGGAATTGATAGTGACATTTTTACCCTAATTTTTGCGATGAGCCGAATGGCGGGGTGGATTGCCCATGTGCAGGAGCAACGCAAGAACAATAAATTGATTCGTCCGCGCTCTTCCTATCTGGGAAGCAGGGATTTGCACTATCTTCCAATCGGAAAGAGGTAAATATGGCAGAAAAAATAGTTATGGAAAATGGCAAATTGGTCGTTTCAGAACAACCGATTATTCCATATATTGTGGGTGATGGTGTTGGACAAGATATTTGGCCATCTGCCCAGCGCGTGATTGATTCGGCAGTTGAAAAAGCCTACGACGGAAAACGTAGCATCGCCTGGACAGAGGTCTTGGCTGGTGAGAAGGCCTATGAATTGACAGGAAGCTCTCTGCCAGAAGAAACTCTGAGCATTATTAAGGAACATCTTTTGGCCATCAAAGGTCCCTTGGGAACTCCTGTTGGCAAAGGCCATCGTTCGCTCAATGTGGCTCTTCGTCAAGAACTGGATTTGTATGCTTGTGTCCGTCCAGTTCGCTATTTCAAGGGTGTGCCAAGTCCGCTCAAGGAGCCAGAAAAAACAAACATTACAATCTTCCGTGAAAATACAGAGGATATTTATGCAGGGATTGAGTGGAATGCTGGAACTGAAGAAGTAGCACAGGTCATTTCCTTTTTACAGACAACAATGGCTGTAAATAAGATTCGCTTCCCAGAGACATCCAGTATTGGAATCAAACCTATTTCCGAAGAAGGCAGCAAGCGTTTGATTCGTTCTGCCATTGATTATGCCTTGAAAAATGATTTGAAGACAGTTACGCTGGTTCATAAGGGCAATATTCAAAAATTTACAGAAGGCGGATTCCGCAAATGGGGCTATGAATTGGCCCAAGAAGAATTTGCGGCCGAATTAGAAGCAGGTCAGTTGGTCATCAACGACATTATCGCCGACAACTTCCTGCAACAGATATTATTGGCACCTGAAAAGTTTGATGTGGTCGCCTTGACCAATCTCAATGGAGACTATGCTAGTGACGCTTTAGCTGCTCAAGTAGGAGGAATCGGTATTTCTCCTGGTGCTAATATCAATTATCAGACCGGTCATGCTATTTTTGAGGCAACGCACGGGACTGCACCTGACATTGCAGGTCAAAACAAGGCTAATCCAAGTTCTGTTCTTTTGTCTGCCTGCATGATGTTGGATTATATGGGATGGACAGAAGCTGCTTCCCTTATTGTTGCTGCTCTGGAGCGTGCCTTTGCTCAAAAACAGGTGACGGTCGATTTTGCAAAAGCGCTGAACGTAGATAGCCTGTCTACCAGCCAGTTCGCAGAAGTTCTTTTGGCAGAATTATAGCAAGCCAATGCTACTCAGGGGATAATTAAAATCCAAGATTTTAAGAATCGAAACGAGTTATAGAGAACTAGCCTTCTTTCTCAGTCCCTCTTTGAACCAATCATTGGAGACATTTCAAATGGATTGAGAAAAACGGAATGGAATGATTTTCAGGCAAATTATGAAAATTGAGGTTGGCACCAGTCCAACCTCTTCTGAGGTATTTTGTGATAATCTTGAAAGAAATGCAAAAAAATCTTGAAAATGATTTCAAAGAGTGGTATAATGAAAAATGTAAGGGTTATCAAAAGTAATCCAAATATTTGTGAAAATAAAGGAGAATCCAACTATGGCTTCAAAAGACTTCCACATTGTGGCAGAAACAGGTATCCACGCTCGTCCAGCAACTTTGCTTGTTCAAACAGCTAGTAAGTTTGCTTCAGACATTACTTTGAACTACAAAGATAAGTCTGTGAACCTTAAGTCTATCATGGGCGTTATGAGCCTTGGTGTTGGTCAAGGTGCGGACGTGACAATCTCAGCTGAAGGTGCTGACGCAGATGATGCTCTCGCAGCTATCACAGAAACAATGGAAAAAGAAGGATTGGCGTAAGAATATGACAGAAATGCTTAAAGGA
>CAMBAD010000028.1 GCA_945864085.1 uncultured Streptococcus sp.
CGCTCAGACCAGAAAAACCTCATCAAGCTTCGGGGAAAGAGCAAAAGAGACGATTCGCCTCACAAATGAAACGGTGTCGACCGAGGTCTGGGACCGTTGGAACGGAGAAAGGGTGAGGTTGTTTACTAAGCCCTTTGAAACAATTCACATCCTTCAAGTTGGCTGTTGCTTTCGACTTTCCATAGCCACTACTCTGACTATCAAGCTAGTCGCAAGAGCAAAGTGAAGGACTGCACTCTCCATTGGTGGGCAAATTGCTTGCACACCAATAAAGAGGCCCACTTTGTCCGATTCTAGCTACAGTATATCATAGTTGCTAAAAAAAAAAAGCATTTCCTCTCCTGGAAATACGTTTTTTTGGTTGACGGGGAATTTTTGAGAGAAAGTCGCTTCAAATTTCATTGATGTGGTTATTAAAAAATCAAGAATCTTCCTATTTTCATAACTTGCATTTTACACCTTTTATGCTACAATAGCTTCATATTTATTTTTTGGATAAAAAAAGGAGACACCATGTCTTTTCCAACTATAAAACTGACTCCTGGTCAGCGGATTATGCTCAGTTTCTTGATTGTGATTTTGGTCGGTTCTTTCCTACTTAGTCTGCCCATTTCGCAGATTTCTAGTTCGACAGCGACTTACTGGGACCACCTCTTCACCTCGGTTTCCATGGTGTGTGTGACTGGGCTATTTACCAAGGCTGTTGCTGAAACCTATTCAACGTTTGGACAGATTGTCTGTATGATGTTGATTCAGATTGGCGGCCTGAGTTTGATTGGTTTCATCGGTCTGTTTGCTCTGCGTGGCGGTCGGAAAATGAATTTCCTGAACATGACTGCCCTACAGGAGGTCTTGAATCGCTCAGACACCAAGCATTTCCGTAGCTTTATCAAATCTGCTTTTGGTTTTACCTTGGCTATTGAACTGATCGGTGCCCTTATCCTATCTTTTCATTTTGTTCCCGAATTTGGTTGGTCCAAGGGCTTGTTCACCTCTTTATTCTTAGCTGTTTCTGCCTTTTGTAATGCTGGTTTTGATAATTTCGGGGCGACCAGTATTGTCCGCTATATGGATAATCCCCTCATCAACCTTACCTTAGCTTCCTTGATTATTATGGGAGGACTCGGTTTCTCGGTTTGGTTTGACCTACAAACGCAGGTTCGCCAGAAAGGGCAGGCTCGAAAGCTTCGTTTCCACACTAAGGTTGTCTTGGGATTGACAGCTACGATTTTGGCCCTGGGTACCTTACTGACCTTGATTAGCGAGTGGCAGAATCCATATACCATTGGGAACCTTCCTTTTTGGGAAAAGCTGCTGGTTAGCTTTTTCCAAACCGTAACCATGCGGACCGCTGGATTTGCCAGTATTGACTATACAAAGGCAGAGCCTATCACCCTGCTCATCTATATTTTCCAGATGATGTTGGGCGGAGCACCTGGGGGGACTGCTGGGGGAATAAAAATCACCGCCTTCCTGACCCTGATGCTTTATGCGCGCAGTGAAATTTTGGGGCTACCTCATACGAATTTCATGTCTCATACCATTGACAACTGGACCATTCGCAAGGCTTTTGCCACTTTTTCCGTCTTCCTCATGATCTTTTTAATGGGACTCTTTGCCATCACTGTGACGGATGCGAAGCAGCCGCTGCTTTTCCTGAGTTTTGAGGTCATGTCTGCGCTAGCAACCGTCGGGGTTACAGCCAATCTGACTCCAAGCTTGAGCATGGCTGGGCAATTTATCATCATGGCCCTGATGTTTTTCGGACGAATCGGACCAATCTCTGTACTAGCTAGTCTCTCTATTCGGAAAATTTCTAAGAAGGAAAGCCTGCAGTACGCAAAATCATCTATGTTAGTTTAAGTTAGGAGAAATTATGTCAGACTATACTATTGGAATCTTGGGACTAGGGGTATTTGGAACCACTATCGCCAAAACGTTGCACAAATACGATTGCAACATTATCGCCATTGATAACCATGAACAACGGATCAACCATCTGGAATCGATTTTAACACGAGGCATTGTCGGTGATATTACCGACCGCTCCTTGCTCCGTGCTGCGGGTATTGAAAATTGTGATGTGGTCGTTGTCGCTACAGGGGAAAATCTGGAATCCAGCGTCCTAGCTGTTATGCACAGTAAAATGCTGGGCGTTCCCAAGGTTATTGCTAAGGTAAAGGGTACGACTGCAAAAGAGGTACTGTTGCGGGTTGGGGCAGATAAGATTATTTCGCCTGAGCGGGAAACAGGGATTTCCTTGGCCAAGCACCTCATCCACCGCAATACGACCAGCCTCTTTGAGTTGGAGGGCAATGTCTCCATCGTCGAGTTCCGTCCTCCTGCCAAATGGATTGGCAAGACCCTGGCTGAGTTGAAATTGCGTCAAAATTATAAGATGAATATCATCGGCTACCGATGCGGGGAAAATCAAGAACTAAACATCCAACTATCTCCCCACTATGTATTCAACGAAGATGAGTTAATCATGGCTGTCGCTGACCACAATACGGTCGAGCATTTTGAAGAAGCTACAGACTATTAACCAGCTGGTATCAAACTTGGCGGAAGAGTTGATTTGGAAATCGGCAAAATAAGAAGAGATAGTCTAGGATAGTTTATACCTCTCAGAACTCTCCATTTAGACAGCCGCGGTTATCTACTCCTAATGGTGCTGGGCTCAAGCCCGGCACCATTTCTCAAGGTTCCTGTCAACAACTCAGCGCAGCTGTTGACGAACTCTTTTTAAACTTTCGAGTACGAACCTGGAAATGAGAGCAGAGGAAGTAAGGTTGGAGACAGGCGAGCGAAGTGAATCTCAAAAATTCATTTTTTACACTCCAAATCTGTCCACCTATGAGAGAAGATTGGTTGATTCACTTAGTTGTAAACTTAAAACGACTTCAGAAACAGCTTTTTCCAAGACTTTCCGCCCCGTGTTGAAATCATCTGATATATTTATTGCGGTCTCCAAACTCTATCTGACTCAAATACCCTAGAAAAAGCTCCGTTAAGGTATTGTTTAAGAGATTATCAGCTGAGTAGGGGTTCTGAAGTCTGTCCTTCAAAAGATTGAGACGAGAAGTCCGATCATTGTCTGCCAGTAATCGTAGCTGTTCTCGTCCTTCTAAATACACCTGTTGTACAGGAAGCATGTGCAGGTAATCTCTTTTGTTGCAGGCCACTAAAAATTGACTGGTATAGGGGGAAATTTCCATTTTTGAGATGGCCTCTGTGCCCGCATTCTCCCATGTAAAAATAGAAATCATTTGATGAAAACGAAGCAGGTTCTGGTCTTCTGACAATAAGCGATAAATAAAATCTTGCCTGTTCAAGCTCCTATTGCTTTTAATCGTCAGATACTCCTTTTCCAGTAAATAAACAACAATGCCAAGAATGACATCTAAAATTTGTATCATTCGAGAATCTTTAGAATCCTTACCGACAATCGACTCTACCTGATAATTTTTTCCTCTGTAAAGAGAGTGGGCATTCATTTGATCGACTATTTTTTCAAAAACCCCTAATGTTTGATATTCTGTGCTATCATCCATGATAATAGTTAAACCATCGATTTGTTTATCATTCCTGACCAAACCATAGAAAAGGCGCTCAGGAATCTTAACATAGAAATATTTACGCAATTCCTGATCAGAGTAACCCAACGTTTCACCTAATTTAAAGTAGGAATCGTTGTTTAGACGATAGATATTAAATTTAATGGTTGGGCAAGATAAAAAATAGTGTAGGACTTGGAAATATTTTTGTAAGTCAGCAGACTTGTAGTCTACAAAATGTAACTCTGATGTCCTGCCGAGAGCTGAAAGTATTGCTTCTATCTGGGTCTCAATCTTAACCAGCTCAGTCTCTTCCACAGAAATTGCACCATAATATGAATAGTTTGACTTTTTGTCTATTTTCTTAGATTCATCAAAAAAGATAGTATATTTCATATTGACTCCGCTCTATATCTTTGCTTTTATTTTAACATATTTTTCAAATAACTTGACAAACCGCTAGGAATATACTAGAATGTTTCTTGAACTTGACAATTATCAGGTTAGGTCAGTTATTTTCCTCCTCGCTGTTTGGAGGCTGGTACTGACCTCAGATAACTAGCTTTCCTCCTCGCTGTTTGGGGGCTGGCTAATAAAACAGGACAGGATGACCCTGTCCTGTTTTACTGCTTTCCGAACCTCCTCTTCTAGTTTTACTTGCACCGATATAAATTAGCTTCTTTCTGCTGACTTGGAGATGAATTATCTGTCGTACATAAAAAATGGAGTAGGGGACAACTTATATACTATGTGCCTGCTATATGTCTTGTAGTCGGAGATAAGCCTTGTAATTCTATTATTTTTGATTTTTTCGGAGTATCAGATTCAAGATGCCTTAGTTCATCCGGGAGTCTTGCTAGGGAGGCGGCAGTTGCTATTCCTCTATTGTAACATAAACTTGGTCTGCTTCATCGTCTGCTTTCAAGCTAGATTGAGGCAAAGAAATGAAACTTTCCAGAGGAACCAAAACCTATTCCCCCCTATTTTTCACAGAGTATGAATGTTCATCAGAATTAGGAGATATAATGAATGACTTAACCAAGGGCAAGCCGCTTGCTGTTATCCTGCGCTTTGCTATCCCTCTTTTGATAGGTAGTTTTTTCCAACTCACCTACAACTTTGCTGACTCCATAATTGTCGGACATACGCTGGGAACAGAGGCTTTCGCTAGTGTCGGCTCTACTGCTGGTTTGATTTTTCTGATTATTGGATTTGCGCAAGGACTGACCAATGGCATGACCATTATCACTGCTCAACGTTTTGGGGCAGGAGACCAGATTGGACTCAAACAATCCTTTGTTCATGGTTTGTTCTTTGCAGTCTGTATCAGCCTAGGACTGACTTTTCTGGCTGTAACTTTCCTTCGCCCGATTTTGGAAATCATGCAAACTCCAGCTGAACTTATCAATCACTCACATGATTTTTTACTAGCTATGTTTGGCGGAATGACTTTCACAGTTTTTTACAATTTCCTTTCCAGTGCCATTCGTAGCCTTGGCAATTCACGAACTCCACTGGTTGCCTTAGTTATTGCGTGTTTTATCAATATTGGTCTGGATTTCTTCTTTATCCTCACCATGAAATGGGGTGTCTTCGGAGCTGGCTTTGCGACCATTACTGCCCAAGCCTTCTCTGTTCTCTATCTCGTCATTTATATTTGGCGCAAGGTGCCACAATTTCATTTGACTTGGTCGGATTTGCGTTTGGACAAGGAAAATCTGCGAAAACATGCCCAGCTTGGATTTCCAATGGGGTTCCAGTCTAGCATTATTGCCATTGGTGCTCTGACCTTCCAGGCCATGATGAACAAACTTGGGACCGACGCTATCGCTGCCCAAGCCATTGCCCTGCGAACTGATCAATTAGCTATGCTGCCTATGGTCAATCTGGGTCTGGCCATCTCTACCTTTACCGCACAAAACTACGGGGCCAAACAGTACTCACGGATTTTGGAGGGGGTTAGAAAGACCTTGGTTATCAATATTGCCTGGTCCATCTTTTTCGCGGTCTTGTTGATTTTAGGAAACCGCTTCTTCTCAGGGCTGTTTCTTGCAAATGCCAGTCAAGAGGTGCTAGATTTGGCCTTGTCTTACTACATTATCAATGGTTCTTGTTATTGGATTGTGGCTGCACTCTTTATCCTCAGAAGCTTTATTCAGGGCTTAGGCAAGGGCTTTATCCCGACCCTAGCTGGTATTGGTGAGCTGGTCATGCGCTCCGCTGTTGCTATCATCGGTCTGCAACTTTTCGGTTTCTACGGCGTTGCGGCTGCCAATCCTGCTGCCTGGATCGGCAGTATCATAGTCCTTATCCCAAGTTCCATCATCTTTATGAAAAAATTAAAAACAGGACAGACTATTTAGAAAAGAAAACGCATGAAAGGCTCATGCGTTTTTATAGTCGAATGAATTAGCTTTCAGACAAGGAACTGAGGCGCAGGCTGTACTAGAGTACGGCAAGTCGAAAGTGACGATGTATCAAAGATAATTCAAATGACTATAACATCGTATTTTTGTAGAAAACCAGATATGCAATCCCCTTCCTTCATTATGTTTTATGCCTCTTGATAGATAGGATTTCTCCTACATTTCTTTGGTAATCCCTATACTCTCTGCCTCAAGCTCCGCCAACAAACTCCCATAGAAAGCCTGTTCATCTGCTAAGAGTGGGCTGTTTGGCAGCATTTTTTTCGCTTGGGCCAGAGACTTTTTCAGAGCCTTGCTATCCTTGCTAATCCGCTGATGATAGAGGGCGGCAATGACTTGGTAATTTCCCATCGGGTATTTTAGTAAGGACTTAATCTGTTTGTCCTGCCCTAACCTTCTTGCTTCTTCCTCCAAGCCCTGCAAAATATAGACTTCTAACAGAACAAGTTTTGCCAACTTTACGATATAGTCATTGTCAGATGTCGCAATCAATTTCTCCAAGCGCTCTCGGGCTTCTTGATACTCCCCTTTGTAAATCAGCACTTCCGTCCAGTTAAGGTAGTGAATCTGCGGTAAATGTCCAGGTAAAATAGGCAGGTCCAAGGCAAAATCACTCAAGTTAGCGGCAGTTGGATCCACCATCATTTGAGCTGTTTGAGCCAGAGCGCGGTAGGTCAAGTGGCTGTAGTCTGGATAAGCTCGCAGTTCCTGAATCTTGGCACCATCCACCATACCAGACGGATTGGCATTAAGGACAAATAAAGATAAATTGAGGAAAATTTGCGAGAGTGGGAGCTCCCACTTACCTGTCACAAAACCAATCAGAGCAGAAATAACAATTAGGCTGAGGTGAACAATCAAGCCACCTGCAAACATCAGAATCGCCCGCGGATCATTCTCATCTTTTTTGACTCCGATATACTGAGCTGCTGCCCCCTGCACAATCACTGTTTTCTTCCATTTCCAGCCCTGTTCAGTCTTGACCAACAAGCGATTGCCCAAACCAAGTGCCACCAAGTCAAAGCCTGTCAGCCAACCAAAGAAAGCATGTCCCAATTCATGGAGTATGATGGTCAGATAAAAACTTCCCATAAACCAGAGATAGCCTAGACCAAATACAAAAACTTCCCAATACACCATGTTGTCTGGTAAAAGCTGAGCCATCCCATAGGTCGAATACATAGCGCTCGCTAAACCAAAGAGAATCGAAAAACCAAGCACAAACCAATTCCCAACTTTTTTCATACAAACCTCCTTTTTCATAGTATAACGAAAAAAGACTAGAAACTCTAGTCTTTTTGCATGTTTTTTTGCAACGTTATCTTACGACTCCGGGTCGTTCAAACTGCGGCCATGCAAGCCTTTTTCACGTTGGACTTGGCGGAGTTTCTCAGGAGTCACATCGTTGCCCTCTTCATCAACAATCTTGATGCCTTCGACATGGGCACGCACGCTACGGCGGTAGCCCTCTATGTACTCCTCACGAAGAGCTGCCTGTTCCTGCAACTCCGCTTCTGTCAACCCTTCTGCTTTTTTCTTGCGGGCCAGTTCATTGATGCGATCGATTTTTGTTTGTTCCATATTGCCTCCTACTTGCTATTCAAGAGATTGAAGACTGCTACTGCGGAAGCCTTGTCTGCCAGGGCTTTGAGGAGGGCCAAGCGGTTGGCCTTGACCGCCTCATCTTCCACCATGACCATGGTGTTGTCAAAGAAGGCTGCGATAACTGGGCTGAGGGCAAAGAGTTTGTCCAAGTTGCCCGCCATGTCTTCTGTCAACTCCAAGCTAGATACTGCCACAGCAAGGGCTTTTTCCTGGTCATTTTCAAAGAGGGCCTCGTCAATCGTAGTCGCCTCCGCCTTTTCAGCCAAGTTGAAGACCCGTGACAGGTTTTCCACGGCTTCCTTGTAGTCAGGCTCTTTTGCTTTTTGGAAAATAGCAGAGCTGGCTGCCAGTTGCAGTCTGACCACGAAGGTTGAACTAGCTAAAACAGCCTCGCGGATGTCTTTGGGAATCGCCTTATCCATCATCTTCTCTACACGGGCACGGATAAAGTCCATCACAGCTGGCTGGTTGTCATAGGTCAAGCTAGCAAAGTTCAAGCTGTAGAGCTCCGCGATCAACTGATCCAATGGAATTTCCCAGCCAAAGGCTTCCAAAATTCGCACGATACCCTGTGTTGCACGACGAAGGGCGTATGGGTCGTTGGAACCAGACGGAATAAGACCTACTGAGAAGAAGGATAGGAGGGTGTCAAATTTATCAGCCAGTGCCAAGACCGCACCGACCTTGGTTTCTGGAAGTTCACCTTCTGCTGAGTTTGGCAGGTAATGTTCTCGGATAGCTGCTGCCACCGCAGGTTTTTCCCCTGCAAGAAGGGCATACTTCTCACCCATGATTCCTTGCAATTCATCAAACTCGCCGACCATGCCTGTCAAGAGGTCAAATTTGTAGATGTCCGCAGCCCGTGCCACATCTGCCTTTTCGTCCGCAGACAAGCCTGCCAAGTCAGCCAATTTTGCTGCGATAACTTTGGTGCGCTCCATGTGCTCGTAAAGGGAGCCGATTTTCTCATGGAAGGTCACGACTTTGAGGCGTTCGACCAGGTCCTCAATCTTGAGTTTTTGGTCCTCCCGCCAGAAGAATTCCCCATCTTCCAGACGAGCTACCAAGACTTTTTCATTTCCTTTAATGACATTGTCAAGGTACTGGTCATTCCCGTTGCGGACGGAGATGAAGTTTGGCAGAAGCTTGCCAGCCTTATCCCGCACGACAAAGTAACGTTGGTGGTTTTTCATGGAAGTGACTAGAACTTCTTCCGGCACTTCCAGGTATTTGGTGTCAAAGGAGCCCATGAAGGCCGTTGGGTACTCGACCAAGTTGAGAACTTCATTGAGAAGGTCCTGGTCAATCTCGACAGCCACATTGCGTTCATCCTCGATGGCCTTGATTTGCTCCACAATCATATTTTGACGCTCTGCTGGATCAGTGATGACAAACTGCTCACGCAGGTCTGCCTCGTAAGAATCTGCACTTGCAATCTCAGTTTCTTTTCCGAGGAAACGATGACCACGGCTGATACGAGCTGACGAAATGTCCAAGAAGTCCATAGCCAGTGCCTCGTCGTCCAAGAGAACGGTCAGGGTGTGGACAGGGCGGATGTAGGCGAACTTGTTAGAGCCCCAGGTCATGCTGACAGGGAAGGTCATAGCCTTCAAGACCTCTGGAATGCCCGCCAAGACTGCCTTAGCTGGCTGACCAGCTTCGTGCTTGGTCACGTAGACATACTCTTCGCCCTTAATCTCGCGGAATTCGATGTCAGCAGTTGTCAGGCCTTTGCCACGGACAAAGCCCTCTGCTGCCTTGGTAAAGTTTCCATCTGCATCCAAGGCAATCTTCTTAGCAGGCCCCTTGAAATCCTCTGTCAGGTCAGTCTGCTGGTCCGCCAAACCACGCACACGAACCGCCAAACGGCGTGGCGTTGAAAAGACATCGATGCTCTCGAAGGCCATGCGGTTGTCTGTCAAAAAGGTGGCCATGCGGTCACGCAACTGGTTCATAGCTGGGGTTACGATATAGGCAGGGATTTCTTCCAAGCCTAGTTCAACAAGTAAATTTTTGGTCATAAGTTCTACTTTCTATCTTTGGTCTTTTCACTCTTCTATTGTTATAGCTGACCGACACCATAGGCCGTCAAGCCAATGTATAAATTTTTCTTCTGCTTCTTCATTTGACATATTTTCCAAATCAAATGAAATTTTTATTCTCTCTTCATAGGGTTTCAAAGCAGCATTGGAAAAGCGTTTCTTTAGAAGTGTTTCAATTTGCTTTATAGCCCGATTTCTTGAAGCTTTATCAGGAAAACAATCTTTTTTTAGTTCGAAGAGATATACAAAACTTCCAGTTTTCTTATCTTGTTTTACCGCCATTATTCAGCCTCTTCGGCCAACAATTCTGCGCGTGTGGCTTCATCCAAGAGTGGGAAGCCCAATTTCTTACGCTCTGCCACAAAGGTCTTGGCAACGACACGAGCAAGGTTACGGATACGGGCAATGTAGCCTGCACGCTCAGTT
Source organism: uncultured Streptococcus sp. (assembly GCA_945864085.1). Lineage (GTDB taxonomy): Bacteria > Bacillota > Bacilli > Lactobacillales > Streptococcaceae > Streptococcus. The sequence goes on from CAMBAD010000028.1 coordinate 10,057, forward strand.
ACAGACACGGCACCGCGGGCATCCAACAGGTTAAAGGTATGAGAACATTTGAGTACATAGTCAAAGGCTGGGTGGACCAAGCCCTCTTCCAAAGCCCGCTCTGCTTCTTTTTCAAACTTGGTAAAGTTTTCGAGAAGCATATCCTGGTCTGATACTTCAAAGGAGTATTTTGAATGCTCATACTCTGGCTGGATGAAAATTTCACCGTATTTCACGCCGTCTGCCCACTCGATGTCGTAAACGGAATCAACTTCTTGGATGTAGGAAGCCAAACGCTCCAAACCATAAGTTACTTCAGCTGTGACTGGACCTGTCGCCAATCCACCGACTTGTTGGAAGTAGGTAAACTGCGTGATTTCCATACCGTCCAACCAGACTTCCCAGCCCAGACCTGCTGAACCTGTTGACGGGTTTTCCCAGTTGTCCTCAACGAAACGAATGTCGTGCTCCAAAGGATTGATGCCCAAACGCTCCAAAGATTCCAAGTAGAGTTCTTGGATGTTAGAAGGAGACGGTTTCATCACCACTTGGAATTGGTGGTGCTGATAGAGACGGTTTGGGTTTTCCCCGTAACGACCGTCCGCAGGACGACGAGAAGGCTCCACATAAGCCGCATTCCAAGGCTCAGGACCGATAGCACGCAAGAAGGTGTAAGGGCTCATGGTACCCGCCCCCTTTTCCGTATCATAAGCCTGCATGAGCAAGCACCCCTGCTCATTCCAAAATTGTTGTAAGGTCAGGATAATTTCCTGGAATGTTAATTTTTTAGACATAATATCCTCCGTTTTTTATGGTAGACCGAGAAAAAAGAACCACATTCTCCTCCCCTGTCCACAGACATAGGGGCGTTGAGAACGCGGTTCCACCCTAATTTATTACTTCATTATTGTTTGATTGTGACCGAAAGCGCCTGTTACTTCTATCCACCGCTCGGCTTGCACCCTCCCGAACTCGCTAAGGCTTCATCGAAATAACCTTCTTTCATGGTCAATAGTATAGCAGAAAAAGGGAATCTTGTCTACTCCCATCTTACAATGTCAGCTGGTCCCAGGCTCCAAATCTGGCAATCTCTACGCGACTGCGAATTTGCTGGGCCGACTGCTCTAACAAGGCGCATTCTTCCTCGCTCAGGTCAAGTGCCACCGTCTCAATCACACCCGCTCTGCCGATGGTGGCTGGATAGCCTACATAGGTTCCGTAGGCTGCTAGGTAGTGGGAAACTGGCAAGACTGCTCTGCTATTGGACAAAACCGCCTCGATTAAGGCCTTGGCGGCTGCTGCGATGGCGAAGTTGGTGTAGCCCTTGCCGAAGAAGACGGTATGGCCGCCCATGCGTGCCTCCCTGCCCAAGGTTTCTAGCTCCTCTGGGGAACAAAGGGCCTGAATGGGTGTTTGACCGACCCGCACCTGGCTCCAAGCGGTGAATTGGGAGTTGCCATGCTCACCCAGATTGTAGCCTGAGATACTGGTCGGGGCCAGTTCAAAATGCTGACCCACCGCACGCTTCATCCGCGCTGTATCTAGCAAGGTCCCCGTGCCAATCACCCGCTCCTTGGGATAGCCTGTGTAGGCCTGATAGAGCTGAGCAATGACATCAACTGGGTTGGTAATGACGATGAGAATGCCTGAAAAACCAGATGCAACCAGCTTTTCCGACACTTCCTTGACCTCTTGACTGGTAAAAGGGAGTTCTGCAAAACGACTATTGGCTGCATTGGCCTGTAGGCTGATGTTCCCAAGGCTGGACACCACAATATCTGCGTCTGCCAAGGCGGCATAGTCATTGAGAATGAAGTTAGCAACCTGGCCTGTATTGGCAACGCGGTCCTGCATATCCAGCACATCCGCCGCCAGCTTCTTCTCGTCCTTATCAATGACCACATAGTCATCAAAGACCTGACCTGCAATTAAGTCATGCAAAAGGGCGGCTCCAACGTGACCCAGTCCGATCATCCCAATTTTTCTAGCCATGGACTTCCTCCACAATTTCTTCTAGTCTCAGCATGGCTGCGACCACCTCATCTGCTGTAATGTCTGATCGGATATTGACATAGCTTTCTGTCGGAACGGTGGCCTTTTCTGCCACTTTTTGCATGGCAGTCAGGCGGTCTTCTGTCACTCCCAACTGGTTCCAACGGTAAATATAGCCATTTTTCTGGTAGAAGGGAAGGAGTTTGCGGACCTCGGCCTCGTCCTCTGTCAGACAGAGCTGGACCAAGATACCATAAGCTACTTTCAAGCCATGAGCAATGGGGTGGGTTTCATGAAGGACTGTCAGCCCATTATGGAGGGCATGAGCGCCCGACACATAGTCACTGGTCTGACAGCCGACATTAGCAGCCACAGCAAAGACAGTGTCTACCATACGTTCAAAGGCTGGCGTGACTTCTTTTCTATCTGCTACTTCAAGAACAGCTTCCGTATCATGCAGGAGAATATCCTGACTGACCTGAGCTGTTGCCAAGGCCAACTGAACCATGGCTGGCAAATCCTGTCGAACCTTACCACGATGAATGGCCTCCAATTCATACCATTTGGCCAGGGTATCTGAAATACCACTAATCAAGTATTCTTTTGGAGCAGCAACCAGCAAGTCGTAGTCCACCACTGTCATAAAGCCAGAACGCATACAATAATCAATAGACTTGAAACTATGGTCAGGATGATAGGCCACCAAGAGTGGGGTGGAACAAGCGCAGGTCGCAACGATAGTCGGAACCAAGACAACTTCCAGCCCCAACCGATCTGCAGTCCCCTTGGTGGTATCCATAACCTTACCACCTCCAACACCAACCAACACATCTGCCCCCAAGGCTCTAGCTTGGGCAGCCAAGCTATCCATATCTTCATGACTGGCAGTCTGATCATAATAAAGAACAGGCCAGTCTGTTTGATTGCCGCCATACTGGACAAAGGCAGCATAGGCTTTCTGTCCTGTAATGATGACAGGCCGCTTAAAAAGGCTTAATCTGGCAACCAGTTCTTTCACCGCTCCTCGGGCAGCCACATATTGCCCTGGCTCCCCACGGACTAATTTTTCAAATTCCATACATGTCTCTCTTTTCTGATACCCTATGAAAAAACAAAGACAGGCTCAACCACCTTTCCTTGGCCACCCCAGCTGTCTTTGTCTTCTTTTCTTGTTTATAATCTCTTTCTACTGCAGGCGAGATTCGTTAACGGTGATTGATTTTCTTTGTCACATAGTCTCCGACAAACTGGATAAAGAAAATCAAGATGAGAATCAGAAGGGTCGCAACCAAGGTCACATCCTCATCCGAACGATTATAACCGTAGGAAATGGCCACATTTCCCAGACCGCCTGAACCAATAGCACCTGCCATCGCTGTATAACCAACCAGTGAAATCAAGGTTACGGTGGTCACTCGGATCAAATCTGGCAGACCTTCACGCAGGTAGATACCGATGATGTCTGGAATAGTCGCTCCTACTGACTGGGCCGCTTCAATGACACCGCGGTCCAATTCAGACAAGACTACCTGAACCTGACGGGCATAGAAGGGAAAAACAGATAGGGAAAGCGGAACAAGGGCCGCCGTTACACCAATCCCTTTTCCCACAATCAATCGGGTAAAGGGTTCAATAAAGGCTAACAAAATGATAAAGGGAACCGCACGAAAGAGGGAAGCCACCTTATCTAAAACCCAAAAGACATATTTATTTTCCAAAATACCACGTGGACCCGTCAGGACCAAGAGCAAACCGCCGACCAGACCGAGAAAACCACCATACAAGAAGGACCAGAAGGTCATGTAAAGAGTGGCTTGGATAGCTGGCAACCATCCATAGGAGGTGTCCCAGCCCATTTTAATAACATTTGCAAATGTTGTTTCAATCCATTGATTCATCTTATGCTCCCTTCAAAATGGTTACTTCTACACGGGCCTCTGTAACAGCTTCCAAGGCCTGGTGCAATTTGGTCGGCTCTCCCGAAAGGATCACCACCATCTCACCCACTGGCGTATGGTCTAAAATTTCAATATTTCCATAGAGAATATTAGCCGACACCTGATAAAACTTATAGAGGTCATTAACAATCGCTGTATCTGTACTTGAGCCAGAATACTTAAGCTGTACCAACAAACTGTTTTCTGGCAGGTTTTGGACAATGCCCTGCTGATAGATTTTTACCAAAGCTTCGTCAATACCTGTTGCTGTTTTGATAAAGTCTTGTGTCAATGCTTCTTTTGGATGAGAGAAAATGTCAAGAACAGATCCTTCTTCAACCAACTGGCCATCCTGCATAACCGCCACACGGTTGCAAATATCTTTGACAATCTGCATTTCATGGGTAATCATGACGATGGTCAGGCCCAATTTTTCATTGAGTTCTTGCAAAAGGGCCAGAATTTGCTTGGTTGTTTTAGGGTCCAAGGCAGAGGTTGACTCATCTGAAATCAGAATTTTAGGATCATTCGCCAAAGCACGCGCAATAGCGACCCGTTGCTTTTGACCGCCCGATAATTGGGCAGGATAGTTCTCCGCCCGATCCGAAAGGCCAACCAAGTCCAAAAGTTTTGCAACCTTGTCTTTCTTTTCCTGCTTGCTCAAGCCTGAGTGCTTGAGGGCGAAGGCCACATTTTCCTCAGCTGTCATTTGGGCCATCAGATTGAAATGTTGGAAAATCATCCCAATTTCGCGGCGCTTGTTGCGCAGCTGGGCCGGGGTCAGGGTGACCTTGTCTCCCTCGTAAATCACTTCCTCATCAATGGTAATCTTGCCCGCAGTTGGAACCTGCAGAAGATTGATAACACGGACAAGGGTTGACTTACCTGCACCAGAATAGCCTACAATACCGTAAATATCGCCTTGATTGATATGAATGGTTACATCTTTCACAGCTTCGATGGTTCGTTTTTTCTGCTGGAAGATCACATCAATATTATCTAACTTAATCATTTCCTTACGCATAACTTGCAATTAACTCCTCTACTAATTCAACATGGCTATAGTAGTCAGCGATGCTGACATTCTCATCCCCTGCATGGTCGCGGCTATTGGCATTTCCCATACCAAAGCCTGCAATCGGGACCTGCAAGGCCTGAAAGACTGTATACATGGGACCAGTTCCTGGTGAGGTGGGCAGGACAGCCACACCTGCTGGGGTCATCTTTTCAGCCAGTTCAATCACTTTGACAATAGCTGGCGCGGCCATATCGCTACGGTAACTTTGGATTCCCAGCGTATAGGTCACCTCTACCTTGTCAAACCCCTTTGCTGTCAGGTGCTGACGGATTTTATCCAAAACATAGTGTGGTTCCAGACCAGGCACCAGACGAACTTCCATCTTGGCGGTCGCCTGAGCTGGGATGATGGTCTTGACCCCTCGCCCCAGATACCCTGTTGACAAGCCCTCAATGGTGATAGAGGGTTCAAAATACAGCCGCTTCAAAAATGCTTTTCGCTCTTGAACCAGGCTTGGCAGGCTCAAACCATAAATCTGCTTGAGATTATCTGGACTAGCCAGGGCAAATTCTTCTACCAGGGCCAATTCCCGCTCACTCGGCTCTCGAACCTGATCATACATTCCATTGACTAAGATACGACCGTCTGGGCTTCTGAGGGATTGCAGAGCAGCCAGTAGGTACCAGCTGGCCGAATCAATCACTCCTCCATAGGAAGAATGAATGTCCAGCTCTGCCGATTGCACCGAAACATCAAAGGTGACAATGCCCTTATTTCCGCCAGCAATTTCCAGCTGATTGAGGCTATTGCGGTGCCCCTGCTCCCAAATCAGCAGGTCTGCCCCAATCAGGTGCTCCTTGTATTTGGCAAGGTACTTATCCAAATCAACCGAGGCGGACTCTTCCGCCCCCTCCATGATAAAGATAACATTGACAGGAAGCTGGCCACCATGTTTGGCTTGGTATTTCTTCAAGGCAGACAGGCGGGCCACGATATGCCCCTTGTCATCATCCACCCCGCGACCGTACATAAAACCAGCATCGATCGTTAATTCAAAGGGTTGGCCCTTGAGCCAGACCTGGTCACTATCGGCAGGCACGGTGTCGTAGTGATTGTAAAAGATGAGGGTCTTGGCATTTGGACGACTGGCCGAAAAGCTTGCCATGACAAAGGGGGCGGCATAAGATTTGTCAAAAATCACTTGCGCGCCAGCCTCTTCAAAAAGATTTTTCAGATACAGAGCCACCTCCTCCAAGCCAACTGCTTGCGCAAAGATCGATTTCATCCCGATTAACTTCCTGAGGTCTTCCAAATCCTCCTGCACAATAGTATCTGCGTAAAAGGCTTCGATTTGCTTTTCATCATGCGTTTTTCCCATTTGCCTATCCTCTCTAAAAATAGGAAGAGAAGCTGAACATTCGCCCAGCCTCTTTACTCTATCTCTCCCTAGTCTTGCAGCTTACTTTTTAAAAAAATCTGCTGAAGAACTGTATCAATTAGTTAGAAACTTCATCCCAGATTGGGAAGTCTGTTTGGTTTGAAGCGCGTTCGATAATTTCAGCCACTTCGTCTGTGTTGTAAGCCTTGATCAATTTGTTGATTGCGTCAGCCTTGTCAGACTCTTCCCACTTGTCTTGGGCTGCAATCACGTTGTACCAAACTTTTGTATTTGGACCTTTTTCTTCGATGTAAAGTGCTTTAGAGGTATCCAAACCAGCTTCTTGAGCGTAGTTGTTGTTGATAACTGCGGCATCTACAGATTCCAATGAACGGGTTGTTTGACTTGCATCCAATTCTGTAATCGTGATGTTCTTAGGATTTGCAGTAATGTCTGCCAATGAAGCAAGATCGCCTTCTGCTACATCCAAGGTAATCAAGCCAAGGGACTCAAGCAAGAAAAGGGCACGGCTTCCATTTGTTGGGTCGTTAGGAATGGAGATTTCTGCACCTTCTGGCAGGTCATTTATATCTGTGTACTTGTCTTTGTCGCCTTCAACACCTGAGTAGATACGGATTGGGCTGTAAAGAGTGTAACCAGCTACCTGCAAGTTTTCACCATTTTCTTGGTTCCAGTTGTTCAAGAAGAAGATGTGCTGGAAGGCATTGACATCAATATCACCCTCAGCCAAGGCCTTGTTTGGTTGTGAGTAGTCTGTGAACTCTGTAAATTCTAAGGTGATTCCTTCTTTTTCAGCCAATTCTGAAACCTTATCCCACATTTCAGTTGAATAAGCATTGCGCGTCATGATACCTACTTTGAGGGTGGTAGTGTCAGCTGCTTCAGAAGATGAGGTTGACGATGAACTGCTGCAAGCTGTAAGAGCTCCGATAGATAGGGCAGCTGCTGCTGCAAAAGCAAATAATTTTCTAAGTTTCATAAAATTTCTCCTTAATTTTTGAACTGTAACTATCTTAACACAGAATCTTGATTCTGGCTAATTGAGTTTTTTTATACGAAGTTATAGTTTTAAACTATACATTTAACCAATTTTCTTATAGCTATCATATAAGAGTTAAACTCTTGCTTTAAAACTGATTGACCAAGTAATGAAATAGCCCCTGGTGGTGTTTGCATTCCCTAAAAAGAAATTCAGGGTGCCACTGAAGCCCTAGAATCGCTTGATTGCCTTGGCTTTCAAAGGCTTCAATCGTATTGTCTCGGGGATCCAGACCCGTAGCAATCAAACCTGGGGCCAGGTCCTTGATCCGCTGACGGTGGAAGGAATTAATTTGGCTGCCTTGGGCAAAGAGCCGACTGACTTGGCTTTGGGGCCTGACCTTCAAGCCGTGCGAAGTGCCAAGCAACTCCTCCTGCCAGTGGTCTGACACCTCCTGCTCCAAACTGCCGCCCAAAGCAACATTGAGCAGCTGCATACCACGACAAACCGCAAAAATTGGCTTCCCCTGCCTCAGAGCTTCTCGGATAAGAGCCAATTCAAACTCGTCTCGTTCCAAGAGATAGTCGTCGCTCTCAATCTCCTTTTCTTGCCCATAAAGGCTTGGATTGACATGTTGTCCGCCTGACAAGACCAGCTTATCAATCATATCAACATACTCCTTCGCCAGGTCTGGCGTGCCCATGGGGATAACCAGGGGCAGACCACCTGCCTGTCGAATCCCATCTGCCAATTCACGCGCTACAGTCACATAGGTTCGACCCGATTTTGTTGGAAACTCTTGTTCATTTCCAGAAATTCCGATGATAATTTTTCCCATGGAATACTCCTTTCAACCAATGTTCACTCATTTTAGCACGGAGCCTGCCAGCTGTCTAATATAGATGTTTTATAAGGCAATAGGTTTTACTTATACTCAAGCTAGGAGGGGCATGCCGCCTCTTGCCACTACTCTTCCATATTGGATTTGCCGAGCACTTGGAGACTGGTGCTGTGGCTTTTGGAAAATATAGTCGAATGAATTAGCTTTCAGACAAGGAACTGAGGCGCAGGCTGTACTAGAGTACGGCAAGTCGAAAGTGACGATGTATCAAAGATAATTCAAATGACTATAGCTGACGCGGGCACCAGGCGGCCAAACTTCCTTTATATAGGACTGCAACCCGATTTCTACAATGCCCGATCAAATTGAGATCCTGCCAGATAAACCGATAAATCAAGCCCAAATTTGCTTGAACGAAGGTAGGCGTTCTGATTTTAGAAGGGAATCCGTCTTAGTTATAGTTAAAAACTATACGTTTCTCTAAAAAATAGCAATTATACAAGAGCCTCTTTTTCTGTTAGGATATGAGCATAAAAAGATTATGGAGGATACTTATGTCTACAACTATCATCGGCTTCCCTCGTATCGGCGAGCACCGCGAATTGAAATTTATCACTGAAAAATACTTCCGTCAGGAAATTGCCCAAAAAGAACTCTTGGCTGCAGCCAAAGACCTGCGGGCTAAGCACTGGAAAATCGTCAAAGAAGCTGGTATCACTGAGATTCCAAGCAACGACTTCTCTCATTATGACAATGTTTTGGACGCGGCTGTCCTCTTCAACATTGTTCCCCAATCTGTTCAAGCCTTGGACTTGACCGACCTTGAAAAATACTTTGCCCTGGCGCGCGGTTACCAAGGGGAAAAAGGTGATGTCCGTGCAAGACCCATGAAAAAATGGTTCAACACCAACTACCACTATATCGCTCCAGCTATCGAAAAAGATACTGAGATTAAATTAGCTGGCCACAAAATCTTCGATGAATTCCAAGAAGCAAAAGACTTGGGAATCATCACTCGTCCTGTCTTGGTCGGCCCCTTCACCCTCCTTCAGCTGACCGAGTTTGAAGATGGCGTGACTGCAGCAGATGTTGCCGCTAGCCTGGTCGCAGCCTATGGACAAGTCTTTGCCAAATTGGCAGAGCTTGGTGCTGAGAAAATCCAATTGGACGAGCCTAGCCTGGTTAAGGATTTGACCGCAGAAGAAAAAGCCTTCTTCCTAAACATCTATCAGACACTCTTGGCAGATAAAAAAGGCCTGCAAGTTCTCATCCAGACCTACTTTGGCGATGTTCGCGATATTTACACAGAATTGACCAACCTCCCTGTTGACGCGATTGGACTGGATTTTGTTGAAGGTAAGGAAACCGCAGCTCTTGTGGCAACCGGCTTCCCAGCTGATAAAACCCTCTACGCAGGTATCGTCAATGGTAAAAACATCTGGCGCAACAATTATGAGAAGAGCCTGGCTATCCTAGAAGCCATTCCAGCCCAAAACCTGGTTTTGACCACCTCTTGTTCCCTCCTTCATGTGCCATTTACAACTGCTAATGAAGAATTTGAACCTGCCATCCTCAACCACTTTGCCTTTGCTGTTGAAAAATTGAGCGAATTGCGTGATTTGGATGCCATCCGTAAAGGTCAAGGCGATGCAGCCCTAGCAGCCAACAAGGCCCTCTTTGCCCTCGAACGGGTTGGCAAAGACAAAGCTTTGGAAGAGCGCCTAGCAGGATTGACAGATGCGGACTATACACGCTTACCTGCCTTTGCTGAACGCGAAGCCATCCAACGTGAAAAACTCCAGTTACCGCTCTTGCCAACCACCACCATCGGTTCTTTCCCACAAACCAAGGATGTCCGTAGCACTCGTTTGGCCTTCCGTCGTGGCGAAATCACAGAAGCAGAATACGATGCCTTCCTTGCTGCCCGTACAGATGAATGGATTGCATGGCAGGAAGAAGTGGACTTTGATGTCCTCGTTCACGGTGAATTTGAGCGCAACGACATGGTCGAATACTTCGGTCAAAACTTGTCTGGCTACCTCTTTAGCAAGAACGGATGGGTTCAATCCTACGGTATGCGTGGGGTGAAACCACCAATCATCTGGGGTGATGTTACTCGTCTAAACCCAATTACTGTCAAGTGGTCTAGCTATGCGCAAAGCCGCACAAACAAACCAGTCAAAGGTATGTTGACAGGCCCTGTCACTATCCTCAACTGGTCTTTCCCTCGTGAGGACATTACCATCAAGGAATCTACCCTTCAAATCGCCCTTGCGATTAAGGAGGAGGTTCTTGACCTGGAAGCGGCTGGTATCAAGATTATCCAAATCGACGAAGCTGCCCTTCGTGAAAAATTGCCACTGCGTCGCAGCGACTGGTACAGCGAATACCTTGATTGGGCTATTCCAGCCTTCCGCTTGGTACACTCTACTGTTGCTCCAGATACGCAAATCCACACCCACATGTGTTACAGCGAATTTACCGACATCATCCCAGCCATCGACAATATGGATGCGGATGTTATCTCCTTTGAAGCCAGCCGTTCAAATCTGATCATCCTCGATGAACTCAAGGCTCAAAACTTCCAAACTCAGGTTGGCCCTGGTGTCTATGACATCCACTCACCGCGGGTCCCTGCCGTTGAAGAAATTGAACATACTATTACAGCAATTCTTGCCAAAGTACCAAAAGAAAAGGTTTGGATCAACCCAGACTGTGGTCTGAAAACACGCGGTGAACGTGAAACAAAAGAAAGCCTTATCCACTTAACACAAGCGGCCAAGGCAGCTAGAAAGGAACTCTAAGATATATGACAGGTCAAGCTCCCAGCCTCTCCTTTGAAATTTTTCCTCCTAAACCAGAAGTAGGCAATACAAAAATACTCCAAGCCCTCAAGGAGATGCAGGACTTGGCCCCTCATTTTATCAGTGTGACTTGTAGCAACAACAACCTCAATGTGGAAGAAACCACCGTTCGTCTGGCAGACCATATTCATAATGACCTCCAGATTCCCTCGATTGCCCACTTGCCGGCTGCCTATCTGACAAGGGACAAGGTGAAATCTGTCCTGACCGCACTTGATGACATCGGGGTACAACGAATCTTGGCACTTCGTGGCGACATTATTGACGGGCTTCCTCCCAAGGAGGACTTTCGTTATGCGACGGATTTGATTTCCTTTATCAAAGAGGAGGCCCCTCACTTTGACATCATCGGTGCCTGCTATCCAGAAGTCCATCCAGAGTCACCAAACTCTGTATCTGACATCAAGAATCTGAAAAAGAAAGTTGATGCAGGCTGTTCTAGTCTGGTCACCCAGCTCTTCTTTGACAACGAGGTTTTCTACGATTTTCAGGAGAAATGTTCCCTAGCAGACATCGAGGTGCCTATTATTGCAGGAATTATGCCCATCATCAACAGGAATCAGGCCCTCCGTCTTCTAAAAACCTGTGAAAACATCCGCCTGCCAAGAAAGTTTAAAGCTATTCTGGAAAAATACGAACACAACCCAGAATCACTGCGTGCTGCCGGTCTGGCCTATGCAGTGGATCAGATTATTGACTTAGTGACCAATGATGTAGCTGGTGTTCACCTCTACACCATGAACAATGCGGCCACAGCCCGCCACATCCACCAAGCTACCCACCCCTTGTTCAAACATGACGACTAAGGGGCGAATCGAAAAACCAGTTCCCACGTGGGAACTGGTTTTTTGCATATACTGAATACCAAAGTCAAGCTGTTTGTAACCGCCCTATAACCAGGTATCTGTTCACGCTCCGTCCCATTTGGTAGACT
>CAMBAD010000029.1 GCA_945864085.1 uncultured Streptococcus sp.
ACCACACCATGAAGAAATGGGAAGATGATATCCGCGACCAATTCCAGTACTTGTCTTACGCACCGATTGTCTTCGTATCGGCCTTGACCAAACAACGCTTGCACAAGTTGCCTGAGATGATTAAGGCCATCAGCGAAAGCCAGAATACTCGTATTCCGTCAGCTGTCCTCAACGATGTCATCATGGATGCCATTGCCATTAACCCGACACCGACCGACAAGGGCAAACGCCTCAAGATTTTCTATGCGACACAAGTTGCGACCAAGCCACCGACCTTTGTCATCTTTGTCAACGAAGAAGAGCTTATGCACTTCTCCTATATGCGTTTCTTGGAAAATCAAATCCGCAAGGCCTTTGTCTTTGAAGGAACACCGATTCATCTGATTGCACGGAAGCGGAAATAAGAACCTGTATTCACAGTTCAACACTTCCATCTAAGGCTAGTTTTTCAGCTACTCAGCCTTAGTTTTTTTCAAAATACAGTCAGTATTCCCTCAAAAAACTGCCTTGATTAGTGAAAAACTATCTCTTATATGGGAGTGGGAAAGAACGTAACACTTAAAAGAAGAATTCGTCAACAAGTCTTTATTTCCACCTTTTTTACCTTGTTTCCTAGTATCTAAGCTTGGATACACTATGGTCACTTTCTAATTTCAAGGTGACCAGCTGAAAGAGTCTATTCCCAGACTCTTTCACTCCCCAGACCTTGAATGATGTGAGAGGTAGGGCTCACCCCCAGTGCTGAGATGTTGACTTATACTCTTCAAAAATCAAAAGCAGATGTTGTTGACTTGATTTGATGAGTGAAAGGCTCCAGTGGAGCCTTTCAGCCTGTTACCTTGAAACAAAATAGTAACAGGGTTCTATCTGCGTAAGTAGAAACGAACTACGTTCGCTCTATCTCCAACCTCCAAAGGTTCCCCAAACCTTTTTGTAGCGAACTTTGTTCGCCCTTTCTCCAACCTCCAAAGGTTCCCCAAACCTTTGGAGCTAGTCTGATTTTGATTTTCATTGAGTATTAATTTTATATCAGTGGGCCTAGACTTTTGGACTAGGCCTTTCTTTGCCATGAATCATAAATTTGCTATAATTAGGCTAGGAGGAGTTGATATGGTAACGTTTTCAGTCTTGCAGATGATTTTTGTCTGTCTCTCAGCTTTAGTTCTTTTTCTAGTCCATTATGAAGATAACAATTATAAGCCTTTTGGTCTGCGTTATTGGCTGGGGCTAGTTGCTTGTGTTTGGGCGGTTTTGGTCTCCCTCCTGACTGGTTTTATAGTCATCGTCCTTGGAACAATCATGGTCTACAGTCAGTTTGAGAAGGTATTGGTCGGGATTTTCCTTTTCTGTTTACTGGGAGCAGCTTTGCTGACCTTTCTGTCTTACAAGGCTATCAAAATCATGATTCGACGGACTAGGTATTATCAGCAAGTGAGAAAGGGAGGCTAGGATGGAATTCATTGGTGAACTTGTTTTTGAATTTTTGACTGGGCTGGCGGATTTTGATGAAAGAAAGTACCCTCCCTTTGGACTTCGCTACTGGCTGGGCTGGCTAGGCGTTCTGACCAATCTCTTGATGGCTGCCTTGCTTGCTTTTGTTACAGTCTTTTTCCTCATAGCTTTCTTGAAAGGAAAGGGCTTGTTTTCCCTGCTGGTTGCTCTCTGTTTCCTGCCTTTTCTTCTGTTTGGAATCTGGAGAAGTCTCAACACCTTCATAAAAATGTGTAAAATCACCCTGTTTTATAAAAGGATTTCCTAAGAACATCAGCTGAGCAACTGGTGTTTTTTTGATACCTAGGCAGGGAGTTCTGGTGGAAATTATGCTATAATGAAAGGATGAATTAAAAAGGATATGTGTGGAAAATGAGTAGAATGATGCCGGGGCGGATTCGCCAAGAGGGAATTGATTTGTATGAGGCGGGGCAGCTGACTGTTCTGGATAGTGAATTTGGGAAAATGACGCTAAACATTGCTGGGGAACGCTTTGTTTACGGGGAAGATGACCAGGATTTAGACTGTAGCTGCCAGTTATTCCATAGCAAGGGTTACTGTCAGCATTTGGCTGCCACGGAGTATTTTTTAAAAAATGATGAGGCTGGAAAAGGTCTGGTGCAGGCCCTTCAGGAAGAGGGGGAAAGCCATAAGGAAACGGTGCGTCGGACCTATTTTGGCGGTCTGTTTTTGGATGAAATCCTCCAGCCCCTGCCAGAATTTGGTGTCAAGTACCAGCTGTCTGTGGAGGGGAGTCTGTTGCTGTACGATCGGCAGATAGATTGGACCTTGAAGATAAGTCGTCTGCCGGATCAGCGTGCTTATATTGTGCGGGATATTGGGGCCTTTTTGCGTTTGGTCAAGGATGGCGGTCAGTATCAGATTGGTAAGAATTATTACGAGCAAGTCGCCTATGAGAACTTTGATGAAGCCAGTCAGGCGGTCCTTGATTTCTTGTGGAATTTGGTGCCAGAAAAAGCTAGTCTGGACTCGGATATTCTAGTGCATTTTGGTCGCCATTTTCGTCTGCCGCAGGCCTATTTTGAAGAGGGATTGGACTTGTTGGGGCGCTTGGAGGGCTTTCATTTTTCTTATGAGCAGGCTACTTATACATCGCTTCCTGTCCTGCCCTTGACCTCGGAGGTTGAGCTGTTTCGCTTTGAGGTGACGGTGCACACTCACATGATTGAAATGGTTGTGCAGGAAAGGCCAGTCCGCCAACTGTTTCATGGTCGCTACCTATTGGCGGACGGAGTTATTTATGTTTTGGACCGCAGGCAGGAAAAATTGGTGCGGCACTTGTCCGACTTAGTGCCGACAGAGTCAGGTGTGAAGAAGGTTCAGCTGGATTTTCAGGATCAAGATCGGCTGGCGCTTGGCTTGCTGGATTTGCAGACAATCGGAACCGTCCAGGCACCCAAACGGTTTAAGATTCATGATTTTACACCTGAATTTCATATTCAAAGGCAGGAAAATGGTGGCTTGGTCTTGGAGTTGATTTTGGACTTTGCAGGTCGCAAGGTTGCCAGTCAGAAAGAAGTAGAGGCTCTGCCTTTTGCAAGCCATTTTCAGCACCTTGAAGCCACTCATCAAGCGGTCCAGGCGGCTGGTTTCCGTGGCAATTATCAGGCCTTTCGTCCAGCCTTGACCAAGGATGATTTGTATCCCTTCTTTCAGCACCAACTTCCCCTGCTGGAAAAGATGGGGAAAGTCTACCTTTCGGAAGACTTGCAGGAGAGCCTGATTGAGACCAGTCCTCAGCTGAGTGTCCGTAAAAATGGCTCCTTGCTGGATATTTCCTTTGATCTAACAGGCATTGACCAGGCAGAAATCCACGAGGCTATCCAAGCCCTGCTCAAACAAGAAGATCACTATACTAGCTCGACAGGTAAGGTTCTTGTCTTTGATGAAGAGGCCAAGAAAATTAGCCAAACCCTGCTGGATTTACGAGCGCGCTATGGACGAAATGGGCAGTTGCAGGTCCATGCCTTGGCTGGTTACCAATTAGCTCAGAGCTTTGCTGACATGGATCAGGTGACATTTTCAGAAGAACTGACTGAGATGGCCAGCAATTTGGCCAGACCTGACCAGTTTCCCTTGCCTCAGCTGCGCTTGACCAGTCCTTTGCGTGACTACCAGCAGACAGGGGTCAAATGGTTGTCCATGCTGGATAAGTATGGTTTTGGCGGTATTTTGGCTGACGATATGGGACTGGGCAAGACTTTGCAGACCATTGCTTTTCTATCCAGTCCCGCCTGCGACCAGAGCAAGGTCTTGATTCTTGCACCGTCTAGTCTTATTTACAACTGGCAGGAGGAATGTCGCAGGTTCGCACCTCAACTCGATGTGGCAGTTGTTTACGGAACCAAGGAACAACGTGAGCAGATTATTGGTGAGAATCATCAGATTTTAGTCACTTCCTATCCATCCTTTAGGCAAGATATAGAGAGTTATAAGGTCCATGCGATTGATTATTTGATTTTGGATGAGGCCCAGGTCATGAAAAATGCTCAATCTAAAATTGCCCAGCTTCTGAGAGAATTTGAGGTTGGAAATTGTTTTGCCTTATCCGGCACCCCAATCGAAAATCATTTGACAGAACTGTGGTCCATCTTTCAGATTGTTCTGCCAGGTCTCCTACCGTCTAAGCAAGAATTTGGTAAATTAACTGCCAAAGAGGTTGCTCGGATGATTCAACCCTTTGTCCTACGACGCCACAAGGAAGATGTCTTGCAGGAATTGCCAGATTTGACAGAAATCAATGTTCTAAATGAATTAACAGCTGAACAGAAGGCAATCTACCTCGCCCAGCTACAGCAAATGCAAGCCAAAATCATCGGAGTGGATGACGCGGAAATCAATCGCAGTAAAATTGAAATCCTATCGGGCATTACCCGCCTGCGGCAGATTTGTGATACTCCTAGTCTGTTTATGGATGATTACAAGGGGGACAGCGGAAAGTTGAACAGTCTGGGCCAGCTCCTGCTTCAGCTCAAGGAAGGCAAACATCGTGTGTTGATTTTCTCACAGTTCAAGACCATGCTAGACAAAATAGAAGGCCTGGTGCAGGAACTTGGACTTAGTTCCTATACGCTGACAGGTTCCACCCCAGCCAGCCAGCGTCAGGAAATGACCCGAGCCTTCAATGCAGGCAGCCGAGATGCCTTTCTCATTTCCCTCAAAGCAGGAGGGGTCGGGCTCAATTTGACTGGAGCAGATACAGTCATTCTGGTAGACCTCTGGTGGAACCCAGCAGTTGAAGCCCAGGCCATCAGTCGTGCCCACCGTATGGGTCAGGAAGAAAAGGTTGAATGCTACCGCCTGATTACCCGAGGAACCATTGAAGAAAAAATCCTAGAACTGCAAGAAAACAAGAAAAACCTAGTGAAAACGGTACTGGACGGTCAGGATTCCAGAGCCAGTCTGACTGTCGATGACATCAAGGATATTTTAGGTCTGACGTGAGAGACGCAAAGAAGTAGGCAAATTTTCTGTGAATATGGTATAATTAGGCTTTGAAAGGAAGACTTATGATTAGACAAGAAAAAAGATTTCCGCTCGTTGCCGATGACGAGGCAATGGTTGAAGCAAATCCAATTATGAGTTTATATGAAGAAAGTGATCTGATTAGTAATATCAAGGGCCCTTATCAGGAAAAGGACTATGGTCTGCCAGTGGAGCCCAAGGTGGAGAGCCGCCCAGAGCCTGTTGGCTATACAGAAGAAGAACTGTTACCACCACTATTTGAGTCAAGACCCAGTGGCTATTCGCGCAGGGATCGTCACCAGCAGCTAACCAAACCCAAGCCATCGCCTGAAAAAACTCAAGGGCAGCTAGCCCGTGAACAGGCTAGGGAAGATCTGAAGAAAAAACGTTCTGCGACTTATCTGCGAGATGATAAGCCTATGCCAGCCAAAGTCGTGAGCCGCCCACCGCTTATTCCTATAAAGGAATCAAAGGTTGAGCAGATGACGCGCCTGGCGGATAAATTGCGGCAGACCGACTACATTTTAGCCGATACGCCAACTGTCTATTCCTTGAAAAAGAAGGATAGGGAACAGGAACAGGTTATTAAGAAAAACTCCTATGATTTCTTGAGGAAGAGCCAGGTTTACAACTACCCTGAGCGTAAAACACAGCGAGAACGCCAATTAGCCCAAGAATTGAATTTGACACATATAGAAGAGGAAAATTATGACTAAAACCTATCATTTTATTGGAATCAAGGGTTCAGGAATGAGTGCCCTAGCTCTCATGTTGCATCAAATGGGCCATAAGGTTCAGGGAAGTGATAAAGATGATTACTATTTTACACAGCGCGGTTTAGAACAGGCAGGGATTACCATCTTACCTTTTGATAAGAAAAATATCACCGCTGATGTCGAACTTATCGCAGGCAATGCCTTCAAAGCAGAAAACAATGTTGAGATTGCCTATGCGGATGCGCAAGGGATTGCCTACAAACGGTACCACGAATTTTTAGGTGACTTCATGAAGGGCTTTACCAGTTTTGGTGTGGCAGGTGCCCATGGCAAGACATCAACAACTGGTTTGCTGGCGCATGTCATGCGCAATATTACAGACACCTCATTCTTGATAGGGGATGGAACAGGTCGTGGTTCAGAGAATGCCCGCTATTTTGTATTTGAATCAGATGAGTACGAGCGCCACTTTGCTCCCTATTATCCAGAATACAGTATTATCACCAACATTGACTTTGACCACCCAGACTATTTTACAAGTCTGGAGGATGTCTTCAATGCCTTCAATGACTATGCAAAACAAGTTACAAAAGGCCTCTTTGTTTATGGAGAGGATGAGCAACTGCGCCGGGTTACAGCTAATGTCCCTATTTACTACTATGGCTTTGCGGAAGGAAATGATTTTGTAGCCTATGATTTCAAACCATCAACCATAGGTTCGCAGTTTAAGGTGCGCTACCAGGGAGAGGAACTGGGTCAATTTCAAATTCCGACCTTTGGTAAACATAATGTGATGAATGCGACAGCTGTTATTGCTAACCTTTACATTGCAGGTTTTGACTTGAACTTGGTGGCAGAACACATGAAAACCTTTGCGGGAGTTAAGCGCCGCTTTACAGAGAAAGTCGTCAACGATACGGTGATTATTGATGATTTTGCCCATCACCCAACCGAAATCATTGCCACTATTGATGCGGCGAGACAGAAATACCCGAACAAGGAATTGGTAGCGATTTTCCAACCTCACACCTTTACGCGGACCATTGCCCTTTTAGATGAATTTGCAGAAGCCCTCAATGGCGCAGACGCTGTTTATCTGGCGCGCATCTACGGTTCAGCCCGCGAAACCGATACGGGCGAGGTCAAGGTAGAAGACTTGGCAGCGAAAATTACCAAGAAAGGCGGTCTGGTGACGGTCGAAAATACATCGCCATTGCTAGATCACAGCAATGCTGTCTTTGTTTTCATGGGAGCAGGAGATATTCAGGCCTATGAATATTCCTTTGAGCGACTTTTGTCCAACCTAACAAACAATATGCAATAAACCAGAAAGACGGAGGCCTCAGGCCCCTGTTTTTCAGCTATATGGAGTGAATGATGAATATCCGTTTTGTTCAATCTTCAGACCTGGAACAAATTCATGCACTGGAGCAGATAAATTTTTCACCTCAGGAGCAGATTTCAGAAGAGGTCCTGGCTACCTATGTCCAACTGTTGCCCCAGACCTGCTTGGTCATGGAAAATGAAGGAGAAATAGCGGGCTTTATTCTGGCCTGCCCATCGGAGCAGTCAACGGTCATGGATGACCTCTTTTATCTGACAGCCTCCAGTCTCCCCCAAGGTCCTCATCTGGCCATTGTCAGCCTGTCTATTGCGCCCCAGTACAAGGGACAGGGAATCGGCACGCTTTTATTGGCAGCCTTGAAGGAGCTAGCAGTGGCAGGAAAGTACCAGGGAATTGGCTTGACCTGCAAAGACCATCTGCTCAACTATTATGAGATGAATCAATTTGAAGACTGCGGACCATCTCAGTCTCAGTTCGGAGGTCAGGTCTGGTATGATATGTATTGGAAAGCCTTGTAGAAAAAGGAAATTCTTGCATTTATAAGGCCTTTGAGATATAATGTATAGTAACTGTGTGAAAGGAGCGGAATTGTGACAAAAGAGAATGAAAACAATTCACATCCATCAAGTTTTCGTGATCAAATTTTACGTGATCTGGAAGAACTGAAGGCCAAGCGAGCCGCTGAACAGCCAGAGGATGTAGCACATGTCGTGAAACAACAAGTTGTGGAGGAAGTTGGTGTTGCAGAGACTAGACCGACCGACCCAGAAGCCCGTGAAGTGGTTAAGATTGACCGCCTCGCCTTCCCTAAATCCTATGTGACAGAAGATGGTCAGGAAACGGAAGAGGAAACCGTTCATCTCGAAGAAGAACAGATTGTCCTACCCGCAGTAGAGCCAATTCAAGAGAAACCTGTTTCAGTAGAACCAGTTGAAGAGCCTGCTGTTGCTCCAGCAGCTATTGAAGAACTACTTCCGCCACTGGAAGTAGAGCCTGTCAGCCAAGCACCACAACAGGAATTACAAAATACAGTTGAGCGCAACCTAGAGGAACTCCGCAACCTTGTCGCGGCAAGTTCCGCTAACCTGCCAGAGCCGCTCGAAGCGCGCCCTTCTGACCCTGTTGAGGCCGAGTTGGCGCAAGATACCACAGGTTCTAGCCCAGTTTTGACCGAGGACACCTTGCCAGAGTTGCCTAAGGAAGACTTCCCAGCAGTAAGGGAAGATAACTTGGAGGAGACAATCGTAGCCCCGAAACCACCGCGTGTCGCAACCAGCCAAGCAGTCGTTCCTACCAGTCAACCAAGACGCCGTACTCACAGCAAGCATAAGCGGAAGAAGCAAGATAAGACAGCCAAGCGGATTGTTTCAGTTGTCATGTCTCTTGTTATAGTGGCGCTACTAGCAACCGGTATTTTTGGTTATGTCTGGGTAAAATCAAATCTGGAACCAGTCAATGCCCAAGCTACTGAAACCATACAGGTGGAAATTCCAGAAGGTTCATCCACGCTTGAAATCGGTAAGATCTTGGTTGAGCATAAGCTGATTAAGAATGCAACAGTCTTCAATTATTACTCTAAAATCAAGAGTTACAACAATTTCCATAGTGGATTCTACAACCTGACACAGAGCATGTCTGTGGATGATATTGCTAAGGCCCTACAGGAAAGTGGCACCCCGACAGCTCAAAATGAGCCAGCAGGTAAGATTTTAGTTGTTGAAGGCTATACCCTCAATCAAATTGCCCAAGCAGTGACGCTCAATGCGATGACGGATGATCCAAATGATACGACACCGTTTACAGCAGAACAGTTTATGGCGACTGTCACTAATCCGGACTTCATCAACCGCATGGTAGCAGCTTATCCAAACCTATTTGCCAGTCTACCAGCAGCCGACAGCGGAGTACTCTACCAGCTAGAAGGCTATCTCTTCCCAGCGGTTTATGAGTATGAAGAAGCGACGACCATGGAAGACATCGTCAGCCAGATGATTGCAGCCATGGATGCCCGTCTCCAACCATATTATGAGACGATTGCGGCCAAGAATTTGACTGTCAATGAAGTGCTGACCCTGGCCTCACTTGTTGAAAAAGAAGGTTCGACAGACGAAGACCGTCGTAACATCGCAAGTGTATTCTTTAACCGCCTCAATGCGGAGATGCCATTGCAATCCAACATTGCAATCCTCTATGCACAAGGCAAGCTAGGTCAGGAAACGACCTTGGAAGAAGATACCAATATCGATACATCCATCGAATCACCATACAACATCTACTGGAGAACAGGTCTCATGCCTGGCCCAGTTGATAGTCCTAGTCTGTCAGCCATTGAAGCAACCATCAATGCCAACCAGACAGAATACTATTACTTTGTTGCAGATGTGACAACAGGCACGGTTTATTTTGCTACGACCATTGAAGAGCATGACCAGAACGTTGCCACCTATGTCAATGCACACTTAGAATAAAAAAGGGATTTCCCGTGACAAAATTATGTGGGGCACCACATAATTTTGTTTTCATAAAAAAACAGAAAAAGGAAGAAAAAATGGCAGAAAAAACCTATCCAATGACCTTGGAAGAAAAGGTAAAATTAGAAAAAGAATTAGAAGAACTCAAGCTTGTTCGCCGTCCAGAAATTGTTGAACGTATCAAGATTGCTCGTTCCTACGGTGACTTATCAGAAAACTCAGAGTACGAAGCAGCAAAAGATGAACAGGCCTTTGTAGAAGGACAGATTTCAACCATTGAAACCAAGATTCGCTATGCAGAAATTGTCAACAGCGACGCGGTTGCAGCAGACGAAGTAGCGATTGGTAAGACAGTGACGGTTCAAGAAGTTGGTGAGTCAGAAGAGGAAGTCTACCATATTGTCGGCGCTGCAGGAGCAGATGCCTTTGCTAACAAAATTTCCAATGAATCTCCGATCGGCCATGCCCTCATTGGTAAAAAGACAGGAGACGAGGTAACAGTTGAAACACCTGCTGGTAGCTACTCTGTTAAAATTTTAAAGGTTGAAAAAACAAAGTAAGCCGTAGAAAGCGCGTTATACCTGAAGAAAGGTTCTTTGGGCATAACTCGCTTTTTGTTTTGCAGCTGAAGGTCATTTTTACGCAAAAAAACAGGAAGAACTCAAACATAGCCGAGTTTTTCCTGTTTTTTTAATTATCTTGAACGCTGTTTGCCAGAGTTGCGATTATTCTTCTTTGAAGATGGTTTGTCAATGACAGCAGATGTTTGTGGTGTGACATCCTTGGCTGTAGACTTGTATGGTTTTGGAGGATTATTTTTAAATTTTTCCTCTACTCTAGCACGAATACGTGGTTTGATGATGAAGTTGGTCAAAGCTTGTTGGATGAGACCGATGATACCACCGACAACCCAGTAGAGTGTAACGCCGGCAGGGGAACTCCAGGAGAAGATGACAATCATGATTGGATTCATCAAAGCCATAGCTCTCATCTGTTTCTTTTGCTCCTCATCCATGCCAACCTGCATGAGCAATGATTGACCGTAGTAGAGAATACCAGCAATAGCAGTCAGGACGATACTTGGAGAACCAAGGTCAATACCTAAGAAGGTGGCTTCAGAAATCCCTTCTGTATAACGGGCTGAGTAGAAGAGAGCAGTGAAGAATGGCATTTGAATCAAGAGAGGCAAGCAGCCCATGCCGCCAAACATGCTCACACCATACTGTTTCTGCGCTGCGAAGAACTCTTGTTGTGCAGCCAGCTGTTCCTCTTGAGAACCAGCATTTTTCATGCGTTCTTGGATAGGACCCAAGATTGGCTTGAGATAATTCATCTTCTCAGACTGGTAGGTAGACTTCCAGGTTTGATAGATACCAAGAGGCATAATCAAGAAACGCACAATCAGCGTCACAACAATAATAGCTACACCAAAGCCCAGCCCCTGATTTTCAGCAAAGAACTTAATCAGGTTCCCCATCGGCTCTACCAAGTAGTTGTAGACCCAACCTTCCCCTGTCGGAAGCCCTTGCTTGTCGGTTTGGACACAGCCAGATAGAAATACAAGTGTTGACAGAGCAAGCCCTGACAACAGAAGCGCTTTTTTATTTTTCACGTTTTACCATTCCTTTTTTTCAGTATACTCTCTATTGTACTTGTTTTGCTGAAAATATACAAGTCTTATATATGCTTGACCTGGAAATCGGTCAGATCCGGAAAATTAGCCAGAGTGACGTCCAGATAGCTGACCTTAGCTGCCCGAGAAGGACCTTTACGGATTTGATGGATAAAATGGCTGAGCTTGTCAGCATGTTCCGACTGGGCTAGGATGGTGACCGTTCCGTCCTCATTATTCCATACGCGGCCATAGATGTCACCGATTTCGAGGGCTAAAAACTGGACAGACCAACGAAAGCCAACTCCCTGAACACGCCCAGAAGCAATCATTTTTACCTTTCTCATAGTATTCTCCTTTGACAAGAACTTCACTTTATTATATCATGGTTGGAAAAGAAAGAAAACGAGAGTGCTATGGAAATTATCCGATCGAAGTCTAATAGTCTGGTGAAGCACCTAAAAAAATTGCAGCAGAAAAAATACCGCAAGCATTCCTATCTTATCGAAGGTTGGCATTTGCTGGAGGAGGCCATCGCAGCAGGTGCTCTGATTGAGCAGATTTTGGTCTTGGAAGAGTACGCCGGGCGGGTGGCAGACCTGCCATCTGTCAGGTTAGTGACACCCGAAATCATGCAGGATTTGGCGGATTCGCAGACCCCGCAAGGGGTCCTTGCTCAGGTAGCCCTGCCTGTTCAGCCCCTGCCTAGCCAGCTCAGCGGGAAGTTCTTGGTTTTAGAAGATGTTCAGGACCCAGGCAATGTCGGAACCATGATTCGGACAGCGGATGCGGCTGGTTTTGATGGGGTCTTTTTGACGGACAAATCAGCAGATATTTACAATATGAAGGTACTCCGCTCCATGCAGGGAAGCCATTTTCATCTACCAGTCTACCGAATGCCCATAGCAGACATTCTCTCGTGTTTACAGGCCAGTCAAGTCCAAATTTTGGCGACCACCTTATCCAGTCACTCCCTTGATTATAAAAACATCTCCCCTGCCACAAGCTTTGCTCTTGTCATGGGCAATGAAGGCCAGGGGATTTCTTCATTTGTGACGGAAGAGGCTGACCAGCTGGTTCATATCAGCATGCCAGGTCAGGCGGAGAGTTTGAATGTAGCGGTTGCAGCAGGAATCCTACTTTTTAGCTTTATTTAAGTGACTTTTGCTAGAGTGTGGTATAATAAGCAAACGAGGTGGAAAAGGCCATGTATAAACAAGATACAGAATATATGAACTACGTTGGGCATCTGATTGAAATGCCAAAAGTGCAAAAGTTGGGAGAGATTCCACATCATTATCACTCGACACGTCTGGAACATTCAATCAATGTATCTTATACCAGCTATAAGATTGCCAAGAAATTTGGCTGGGATGCCAAGTCAACTGCTCGCGGGGGACTGTTGCACGATCTCTTTTTCTATGATTGGCGTGATACGAAGTTTAACAAGAGCCACGCTTGGATTCATCCAAGGATTGCCAAGCGCAATGCTCAAAAGCTGACCAAGCTGAACCGACTAGAAGAGGACATCATCGTCAAACACATGTTTGGGGCCACCATTGCTCCGCCTCGCTACAAGGAATCGTGGATTGTGACCTGTGTTGACAAATATTGGGCAATCAGAGAGTTTACCCTTCCGCTACAATACAAATGGAAGAACCGCAAGGTCCTCCGTTTTCAATAAACAACTAGGAGAATTAGTATGAACAATAATTCAATCATTATCAACCAGACGGACCAAACTGCCCTCAACCGTTTCTTCGGTAAAATTTATGGCGTCGTTGCCATGGGGATTGGTCTATCTGCCCTTGTGTCCTTTTTGACAGTAACTCTCTTTCAGGAAAGCCTCCTTGCCGTACTGTATGGCAACACTGCCCTGCTCATGATTGTCATGTTTGGCCAGATTGCCTTAGTGGTTGCAGCTTCTGCCATGGCAGCAAAGAACAGCCCGATGGCCCTGCCTATGTTTTTACTCTATTCCTTGACCAATGGTTTTACCCTGAGTGTGGTCCTGTTGGCCTACACAGGTGAGACAGTGTTGCTGGCTTTCCTATCTGCGGCGCTTATGTTTGTCGTTATGGCAGTCATTGGAGTGACTACTAAGAAAAATTTGACGGGGATGGGACAGGCACTTCTTGCGGCTCTCTGGGGGCTGATTATCGCAAGTGTCATCAATATTTTTCTCCGTAGCTCTGGCATGAGTTTCATCATGTCAATCGTTTCAGTTTTGATTTTCTCAGGCTTGATTGCCTATGATAACCAACGGATCCGCAATGTTTTTGAGGAAACAGGTGGCAATGTTGGCCAAGGTTGGGTCGTTTCGATGGCTCTCCAACTCTATCTGGACTTTATCAACCTCTTTCTCAATCTTCTCCGTATCTTTGGAGTGCTAAACCGCGATTAGGATTCTGGTTGATGAATAAAAAATAAGGAATCATCATGGGAGTGAGATGGAACACAAGGTGTTCTGCCTCACTCCCAATTTGTTTTTCCAGTTTGCTATTTTGGCCGTTATCAGTAGCAGTGGCTAGGCGCCCAACTCTTCTTCTCTATTTGCTCGGTCTCGGAGTGGGTTTTCTGCTGGCTTTGTGCTATAATAGTTAGAAAATTTAGGAGAATGAGTTATGACAAAAACACCGTTTATTAGTAAAGAAGCCCTTGAAACCATTACCAATCAATTTCCAACCCCCTTTCATTTGTACGATGAAAAAGGGATTCGGGAGAAGGCGCGTGCCCTCAATGCAGCCTTTTCTTGGAACAAGGGTTTCAAGGAATATTTTGCCGTCAAGGCAACACCGACTCCAGCTATCTTGAACATTCTGAAGGAAGAAGGTTGCGGTGTCGATTGTGCGACCGATGTAGAAGTGCTGATGAGTGCCAAACTCGGTTTCACCGACATCATGTTTACCTCTAACGACACGCAGGCTCAGGAATTTGTCTATGCCAGAGAAGTTGGGGCGACCATTAACCTGGATGCTTACGAGCATATTGAATTTCTAAAAAATGTGGCTGGTATTCCTGAAACAGTCTGCCTCCGCTACAATCCAGGTGGCATCTTCTCTCTGGGAACGGACATCATGGACCACCCAGAAGAGTCCAAGTTTGGTATGACCAAGGACCAGCTTATGCAGGGCTACAAGGAATTGAAAGACTTGGGTGTCAAGGAATTTGGGCTTCATGCCTTCCTGGCTTCCAACACCGTGACCAATGACTACTATCCAGAATTGGCTCGTCAGTTGTTCGAGCTGGCCTTGGAAATTCGTGAAGAAACAGGAGTGACGCTCGACTTTATCAACCTTTCAGGTGGTATCGGGGTTAACTATCGTCCCGACCAAGTGCCTAATGACATTGCGATTATCGGTGAGGGCGTGCGTCAGGTGTACGAGGACATTCTCACACCAGCTGGTATGGGAGAGGTCAAGATTTTCACCGAGTTGGGTCGCTTCATGCTGGCTCCTCACGGCCACCTCATCACCAAGGTTCTGCACCGCAAGGAAACCTATCGGACCTATGTCGGTGTCGATGCCTCAGCAGCCAACCTCATGCGGCCAGCCTTCTACGGCGCCTACCACCACATTACCAACATCACTCGACCAGACGCCCCAGTCGAAGTGGTGGATGTTGCGGGCTCCCTCTGCGAGAACAACGACAAGTTTGCGGTCAACCGTGAATTGCCACGAGCAGAAGTGGGTGACACCCTGGTTATCCATGACAGCGGGGCTCACGGCTTCTCCATGGGCTACAACTACAACGGTCGCCTGCGTTCCGCGGAGATTCTTTTAGAGGAAAATGGCGGAGCACGTATGATTCGTCGGGCAGAAACCCCAGAAGATTACTTTGCGACCCTGTATGGTTTTGAATTTGACAGGTAAGTCTTATCGGCTCCTGGCCAGCCTGAGGACAGTAGCAGCAATTTCCGTCTGAATTTGATTTTCATTGGAGGCGGGTATTGGAAAAGGCTTTAAAATTTGGTATAATAGAGCAAGTAAAATAAGAATATTTGTATTTGAGGAGATAGCTATGAAACTAGGTATTGGTCTTGTTATTTTGTTGGTGGTTCTTGCCTTGGCAGGTGGAGTTGCCCTTGGTATCTACTTGGCACGCAAGCAAGTTGAGAAATTTATTGCGGATAAGCCGATTTTGGATGAGAATGCCCTGCGCCTGATGATGAGCCAGATGGGACAAAAACCAAGCGAAGCTAAGGTTCAGCAGGTGTTACGCCAAATCAAGAGCCAGCAAAAAGCAGCCACTAAGAAAAAATAACCGAGTTGAGGCTGGGCCAAGCCCAACCTCACTTTTCAAAGTTTGGGAACGTCTTAGCCTGTGCTGGCTCGACAGCTGGCTACAAGGCTTATTGACCAACACTTTCTTTGTTTACGGAGTTTCTTCCTATTCCCATTTTAACCCGAACGTTAAAAACCTGTATTCACAAGTAAAGTGCTTTTATATAAGAGAACGTTTTTCGCTCATCAAGGCAGTTTTTTGAGGAATATTGACCATATTTTGAAAAAAGCTAACTATGAGTAGCTGAAAAATTAGCCTTAGATAGAAGTGCTGAACTGTGAAGACGGGTTCTAAATGATGGGAGTGAGGGAGCTCCTTTTTTACTTGTTGTCGCTCTGCGAACATCAAATTACCAGATGGCAAGTCACCTAGGTTACTCCGGTGAACGCTTGGTGTCGTCTTTTGGTTCTTCCTGATTTTCATTGAGTATGAGTTCAAAAGAAAGGCTAGTCAGTCTTCTGACTATTCCAATTCACTATGGATAATCGACCGATTGGTTTTTTAGATTCTGGTGTGGGTGGGCTAACAGTGGTACGCGAATTGATGCGCCAGCTTCCCCACGAAGAAATCGTCTATATTGGCGATTCTGCACGAGCACCTTATGGCCCACGACCAGCTGAGCAAATTAGAGAATACACTTGGCAGTTGGTCAATTTTCTATTGACAAAAAATGTCAAGATGATTGTTTTTGCCTGCAACACAGCAACAGCAGTGGCTTGGGAAGAGGTTAAGGAACAATTAGACATCCCTGTTTTAGGTGTGATTTTACCTGGTGCCAGCGCAGCCATTAAGGCCAGCCAATCAGGAAAAATTGGTGTCCTAGGCACTGTGATGACGGTGGAATCAGGCATTTACAAGCAGAAGATACAGGCCTTATCGCCAGAAATGCAGGTAGAAAGTCTAGCCTGCCCCAAGTTTGTTCCCCTCGTTGAGTCCAATAGTTATCAGTCCAGCCTGGCCAAGAAGGTTGTCTATGAAACCCTGCGTCCCATGATGGGCAAGGTAGATACCCTGGTCCTAGGCTGTACCCACTATCCCCTCCTGCGTCCCATTATTCAGAATGCCATGGGAAAAGATGTCAAATTGATTGACAGTGGCGCAGAGACTGCAAGGGACATCTCCGTCTTGCTCAATTATTTTCAAATCAATCGCAGCCGCACTGCGGCGCAGCTCAATCATCAATTTTACACAACAGCCAGCCCAGAGGCTTTCAAGGAAATTGCCGAAAATTGGCTGGGCATGATTAGTACAGTGGAGCATGTAACACTATGACTGTAAAGATTTATGAATACAAAGACGAGTCCAACTGGTTTATCGCTAAGTGGGAAAGTTTTAATTATCTGACCTGTTTTGGTGATGATAAAACTTATGAACAGGCCCAGAAAGTGTTTCACCGTTTGGTCAATGGCCTGGATGTTGATGGGCTTCAGATTCATGTCGTTCAACTTGGCTCGGACCTGCACTTCCTTCGCTTTATCATTGATACCATTGCTGATAAAATGGAACGCAACCTCAAGGTAACCCAGCATCAGGGAGCGCTGCTCATCAGTGAGGGAGACCAGCTGGTCATGGTTGACCTGCCCAAAGCTGGTGTGGATTTCCAGACCTTCTTTGGTCAGGGGCACAACTTGGCCCAGGTGGGAGACAGTATCTTAATCGCTACCAAAAATGAAGGTAAGACACGGGAGTTTCGCAATTTCTTTGAGAAATTTGGTTATCAGGTGGAAAATCTCAATGACTATCCCGATTTACCAGATGTGGCAGAAACGGGCCAGACCTTTGAAGAAAATGCCCGTCTTAAGGCGGAAACCATAGCAGAGCTGACGGGCAAGATGGTTCTGGCAGATGATTCAGGTCTCAAGGTTGATGTTCTCGGCGGCCTACCAGGCGTTTGGTCCGCTCGTTTTTCGGGACCAGAGGCGACGGACGACCGCAACAATGCGAAACTCCTTCATGAACTAGCTATGGTATTTGACCTCAAGGACCGCTCTGCCCAATTCCATTGTACCTTGGTGATGGCAGCTCCGAATCGTGATAGCCTGGTTGTTGAGGCTGACTGGGAAGGCTACATTGGCACAGAACCCAAGGGAGAACACGGTTTTGGTTATGACCCTCTTTTCCTAGTGGGTGAAACTGGTAAGACATCAGCAGAGCTGACCTTGGAAGAAAAAAATCGAATTTCCCATCGGGCGCAGGCCTTAGAAAAATTAGTGGAGGCATTTCCAATATGGCAGGAGCAAGCAAGACAATCCTAGTAATGAGCGATTCCCACGGGGATCGAGCAATCGTTGACGAGATTAAAAGTCGTTACCTTGGCAAAGTTGATGCCATCTTCCATAACGGAGACTCAGAGTTGGACAGTCGTGATGAACTATGGGAAGGGATTCGGGTTGTCAATGGGAATTGCGACTATTTTGATGGCTATGAAGACCGCCTGATTACCAAGATTGGAGATGTAACCATTGCACAGACCCACGGTCATCTCTACGGGATTAACTACGGTTGGCAGCGTTTGGATTATTGGGCCCAGGAAGTCGGGGCAGACATTTGTCTCTATGGTCATCTCCATGTACCCAATGCAGAGGTGCGTGGTCAGACCCTCTTTCTCAACCCAGGCTCCATCAGCCAACCCAGAGGTCTAGTTAAAGAGTGTCTCTATGCCCTGGTCACCATCAGCGCTACAAACTTCCATGTGGACTTTTACAATCGACACCATCAGCACTATGCACTATTAACAAAGGATATTCCAAGATGATTGCACGTGAATTTGAACAATTTTTATTGGACCAGGAAGAAACATTTTTGACGCCAGCAGACAAGCTGGCTGTCATTATAGATACGCATAATATTGACCACGCCAAATTGTTGCTGAGCCACATGACTTACTCACGTGTGCCAGTGGTGACGGAAGATGGGCGTTTCTTTGGGACCATTGGACTGACAGAGATTATTAAATACCAGGCTGAAAATGAATTGACAGATGAGGAACTCAGTCAGGATATTTCCTTGATTACCAAAACAGATGTGGAGACGGTCGTTGCCAACTATGACTTGGCTGAGGTGATGAGAAAGCTGGTGGATTATTCCTTCCTGCCAGTGGTTGGGCAAAATAAAGAATTTTTGGGGATTATCACTCGAAAATCGATTTTAAAGGCTATCAATGCCCTCTTGCATAATTTTCCCCTCGCATCAAGAGAAGGTAAAAAATGAATCAAGCGATTACCGATTTTATTCAGAGTAAGTCAATCAGTCTCAACAGTCAGATGGCCTATGGCTATGATTTGCAGCAGTTTTTGGATAGTGTAAAAGGGGACATCAACCCGCAGAGTCTTTTGCTGTATCAGCAGTCCTTATTGGAGTTGACAGTTGCTGCCCAGCGGCGAAAATTGTCTGCTGTCAATCAATTTCTCTATTTTCTTTATGAAAAAAAACAGCTGAATCATTACTACAAGCTACAGCCCTTGGCAGAGGTTACTTCCTTCAAGAAACCATTGCAGCAAGAGGATTTATCCCTCCTTTTTGCGGAGAGTCCTTGGAAAGATGGCCAGTTGATTGCCCTTTTAGCTTCCCAGCTGGGATTGACCCCTAGAGAGATGGCAGGCCTGACGACTGCGGAGGTCCAATTAGATTTTCAAGTTTTGACAGTTGTCAGATGTCAGAGCAAACGCGTCCTCAGTTTACCAAAGGCAATCCTGCCTTACCTAGAAGGTCATTTGTCGGGTGTCTATCTGTTTGATAAGAAAGGTCGGACCTATTCTCGTCAGTGGTTCTTCAATCGCCTGACAGAATACATCCAATCGATTGGGAAACCCGACTGGACAGCCCATAAACTGCGTGAACAGTATATTTTGGGTCAGTTGGAACAAGGGCGCACACTGGATCAGATTGCTAAGCAACTAGGCTTAAAATCGAGCGCAAGTTTGGAACAATACAGATAATGGATATAAAATTAAAAGATTTTGAAGGCCCCTTGGACCTCTTGCTTCACCTCGTGTCCAAGTACCAGGTGGACATCTATGAAGTCCCCATTACAGAGGTCATTGAGCAATATCTAGCCTATATTGCGACCCTGCAAGCCCTGCGCTTGGAGGTGGCAGGTGAATATATGCTTATGGCCAGCCAGCTGATGGTCATAAAGAGTCGCAGGCTCTTACCCAAGGTTGTTGAACAGGCGGAATTAGAAGACGATCCCGAGCTTGAGCTATTGGATCAGTTGGAAGAATACCGCAGGTTCAAGCTTCTCAGTGAGAAGTTGGGGGAGCAGCATGAGGAGCGGGCCCATTATTTTTCAAAACCAAAACTAGAATTGGTATACGAAGACGTCACCTTGGCCCAAGACAAGTCAATCATTGATATTTTTCTAGCCTTTTCAAAGGTCATGGCAGAAAAACAAGCTAGTTTGCGCCAGTCCCATGCAACCATTACTCGTGATGAGTACAAGATTGAAGATATGATGGACTTTGTGCGCAGTCAGTTTCAAGATCAATCGCGCTTGGCCCTGCGCCAACTCTTCAAGGAAAGCCAGGACATCAATGAGGTTATCACCATTTTTTTAGCAACCTTGGAGTTGGTCAAGGTTCACGAAGTTGTCTTGGAGCAGACAGAGACCTTTGGAGATATTTATCTAATAAGGAGTAAAGATGAGCCGTTTAGCTGAAATAGAAGTCCTCTTGTTTGTGGCGGGGGAGGAAGGGCTTCCCTTGCGCAATCTAGCTGAAATGCTGGATATGCAGCCGACAGCCCTAGCCCAGCAACTGGAAAAACTCAGTGAAAAATATATGGCAGATAAACAGTCGGGCCTCGCCATTTTGGAATCATCCAATCGCTACAAGCTGGTGACGAAAAAAGAATATGCTCAACTCTTGCGTATCTATGCCAAGACCCCGATTAACCAGACCATGTCGCGGGCGCTTCTGGAAACCTTGTCCATCGTTGCCTATAAGCAGCCCATCACACGGATTGAGGTTGATGATATTCGTGGGGTAAATTCCAGCGGTGCCATTAGTAAGCTGCAGGCCTTTGATCTGATTCGGGAAAATGGCAAGAAGGAAGTGTTGGGGCGACCGAATCTTTATGTGACGACGGATTATTTTCTGGACTTTATGGGAATTAACAGTTTGGAAGAATTACCTGATGCGTCTGACTTGGATTTGGTCCAAGAAGAAACAGAGCTATTCCTAGAAAGAAATGAGATAGAAGATGAGAATTAACAAATATATTGCCCACGCAGGCATTGCCAGTCGCCGCAAGGCAGAAGAATTGATCAAGCAAGGGCTTGTGACGGTCAATGGGCAGGTGGTTCGTGAACTAGGAACGATTATCAAGTCAGGAGACAAGGTTGAAGTAGAAGGCCAGCCGATTTACAATGAAGAGAAGGTCTATTACCTGCTCAACAAGCCTCGTGGCGTGATTTCCAGCGTGTCTGATGATAAGGGGAGAAAGACAGTTGTGGACTTGCTGCCTACGGTTAAGGAGCGGATTTATCCAGTCGGTCGGCTGGACTGGGATACATCTGGCGTCTTGATTTTGACCAATGATGGCGATTTTACTGATGAGATGATTCACCCTCGCAATGAGATTGATAAGGTTTACTTGGCGCGTGTCAAAGGCATTGCTAACAAAGAAGTTCTGCGTCCGCTGACACGTGGTGTGGTCATTGATGGCAAGAAGACCAAGCCAGCGGTCTATGAGATTATCAAGGTGGACCCTGTCAAAAACCGTTCGGTTGTTGAGTTGACCATTCACGAGGGGCGCAATCATCAGGTC
Organism: uncultured Streptococcus sp.; assembly: GCA_945864085.1. Classification (GTDB taxonomy): domain Bacteria; phylum Bacillota; class Bacilli; order Lactobacillales; family Streptococcaceae; genus Streptococcus. The sequence goes on from CAMBAD010000029.1 coordinate 21,172, forward strand.
AAAAAGATGTTTGAGGCAGTGGGTTTGCAGGTGGATAAGCTGTCGCGTACTCGTTTTGGAAATCTGGATTTGACGGGTCTGCGTCCTGGAGAATACCGCAAACTCAATAAGAAGGACATCAGTAAACTCCATACACTGGCTGTTACCAAGCCCGTCAAGAAACGATGAGCACATTGTTAATTGGGCTTGTTCGCCTGTACCAAAAGTTCATTTCTCCCCTCTTTCCCCCCTCCTGTCGCTACAGGCCAACCTGTTCGACCTATATGATCGAAGCCCTGCAAAAACATGGTCTAAAAGGCTTTTTGATGGGCTTGTCGCGGATTGGTCGCTGTCACCCCTTTGTGGAGGGCGGAGAGGACCCTGTGCCAGATAGCTTCAGTTTGAAACGAAACAAAGGCGTTTGAGGAAGTTTGTAGGTACAATTACCGACCGAATCCCCTGTTGATAGATAAAGAGAAATTCTGTGGAATGGCTATAGAGAGCCGCTATTTCACAGGGTTTCTCTATTTTTTATGGGCTACCAATCTAGGTCCAAGTCAGCAGAGACTTCTATCGCTACCTGTTTGATACGAACTCCGTAACCGCCCTATAACAAGGTACTTGAAAAACGTTCCAAAGTCTGCTTGACTCA
>CAMBAD010000030.1 GCA_945864085.1 uncultured Streptococcus sp.
TTTTCCTTCTGCATCGGATTCAAGATGAGGTTCACCGCTTTGCTATTGAGTTTCACCGTCAGGTTCGGTCAAAAAATTCCTTTTCATCAAAATTGGACGGCATAGAAGGTCTAGGACCAAAACGCAAGCAGGCTCTGATGAAGCATTTCAAGTCCATTGGCAATATCCAGTCGGCCAGTCTACAAGAAATCGCAGAAGCTGGTGTGCCGTACAAGGTGGCGGAGAAGGTTAAGGAAAAACTTGGCGGATAAATAATCAGATGAGTCCGAATAAGCTCTTCTTTGAAATGATGGATTAGCATAGTATAGAAGGCGCTGGCCTTGCACCCCAAGCGAACATTAGATTCAGGGTATTTCTAACTTTTTTCTCAAAGTAAAATTATGTGTTAGAATGTTATTTCCCTCTTTCTCAAAGTAAAATCATGTGTTAGAATGTTATTTCCCTCTTTCTCAAAGTAAAATCATGTGTTAGCCTGTCATTTCCTTCTTTCTCAAAGTAAAATCATATGTCAGCTTGTCATTTCCCTCTTTCTCAAAGTAAAATCATGTGTTAGCCTGTCATTTCCCTCTTTCTCAAAGTAAAATCATGTGTCAGCTTGTCATTTGCTCCTTTCTCAAAATAAAATCTTGTGTTAGAAGTGTGATTTGCTTCTTTTTCGAAATAAAATCTTATGTAGAAGTGTGATTTACTTCTTTTTCGAAAGAAAATCTTATGTAGAAGTGTGATTTACTTCTTTTTCGAAAGAAAATCTTATGTAGAAGTGTGATTTACTTCTTTTTCAAAAGAAAATTATGTAGAACGGTATTTTCTTTCCTTTTCAAAAGAAAATGCCAGGTTAGACTAGACCATTCCAATTTTCCTTCTTGGTTGCAACCGTGACTTGAGAAGGTCGTTGATAGAGAGATGAGAATTGAAAACTCCCTTAAAATATGCTAGAATAAGGGGTATAAGATTATCAAAGGAGAAAGCTATGGCTTTTGGAGAAGAAAAACATAGAAAAACGACATTTGAGAAGGTTACCCTTATTATTGTGGTATTCATGGTATTGGCAACGTTGGCTGGTTTGATTTTGCCAGCGGTAAATGCTTTGATGAATTAGGGATTGCATTAGACAGCTGAGGGGACTAGGTGGATAAGCCTTTGTTCCAGTTGGTGACTTTAAGCATCTGAAACCAGTATTTTGAGGTGATTTTGTATGAGGTTGGGCAGAAGCCAACCTCTTTTCTAGGAAAGAAAAGGTAAAGTATGAGTATGTTTTTAGATACTGCCAAGATTAAGGTCAAGGCAGGTAAGGGCGGAGATGGTATGGTGGCCTTTCGTCGTGAGAAATATGTGCCCAATGGAGGTCCTTGGGGTGGTGACGGTGGTCGCGGTGCCAGTGTCGTTTTTGTAGTTGACGAAGGCTTGCGTACCCTTATGGATTTCCGTTACAACCGTCGTTTCAAGGCTGACGATGGTGAAAAAGGGATGACCAAGGGCATGCACGGTCGTGGGGCTGAGGATTTGATTGTCCGTGTTCCACAGGGGACGACTGTTCGAGACGCAGAGACTGGCAAGGTTATCACAGACTTGGTGGAGCATGGACAAGAATTTGTCATCGCCCATGGTGGTCGTGGTGGTCGTGGCAATATGCGTTTTGCAACGCCCAAAAATCCTGCTCCTGAGATTTCTGAAAATGGTGAACCTGGTGAAGAACGTGAACTCGAACTTGAACTAAAGGTATTAGCAGATGTTGGCTTGGTTGGGTTTCCATCGGTTGGGAAATCAACTCTGCTCAGCGTGATTACAGCTGCCAAGCCAAAAATCGGTGCCTACCATTTTACAACGATTGTACCGAATTTAGGTATGGTTCGGACTAAGTCTGGGGAATCATTTGCGGTGGCCGACTTGCCGGGTCTGATTGAAGGGGCTAGTCAAGGTGTGGGACTTGGAACCCAATTCCTTCGTCATATTGAGCGGACACGCGTTATCTTGCATGTCTTGGACATGTCAGCTAGCGAAGGGCGTGACCCTTATGAGGATTATGTGGCCATCAACCATGAGCTGGAAACCTACAATCTTCGCCTCATGGAGCGTCCGCAGATTATCGTTGCCAATAAAATGGACATGCCAGAAGCGGAAGAAAATCTGAAAGAATTTAAGAAAAAATTGGCGGCCAACTATGATGAATTTGACGAACTGCCACAGATTTTTGCTATTTCAGGGATTGCCCACCAAGGATTGGAAAATCTTTTAGAAGCAACCGCAGAATTATTAGATAAAACACCAGAATTCTTGCTCTATGATGAATCAGATTTCCAAGAGGAAGAAGCCTACTATGGCTTTAACCCAGATGAACCAGAATTTGACATCAGTCGTGCAGATGACGCAAGTTGGATTCTTTCTGGTGAAAAGTTAGAAAAACTCTTCACTATGACCAACTTTGACCGTGATGAATCTGTCATGAAATTTGCCCGCCAGTTGCGTGGCATGGGTGTTGACGAAGCCCTCCGTGCCCGTGGAGCCAAAGACGGCGATACCGTCCGAATCGGCAAGTTCGAATTTGAGTTTGTGGATTAACGTTGGAATCACATCTAAGTCCTAAAGGACTTGATGTGATACGGTAGCCGCTATGGCGGACTACCTACCAACCTTACTAATTCCGCATAGGCAGTGGTATCGACTGCCTGTACTCCATGTCGTAGCCTATCCAGTGGAGTGAAACAGTTCGGGGAACTGTTTCAGCTGGTCACCTAGAAATAAGGAAGTGACCATAGTGTATCCAAGCTTAGATACTAGGAAGCAAGGTAAAAAAGGTTGGAAATGCAGACTTGTTGACGAACTCTTTTTTGATTAGATGAGTTCTTTCTCACTTCCTCTATGTCGGAAGCTGTCTGGCTAGTTGATTTAAGAGTGATTTCCAGCGAGTCGGGTTATAGCCTATCATGCTAAGGAAAATCCTGCTTCAGGAAAAGTCATGAAAAACTTGGGTATGAAGCCTTTCAAAATAGTTCCAGATGGCTATACTTGCAATGCTGGAACGTTTGACAGTTATTATTATGAAATTTTTAGCGAATGACATAGGAGGTCTTTATGGGTGATAAACCAATATCCTTCAAGGATAAGGATGGAAATTTTGTTTCGGCAGCTGATGTCTGGAATGCTGAAAAACTGGAAGAACTGTTTAACAAACTCAATCCCAATCGGAAATTGCGTTTGGAGAGAGAACAAGAGAAAAAATAAACTGGAAAAATGGTCTGTTGGGCCATTTTTTTACTTGAATTTTGATATACTAGACATAGTATATTCATTGAAAGTATGGAATGTAAATATGAAATTAGTTTACACAGATATTCGTAACTCGCTTACTAGACTGTTGACGGATCAAGCGGTGACTTATGCAAAAAATGGCAGGCGTGTTTTTTATATTGCACCCAATTCTCTCTCCTTTGAGATGGAGCGCAAGGTGTTGGAAGAGATTCCTGAACAAGCTTCCTTTGCTATTATTGTCACGCGTTTTGGACAACTATCTCGGTACTTAATGCTGGATAGGGAGGAAACTGGTCAGACGATTGATGAGGTTGGTCTGGCGATGATTTTTTTCCGTGTTCTGACGCAATTTGAAGAGGGAGACTTGAAGGTTTATGGCCGTTTGCGGACAGATTTTGGCTTCATCAACCAACTGGTTTCTCTGTATAAGGAATTACAGCGGGCCAACATGTCTGTTTTAGATTTGGCATCCATGGAAGCACCAGACAAACAAGCTGATTTGGTCAAAATTTTCTCGGCTGTGATGAAGGTATTGACAGATGAAGGTTTTGAACACCAATCCAAACTGGCTCAGTTGACGGATTTGGTAGAAAAGGGAAGCTTGGACGAGCAATTAGACAATATTGTCCTGATTGTTGATGGATTTTCTCGGTTTTCAGCAGAGGAAGAAGCTTTTGTTGCGGCGCTAGAGGGGCGGGTGGCTGAGATTGTCATTGGTGTCTATGCCAGCAAAAAGGCTGTTCAAGCTACTTATACAGAGGGAAATGTTTATCAGGCTAATATTGATTTTATACGCCAGCTATCAGCGAAATTTTCTGCCAAGATAAGTTCTATTGGAGAGCCACCAGTACTGGATAGTCTGGGCAAAATTTCCCAAAACATGGAAACTTATTATGACTATAGTCAGGTCCAACCGCTGGTTTTAACCGATCAAGATAGGGAGAAGATTCAGCTCTGGCAAGTAATCAACCAGAAGGAAGAGGTGGAACAGGTGGCGACTGCGATTCGTCAGTTGGTCCATCAGGGGGCACGTTACAAGGATATTCTTTTACTGCTGGGAGATGTGGATAGCTACAAGCTGCAAATCGGTAAGATTTTTGAAAAATACGAGATTCCCTATTATTTTGGTAAGGCTGAAGAGATGAGCCACCACCCTCTGGTCCATTTTATTGAGTCGCTGGAGCGGCTGCGTCGTTATCGTTTTCGGGCGGAGGACTTGCTCAATCTCCTCAAATCGGGCTTGTACGGCAGCATTTCCCAAAAGAATCTGGACCTTTTTGAGTCCTATGTGCTGTTTGCAGATATGAAAGGTCAGGCAGCTTTTTCTCGGACTTTTTCGGTCAATAGCAGAGCAGATTATGATGCGGAGGTTGTTCAGGATAAGGGGCTTGTTTATGATTTGTCGGTTTTAGAACCCCTGCGCGCACAGGTGATGGAGCCTCTCTTAGCCTTTTTCAAGGCCAGTGCCCAATCGGGAGCAGGTCTGCTGGAAAAATTCAGGGTCTTCTTAGAGGCCGTTGACCTACCTCAGAACATGGCAAAATTGTCCCAAGGTTTGACAGAAATAGAGCAAGAAAAAGAAGAACAGGTCTGGAAATCCTTTTGCCATATCCTCCAGTCCTTCCACCAAATTTTTGGTAAAGAAAAGTTAAAAGTCGATGATTTTTTGGCTATTTTACAGGCAGGAATGCAGGCCAGCCAGTATCGAACTGTTCCAGCGACGGTCGATGTGGTGAATATCAAGTCCTATGATTTGATTGAGCCTCACTCAGCCAAATATGTCTATGCCATCGGTATGGGGCAGGCGAATTTCCCTAAAGTAGTCAAAAATACTAGCCTTCTGACAGAGGAGGAGATGGAGAAGGTAAATCTGGTATCGGCCTCTTCATCGCGCTTTGACCTGGTTAGTCGAGAAAATATTAAAAAGAATCATGCGGCCATGCTGTCTCTGCTAAATGCAGCGACAGAGCGGTTAATCATTTCAAGTCCACAGATTTATAACGAAGGTGAGGACGGCCTGTCCCCCTATATCAAGATTTTACAGGCCATGGGACTTGTGATGGAGGAGCGTGGTCGTAAGCAGGCCTTACATTCTCAGGATATTGGTCATTATAAGAGCCTCTTGTCCCATTTGGTTGAGATGGAGCGAGCTGCTTTGAAGGATGAGTTGTGGGAAGATCAGGCAGGTTTTTGGTCGGTTCTGGTGCGGCATCTCAAGAAAAAGTTGGAATCGCAGGGCATTGACATTCCGAGGATTACAGGTGAAATTTCTTCTAAGCAACTTTCGGAAGAAACCCGTGCGGTCCTCTTTCCTGCTGAGAAGCCGCTCAGTTTATCGGCCTCTAGCCTGAGTAATTTTTACACTAATCAATACCTTTACTTTATCCGCAATGTGCTTCGTTTGCGGGAACAGGAGTCTATTCACCCGTCAGCCTTTCAGCATGGTTTGTTTTTGCATAGAATTTTCGAGCGGCTGAGTATAGACCGTTCAGACATCAGTTTTGATGAAAAATTGGAAGAGGCGATTAACCGCACGAGGTCTGAAGCTGAGTTTGCTATGTTCTATCAGCAAGATACGGAAACAGGATTTACAGAAGAAGTCTTGACCGAGATTGCGCGTGCGAGTGCGACCATTTTGCGGGACAATGATTTGGTTGTCATTGATGGGCAGGAAAAGAGTTTTCGTCAGGAACAGGCTTTGGTAGTTGAATTGGAAAATGGGAGACAGGTACGCATTAATGGGACCATTGATCGGTTAGATACTCTGCGGCTCAATCAGTCTGTTGGTGTGGTGGACTATAAGTCGAGTGATCAAACCTTCTCTTTGGCTGATTTTTATAACGGTCTCAAGCCGCAGCTGGTGACCTACTTGGCAGCCTTGCAGGAATTGGATGAAACCAGGGATAAGTCTGTTTTTGGCGCCATGTATTTGCATTTGCAGGATCCGATTATCAAACTTAGAGATACAAAGAATTTGGCTCAGCTTGAGGCGGCTTCTCATGCTAGTTTGGTTTATAAGGGATTGTTTTTGAAAGATCAGTCTCTTGGACTGAATCATTTTTACCAGACACGCAATCAGCTGTATACTTCTGAGGAGTTTAGTCTGTTATTAGACCATAATCAGAGGCTGTACAGGTCTGCAGCTCAGGATATTCTTGCTGGTCGCTTTGCTATTAACCCTTATACAAAAGATGGGCGGTCTGTGGCAGGTGAGCAGCTGAAGGCTATCACAGGTTTTGAGGCAGACAGGCACATGGGAATGGCGCGCCGCTTGGTAAGAGAGAGTAAGCGGCAAGATTGGATTGAACGATTGGAAGGAGGGCAGGACTGATGGTTTTTGAAACATTTTTGAGTCAGGAGGATATTAGGCAGCTTCAGGCAGCCGAGTTGGCTTCGGATAAGGAGCAGAAGCGGACGCCGGAACAGATAGAAGCTATCTACACACATGGGCAAAATGTTCTGGTCTCTGCTTCGGCTGGGTCTGGTAAGACTTTTGTTATGGTTCAGCGGATTTTGGACAAGCTCAAACGTGGCATCGGAATCGACCAGCTCTTTATCTCGACTTTTACGGTCAAGGCGGCTGGTGAGTTGAAGGAGCGGATTGAGAAGAATCTCAATGAAACCATTGCTCAGACCAAGGATATGGATTTGCGTCGGCATTTGTCTGCTCAGTTGGCAGACCTGACCAAGGCTGATATTGGGACCATGGATGCCTTTACCCAGAAATTGGTCACGACGTATGGCTATAGTCTAGGAATTTCCCCTCAGTTTCGTATTTTGCAGGATGAGACGGAAAAACTGACCATGAAAAAGGAGGTCTTTAGCCAGCTGTTTGCTGCTTATATTGAGGCGGATGATTCTGGGCTTTTTCGGCAACTGGTTCGGAATTTTTCGGGCAATCGAAAGGATAATAGTGGCTTTCGTGATGTGGTGTATCAGGTTCACAATTTCAGTCAATCTACCAGCAATCCGACGGAGTGGCTGAAAAAGAAAGCTGTTCAGGCTGACTTGTATAGCCAGGCTGCGGTGGAAGAAGAGATTGGTCAGGGCTTGAAGGATAGGATTTTGACAAGTCTAGGTGAGGCAGCTGGTTTTTTCAGCCACCATCTTGAGTGGGGCAGGGCAGATTTTGGTTCTGGCAAATATTTTGCCAATGTGGAAGAAGTGGTTGGACTCTTGTCTGGCTTGGATAATCTGACGAGCGACCAACTTCTGGAGCGGGTTGAGAATATTCTGCTCATCAATGACCAATCACGTGGCAAGGGTCTGACCAATTCCAATCGTCCGAAAGATGAGCATATAATTGCTTTCAAGGAAGAATACAATGCAGGCAAGAGCCAGATTGTGACTGGTTTGCGTGATTTGGTTCAGGAGGTCTACGAGCTCAATCTACTCAAGGATTATCAGGCTCAGGCCCTGCCTTTACTGGAAATGTTGCGAGATTTTGTCCTGGACTTTGCTCAGGCTTATTTGGACCTGAAAATCAAGGAAGCAGCTTTTGAATTTGGCGACATTGGGCATTTTGCGATTCGGATTTTGGAGGAAAATGCGGACATACGCCAGTATTTCCAAGAAAAATACCATGAGGTCATGGTGGATGAGTATCAGGATAATAACCATAGTCAGGAGCGAATGCTGGACTTGCTGTCCAATGGGCATAATCGTTTTATGGTGGGGGATATTAAACAGTCCATTTACCGTTTTCGTCAGGCAGATCCGATGATTTTTCAAGGGAAGTTTGAACTCTATCAGAAAAATCCAGAGGCCGGGAAATTGATTTTGCTCAAAGAAAATTTCCGTAGCCAAATCGAAGTTTTAGATGCTACCAATGCTATTTTTACCCGCCTGATGGACAAGGAAGTGGGAGAAATCAAGTATGATGAGACCCACAGCTTGGTAGCAGGTAGCCCGAGGCAGAAAATTGCCCAGCCCCATCATGAGATGGAGTATTTGATTTTTGACCAGCAGGATGCTACTGGTTCCTCGAGTGAATCAGCTGACGATTCCCCTCTGACAGCTGGCGAAATTGAGGTCGTTGCCAAGGAAATTATCCGACTTCATAATGATGAAGGAGTCGCTTTTAAGGATATTACGCTCTTAGTTCAAAAACGGACTCACAATGACTTAATTATGTCTATTTTTGAAAAGCATGGGATTCCCTTGGTGGCAGATGGTGGCGCGGCTTCTTACCTCCAATCCTTGGAAGTGATGATTATGCTCGATACCTTGCGGGTCATCAACAATCCCCTCAATGACTATGCCTTGGTAGCTGTTCTCAAATCTCCTATGTTCAACTTTGACGAGGACCAGCTGGCTCGTATTTCTCTTCAGACTGGCAGAGGCTTTTTCTATCAGAAGCTAGAACTTGCCCAGTCTGGCAAGGGAAGTCATCCAGAACTGATTGGTCCAGATTTTCGCAAAAAAGTGCAGGATTTCTTAGCTATCTTGGACAGCTGGCGTGCTTTTGCTAAACTGCATTCCATCTATGATCTCATTTGGAAAATTTTCAATGAAAAATTTTACTATGACTATGTAGCCGCTCTGCCCAATGGCAGCAAGCGTCAGGCAAATCTGTATGCTCTGGGCCTGCGTGCCAACCAGTTTGAAAAGACTGGCTACAAGGGCCTGGCTCGCTTTATTGCCATGATTGACCGAGCCATAGCCAACGACAAGGATTTGGCAGATGTACAGGAATTTCTACCCCAGGATGCCGTCCAGCTGATGACCATTCACAAGTCAAAAGGCCTGGAATTTCAGTATGTCTTTCTGATTCATATTGACAAGCGATTCAATTTGGAGGACCATTATCAGTCGGTTATCATTAGTCGGAAAAATGGTCTGGGCATTCAGTATCTGGCAAATTTGAAAGATAGGGTGAACAGTCCGCTGCCGCAAGTTCGTGTCCTGATGAATACCTTGCCATATCAGGCCAATCTACAGGAATTGAAAATCGCAAACCTATCTGAACAAATGCGGCTGCTCTATGTAGCTATGACACGTGCCGAGAAAAAATTGTATTTAGTTGGTAAGGGAAATGCCGATAAACTGGCTGAACGGTATGATGGCCGAGCAGAAAAAGGTGTCTTAGCCACCTCCAGCAGGGAAAATATGGCTACCTTCCAAGATTGGATTTTAGCAGTAGACGCAGCTTTTTCAGGCGAGAACCTTCATTTTAAGAAGATTTTTGTGACTGCTGAGGATGTGACACCTGAGAAGATTGGGCAGCTTGAGGTCAAGCATATCTTGGAAGGCAGTAAAGTCCAGGAATTTCGACAGACAGATGACATTGCCCAGGCGCTGGAACAGCTATTTTCTGTTCAAGAACTGAATGCAAGGTATCAGGCAGCCATCGACTTACCAAGCCTGCGGACACCGAGCCAGATAAAGAAACTGTATGAACCAGTTTTGAGCCAAGAAGGCATGGAAGTCATGGAAAAATACAGACCTAAGCTGAGTTTTGACTTACCTGATTTTTCTAAAAAAGCCCGAGTGACAGGAGCGCAGGTCGGTTCTGCTGTGCATGAGCTCATGCAGCGCTTGGATTTGTCTTGGCTGGTGACAGAAGATACGGTAAATCAAGCCTTGCAGGCTGTTCAGGCGGAGCAAGCTGTCAAGGAACGTATTGATATACAGAAGATTTTGGCTTTCTTTGATACAGCTTTGGGGCAGGAAATCTTGTCCAATACAGACAAACTATATCGTGAGGCACCATTTGCCAGCTTGGAAACCGATCCCCTTTCACAAGAACAGTTTGTCCTTCGTGGGATTATTGATGGTTACTTGCTCTATGATGAGCACATTGTCCTTTTTGACTATAAGACAGATCAGTACGACCAGCCAGACCAGTTGAGAGAACGCTATCAGGGGCAAATGCAGCTGTATGCCCAAGCATTGAAAAAAGCCTACGGAATCCCTCGCGTAGACTGTCATTTGATTTTACTTGGCGGTGAAAAGATTGATGTTGTGGCTGTCAATACAGATTAATACTAAAAAAAGCGGGTTAAACTCGCTTTTTCTGTTTGGTCAGATTGAGTCCGAATGGGACCAGATTTTCTTCTTTTCTCTGGATACGTTCAATATTTTCTCTGTGACGAATAATAACAAAGCTTCCCAAGAAAATGATAATTAGCGTGAATAACCAATCATAGCCATTGAACAAGAAGCCTATAGCGGGAAATAGCAGAGCTCCTAAGATAGCAATGCCAGCTGCCAGCACGCTAGAAAAAGATACCATGGAAGTCAGGTAAAGAGAGGAAGCAAAAATCAGCAATAAAAAGATACAAAAAGCTGGCGCGACTCCCATTAACATACCTGCTGAAGTTGCCACAGCCTTGCCCCCTTTGAATTGGGCAAAGATAGGAAAGGTGTGTCCTAAAACAGCCATCAGACCAAAGACAATCGGCGAAATCCCCTCGACTTGAAATAGCAGGGGCAGGAGAGCCGCTAAGGTTCCTTTGAAGAAATCAATCGCAAACACCGCAGTCCCTGCCTTTGGCCCCAGAATACGGAAGGTATTGGTCGTACCCGTATTTCCAGAGCCATGCTCACGAATATTCATATTGAAAAAAGCCTGTCCAATCCACAATCCTGATGGGATGGAACCTAATAAATACGCTATACATAGTAATAAAATTATCTCTAACATGCTTTCATTATAGCATATTTTCAGATAATTTTGCTTGAAATATTTTCAAACGACCTGTTCCAGCCGAAAGACAGCAGAAAAATTTTGCAAAAATGGCTAAAAACCTGTAATATAGAAAAGATGATAAGTATGGAGGTCAGTTTTGGCTAAGAAAGAGATTAACATAAATAACTATAATGACGATGCCATTCAGGTACTGGAAGGGCTGGACGCCGTCCGCAAACGCCCTGGTATGTACATCGGCTCCACAGACGGAAACGGCTTGCACCACATGGTCTGGGAGATTGTCGATAATGCTGTCGATGAGGCCCTATCTGGTTTCGGTGACCGGATTGATGTGACCATTAACAAGGACGGCAGTTTGTCTGTGTCTGACCGTGGACGTGGGATGCCCGTCGGTATGCACGCTACAGGCAAGCCAACCGTTGAAGTTATCTTCACCGTTCTCCACGCAGGTGGTAAGTTCGGTCAAGGCGGCTACAAGACCTCAGGTGGTCTGCACGGGGTTGGTTCTTCGGTGGTCAATGCCCTGTCCAGCTGGTTGGAAGTTGAGATTACCCGTGACGGAGCTGTTTACAAGCAACGGTTTGAGCAGGGCGGAAAGCCAGTCACGACCTTAGAGAAGATTGGCACCGCTCCAAAATCAAAGACAGGTACAAAAGTAACCTTTATGCCTGACGATACCATTTTCTCAACGACTGATTTCAAGTTCAACACCATTGCTGAACGCCTGAAAGAATCAGCCTTCTTGCTCAAACAGGTCACCATGACCCTGACAGACGAGCGGACGGGTGAGCAGGAGGAGTACCACTATGAAAATGGCGTCCAGGACTTTGTATCTTACCTCAACGAAGACAAGGAAACTCTGACACCAGTCCTCTATTTTGAAGGAGAAGATGCAGGCTTCCAAGTCCAAGTGGCCATGCAGTACAACGACGGCTATTCAGACAACATCCTCTCCTTCGTTAACAACGTTCGGACCAAGGACGGCGGTACCCACGAAACAGGTCTCAAACTAGCCATTACCAAGGCCATGAACGACTATGCTCGTAAGACCAACTTGCTCAAGGAAAAGGACAAGAACTTGGAAGGCTCTGACTACCGTGAAGGTCTATCTGCGGTTCTTTCTATCCTTGTCCCAGAAGAGCATGTGCAGTTTGAAGGGCAGACCAAGGATAAGCTGGGAAGCCCCTTGGCACGACCTGTGGTGGACGGCATTGTATCGGATAAGCTGACCTTCTTCCTTTTGGAAAACGGCGAGCTAGCATCTAATCTAGTCCGCAAGGCCATTAAGGCCCGTGACGCCCGCGAGGCCGCTCGTAAAGCCCGTGACGAATCCCGAAATGGTAAGAAAAACAAGAAGGACAAGGGCCTTCTATCAGGAAAATTAACCCCAGCCCAGTCCAAAAATCCAGCCAAAAACGAACTCTATCTGGTCGAGGGAGATTCAGCCGGAGGCTCTGCCAAACAGGGCCGTGACCGCAAGTTCCAAGCCATTCTACCCTTGCGAGGCAAGGTGATTAACACTGCCAAGGCTAAAATGGCGGACATCCTCAAAAACGAAGAAATCAACACCATGATTTATACCATTGGTGCAGGTGTTGGGTCAGATTTCACTATTGAGGATGTCAACTATGACAAGATTATTATCATGACCGATGCGGATACGGACGGTGCCCACATTCAGACTCTCTTGCTGACTTTCTTCTATCGTTATATGCGACCATTGGTAGAAGCAGGACGAGTTTACATTGCCCTTCCACCCCTCTACAAGATGTCAAAAGGCAAGGGCAAGACAGAAAAGATTGCTTATGCTTGGTCTGACGGGGAATTAGAAGATCTCCGCAAGGATTTTGGCAAGGGCTTTATCCTCCAACGCTACAAGGGTCTTGGTGAGATGAATGCCGATCAGCTCTGGGAAACAACCATGAACCCTGAAACCCGTACCCTTATCCGTGTCACCATTGAAGACCTAGCCCGTGCTGAACGCCGTGTATCTGTCCTCATGGGCGACAAGGTCGAGCCACGTCGCAAGTGGATTGAGGACAATGTCAAGTTTACATTGGAGGAAGCGACAGCTTTTACCAAATAATCTCAGGGAAATTGAGGTGCAGTATGGTTTTAGAAAATAAATTGGGGCTTGAAAATTCGGCTGAATTAGCTCGTCTTGAAGAACAAATCAGCAAGAAAAAAGCAGCTCAACTATTTGAAACAGGCCAACTGTTCCAGATAGAAGTTGGGACTTTTGCAGGTTTGACACAAATTCATCAGGCTCTATTTGAGGATATTTACGACTTTGCAGGTAAAATTCGTGATGTCAACATTGCCGAGGATAATTTTCAATTTGCTCCACGAATCTTTCTTGAGCAGTCTTTAGCCTATATCAACAAGCTACCTCACGAAACTTTTGATGAAATCGTTGAAAAATATGCGGATATGAACATTGCTCACCCTTTCCGTGAGGGAAATGGTCGTAGTATGCGTATCTGGTTGGATTGTATGCTACGGGCTAGCTTGGGTAAGGTCGTTGATTGGAATAGCATTGATAAAGATGAGTATTTCAATGCGATGGTTAGAAGCCATGTGTCAACAGGTGAACTCAAATACTTATTGCTACATTCTTTGACTGACGATCTTGGTCAGGCTACTTATTTCAAAGGCATAGACCATTCCTATTACTACGAAGGTTACAACCTCTATCGGACAGAGGATTTGTAACTCTAGCACAGACAAACTATGTGAGGTGTTTTATGCCACTATCTATTCCTAAACTTCCGAATCGTTTGACCCAGACTGCGAAAAACTGGGCGGATAAGCAGAAGGAGCAACTGGCTCAGGTGGATTTGAAAGAGAAATTTGACCTGGCTCTCCAGTCTTGGAAGTCTAAAAAGACAGAAACAGAGGCGACTCAGCTTCTAGCTGATTCGGATAAAATGGAGGAATTTCTCCAAGGGGTTGAACTTAAACTGAAAAAGGTGCCTTTTGCTGGTGAGAATCTGGCTGTGGTACCAGGAATGATTTCCCTTATCCGTAGCTATATTAAGCGTGATTATCAGGAAGTTCCCAAGGGTGTCCTCTTGGCAACAGTTGGTGCTTTGATTTATTTCTTTAGCCCTGTTGACGTTCTGCCTGATTTCCTTCTGGGTCCTGGTTTGCTGGACGATGCTTTTGTGCTTGGTGCCTGCTTAAAACTCATCAAGTCAGACTTAAGCGACTTCCGTGACTGGCAAGCAAGCCAGACTAAGCTAGAGGAGTAGCTCTGCTATTTTCCAAAAAAGAAAGAAATAAAAAATGAAACTAATCCCTTATGAGAGCCGCTACAAAAATCAGGTGATTGCCTTGATTTTGTACCTGCAGAATTATGACAATCAGGTGGACTTGTCCTTGGAGGAGCAGCCGGATATGAATGCTATTGAGGATTACTACATGGCAACGGGGGGCAACTTTTGGCTGGTTGTGACCGATGCCGGTATGGTGGTCGGCACGATTGGACTGCTTGTCAAAGAGCAGGTGGGTGTTTTGAAGAAGTTCTTTGTCCACCAAGATTTTCGTGGTCGTGAAAAGGGTGTTTCTGCCCTACTCTATCAAGCCTTGGTTGCTGACTGTCAGGCAAAGGGTGTGACGGCTATTGTCTTGGACACGCCGTCTAAGTGCTACGCTGCCCACCGCTTTTATGAGAAGCAAGGCTTCAGGCGGATTGAAAAAGAAGAACTACCCATTCGCTATGACTACCCAGACCGAGATTCTCTGATTTTTATGTTGGGGTTGGATAAATAAATCTTAAAAATGATTTCTTTGTGTTCAGAAGGAGAAAAAAGATGTTAGAGAAAGTTGAACGTTTAATCAGTGAAATTAACCGTATTCATCTGGAGTATTCAAAGGACTATTTTGAAACAGGTAAGGTTGAAAAAGTCAATCTAAAGCATACCTTTGCCAAAGTGCCAACCCAGTCTATTCTGACCTATCGGCTCAACTTACACGAGGCTATCAATGACTATTTGATGCGTGCTGATGTCAAGGACATTGCTTATTTTTATCGTGTCAAAACATCAGAATCGATTTTGGATAAGATTGAGCGTTTTAAGGAGAGAAGCGAGGGCTATCCTGTCAACTCTATTCTCAATGATATTTTCGGTGCTCGTATGATTTTGACTTCTGAGGAAATTGCGGAGGTTATGGAGTGTCTGGATGACTGGCAGGAACAATATGGTTTGAAAAACTGGTATCTGCGTGATAAAGACGGCTATGTCGGCATTCATATCTATTTCAAAAACAAGAGCAATTTCTATTACCCGTGGGAATTACAACTGTGGGATGAGAAGGATGTAGAAGGCAATATTGCCAGTCATATCAAGTATAAGAGGAAGTTTTTGGACATTTAGATAGAAGGAGGATTATGGTTGAAAATACAAGAATATATAGATAAATTTTTAAAAACGATGTCTTCTCTCTATGAACAGGAGCAGAAAGAGGTAGTTGACAAATTAACAAATCTGAGGATATTGGACAATAGAGAGTACTTAAAATCTTATTCAGTAGCTCAACGCAGGACCGTCTTACAATTGTTTTTCATTGTTTTTATCACACCATGCTTCTCATGGGTAGGGGTGTGGATTCCCGAAACAATTTCAAAAAGTGCTCCAATGATGATATCAGTCATTATTTTAGCATTGACTTGGATTTTTACTGCACTCTTTTGCATTTGTTATTTTTTACTCTTTCTAATTGGAGCTCGTGCAAGGATTGTCGCAGTTTTTTTATCTTGGGTTATGAATGCATACCTAATAACGTATATATTATTTAATAGTACAGTATTGTCAAGTAGCAATATAAAAATATTAGAGAAATTTTTTACTGATTTTCCCTTAGGCAATAATATAAATGATTTTTGGTACATTACTGGCGTCACCACCTTTTCACTACTAATTAGTGTTGTTGTTTCATTATATAAAATAAATATTTTTGAATTAGAAAAACTTCAAAAATATTCTACATTAGTTTCGACGGTACTGGCTTTGATTACATATGTTATTAATGTATCTATTGCTAATGTAAATTTTGCTGGTCAGTTTTTATTCTTTTTATTAATGGAGATGTTAACCAGTTCCAGTATTATTAGTTGTAAAATGAAAAAAATGCAAGAAGAGGCAGATAAAATATTCAGAAAAGAGTTATTGAGAACACATCCAGTATTATATGCCAATCTAAAACGCTGTTATGTATTTGGTGGTGAAGCTTATAAAGATAAGATGCTTAGTAATGAAAAAATGTATCGGATTATTTTGAGAAACGAATCTATGGTTGTTTGCAATGCTAAGAGGTTGAAAATAATAGGTTCTAATCCTAAGCTACGCTTCGATAAATCAGCAAGTCTGAAGTTAAGATATCCAACAGTTTGGATTGTTAAAGAGGAGTCTTTGAAGTCTTTTCTGAAACGAAAAAATAGGAAACCAAGTGTCTAAATGCATTAGATTGAAGTCAGGGATAGCTTCCGTTATAAGAAAACAAACAAAGTGATGTACAAGTGTCTCTATAATATGATTTGTACATAATTAAGTGACTAATATAAAATAAAAGAAGAAAACTATGAGCAACATTCAAAACATGTCCCTTGAGGACATCATGGGAGAGCGTTTTGGTCGCTACTCCAAATACATTATTCAGGAGCGGGCTTTGCCGGACATTCGTGACGGTCTCAAGCCTGTTCAACGTCGTATTCTTTATTCGATGAATAAGGACGGCAACACCTTTGACAAGGGCTACCGCAAGTCTGCCAAGTCAGTCGGGAATATCATGGGGAATTTTCACCCGCACGGTGATTCCTCTATTTATGATGCCATGGTCCGCATGAGTCAGGACTGGAAAAACCGCGAGATTTTGGTGGAGATGCACGGAAACAACGGTTCCATGGACGGCGATCCGCCTGCGGCTATGCGTTACACCGAGGCTCGCCTGTCGGAAATGGCTGGCTATCTCTTGGCCGACATCGAGAAAAAGACGGTGCCATTTGCCTGGAACTTTGATGATACGGAAAAAGAACCCACTGTGCTACCAGCTGCCTTCCCTAATCTCTTGGTCAATGGAGCGACAGGAATTTCAGCAGGGTACGCGACTGACATCCCGCCGCATAATCTGGCGGAGGTCATCGATGCCGTTGTTTACATGATTGATCATCCGACAGCTAAGTTAGAAAAGTTGATGGAGTTCTTGCCTGGACCAGACTTCCCAACAGGTGCCATTATCCAAGGGGCTGACGAAATCAAGAAGGCCTATGAAACTGGTAAGGGTCGTGTCGTAGTTCGTAGCCGTTGTGAAATTGAGCAACTCAAGGCAGGCAAGAAACAGATTGTCATTACCGAGATTCCTTACGAGGTCAACAAGGCTGTTCTGGTTAAGAAGATTGATGACGTCCGTGTCAACAACAAGGTGCCTGGTATTGCTGAGGTGCGTGATGAGTCAGACCGTACAGGTCTGCGGATTGCCATTGAGTTGAAAAAAGACAGCGATGAGCAAACCATTCTCAACTACCTCTACAAATACACCGACCTGCAAATCAATTACAACTTCAACATGGTGGCCATTGATAACTTCACGCCGCGTCAGGTTGGCTTGCAGAAGATTCTGTCTAGCTACATCGCCCACCGCCGTGAGATTATCATTGCTCGGTCTAAGTTTGACAAGGAGAAGGCAGAGAAACGCCTCCATATCGTAGAAGGTTTAATCCGTGTTATTTCCATTTTGGATGAAGTTATTGCCCTTATCCGTGCTTCTGAAAACAAGGCTGATGCCAAGGAAAACTTGAAAATTAGCTATGATTTCAGCGAGGAGCAGGCAGAGGCAATCGTGACCTTGCAACTCTACCGCTTGACCAATACCGACATTGTGACCTTGGAAAATGAAGAAGCAGCCCTACGCGAGCAGATTCAGACCTTGGCAGCCATTATCGGCGATGAGCGGACCATGTTTAACCTCATGAAGAAGGAACTGCGGGAGGTCAAGAAGCAGTTTGGCAATTCTCGTTTGAGTGAATTGCAAGATCAGGCAGAAACGATTGAGATTGACACGGCTAGCTTGATTGTCGAAGAAGAAACCTTTGTCAGCGTGACCAAGGCAGGCTATATCAAACGGACCAGTCCGCGTTCCTTTGGGGCTTCTACAGTTGAGGAAGTCGGCAAGCGGGACGATGACCAGCTGATTTTCTTACAGAATGCTAAGACAACCCAGCACCTCTTGCTCTTTACCAATCTTGGAAATGTCATCTACCGACCTGTCCATGAACTGACAGATATTCGTTGGAAGGACATTGGTGAACACCTGAGTCAGACCCTGATGAACTTTGAGACCAATGAAGAGATTATCTTCGCTGAATTGGTAGAGAATTTTGAGGAGGGAACGTATTTCGCGGTGACTAAATACGGTCAAATCAAGCGTGTGGAGCGGAAGGAGTTTGCTCCTTGGCGGACCTACAAGTCTAAGTCAACCAAGTATGCCAAGCTCAAAGATGCGGATGATGTGGTCATTACTGTATCGCCTGTAGTCTTGGATGACATCATGCTCATGACAGAAAAGGGCTACGCTCTGCGATTTAACATCGAAGAAGTGCCAATCATCGGTGCCAAGGCGGCCGGTGTCAAGGCGGTCAACCTCAAGGATGGGGATGTGGTGGCTGCGGCCTTTATCAGCAATACCAGCTCCGTCTATCTCTTGACCCAGCGTGGTGGTTTGAAGCGGATGGCGACGGAGGAAATCCCTGTGACCAGCCGTGCCAAGCGTGGTTTGCAGGTGCTTCGCGAACTCAAGGCTAAGCCTCACCGTGTCTTTGCGGCGGGTCCAGTCTTGACGGACCAGGGGGATTTTGACCTCTTTAGCACAGCAAATGAAGATGATACGACAAGTCAAATCCTTCAGGTTCAGTCCAAAACAGGCAAACTCTATGAGGTTGATGTGACCCAGCTTAGCCTGTCCGAACGCACCAGCAACGGTAGCTTTATCTCGGATACTATTTCCGATGAAGAAGTCCTATCCGCCTGGATGAAGTAGATGGGAAAGATTGCTCAGAGAGCGATCTTTTTGCTCACTTTGAAGGAGTTATCATGTATATTATAAAGCGATTTTTTAGGATAAAAGTATATCTGTGGGTTGTTTTGACCATCTTAAGTGCTGGTCTTGCTATGTGGGGCTATGGTTATTTGAGCGGAGCTGCAGAGCGCCAACACGAAATCAAGGTTAGCACAGCGATTGAGCATATTGAGCAGGTTAATGAGGTTGTATTTTTAAATACAGCAGTTCAAAAAATTATCACAGCCAAGAATTATACAACTATATTTGGACAAGAAGTACCATTTTCAGAAAAGTCAGCCTTGCTTATCGTCAAATACAAGGCCAAGTTTGGGATAAAAAGCCCAGTCAGGATTGAAAGTAGCGGGGAAAATAGTTACCGCATTACGGTTCCTGATTTTCAAGTGATTGGTCTGGCCCTAGATGAACAAGAACCTTATATCATTTATGATAAAAGCGGTGATATTCTCAGTTTTACAACAGAAGAAATCGACACAGGCCAGCTTATCACAGATGAATTTAAATCAGCTGAACAACAGAATTTTCTCACTCAATACGAGGAAGACATCCAAGAATCAGCTAGAAACTACTACCAAAGCTTATTCAAGGCTATCTCGCCAGACATCCAAGTGCAGTTGGTTTTTGAATAAAAATCTTATATTCACAAAATTTTCTGAATTTTTAATTGAAAATCACTTTCAAAAGTAGTAGAATAGTAAAAAAACAAGTTTGGAGAATCGCTATGACTGTACAAATTGACTGGGAAAACCTTGGTTTTGCCTATATGAAGTTGCCTTACCGCTTTATTGCCCACTATAAGAATGGCCAATGGAACAAGGGAGAATTGACAGAAGATGCCGAACTCCATATTTCTGAGAGTTCTCCAGCCCTCCACTACGGTCAGCAGGCTTTTGAAGGCCTCAAGGCTTATCGTACCAAGGAAGGCAAACTCCAACTTTTCCGTCCAGACCAAAATGCCGAGCGGCTTCAGCGGACAGCAGAACGCCTGCTCATGGCGCCAGTTCCGACAGATTTATTTATCGAAGCCTGCAAACAGGTGGTCAAGGCAAATGCTGACTTCGTTCCTCCCTATGGAACAGGCGGCACCCTCTATCTCCGTCCACTTCTCATCGGTGTCGGCGACATTATCGGAGTGAAACCAGCTGAAGAGTATATTTTTACTGTCTTTGCCATGCCAGTTGGCAATTATTTCAAAGGCGGGCTCGCACCGACCAACTTCCTTATCCAAGACAAGTACGACCGTGCAGCACCAAATGGAACAGGGGCAGCCAAGGTCGGCGGTAACTACGCAGCTTCGCTTTTACCGGGTCAATATGCCAAAAAGCAGGGCTTCTCAGATGTGATTTACTTGGACCCAGCTACCCACACCAAGATTGAGGAAGTCGGCTCAGCAAACTTTTTTGGGATTACAGCCGATAATGAGTTTGTCACACCGATTTCACCGTCAATCTTGCCGTCTATTACCAAGTATTCGCTCTTGTATCTAGCAGAGCATCGTCTGGGTATGAAGGCAGTGGAACGAGAAGTCCTTGTCGAAGAATTAGACCAGTTTGTCGAAGCAGGAGCCTGTGGAACAGCAGCAGTCATCTCCCCAATCGGCGGGGTACAGATTGCGGATAAATTGCATGTATTTTACAGCGAAACAGAAGTAGGACCAGTGACACGCAAACTCTACGATGAATTGACAGGCATTCAGTTCGGAGATATTGAAGCACCAGCAGGTTGGATTGTAGAAGTTGATTAAAAGAAAAGGGCTTGCACTTGCAAGCTCTCTTTATTTCGTGTAAAATGGAGAAAGTGAATAAAGAAAGGAAGAGAAGGCTGATTGTTCGGAAATAAATATCTGTGCAGTTGGAGTACCCTTCATACATTTTATGAGCAAAAAAGATAAAAAGATTGAAATTCAACTAGAAGACAGCACCGTTCTTGTGAATGGACAAGAGTTTTCAGGTTATCGTCTGTTAATCGGCAAAAAGATTATCGGTGAGATTGCAGAATTAGCTGAAAATAATTTTGCTGTCGTAAAAAACGGAAATACCGAAAGCTTTTACAAAAAACAAGAAAAAGCAGTCGGAAATATTATCGAAAATTACAATTTGAGCAATTAAGTACTTGAAATAGTCACTATTTTATGTTAGAATAGTGACTGTTAGTGTTGAGGAGAGATAGCGAAGAGGCTAAACGCGGCGGACTGTAAATCCGCTCCTTCGGGTTCGGGGGTTCGAATCCCTCTCTCTCCATAAACCAGGATACAAAGGATGTTAAGAAATCCGTATGAAAATAGGAAACTAACGCAGTGTGTTAAACACATAAGGAAGTTTATCTTTTTCACTAGGATTTTAGGCTGAGTTCATTTAAGATACGAAAGATGTTCTGGTTTACCAGAAATTTCTGTAGAAAATTAGGAGGCTGACGCTGAGTTTTTGCACTCAAGGAAGGCTATCTATTTTCCTAAGAAATTAATCTCGAGTTCAATTTCTTGTGATTAGTAAATAAATGAATTGTATCTCTTTTTGGGGTATCGCCAAGCGGTAAGGCAAGGGACTTTGACTCCCTCAT
>CAMBAD010000031.1 GCA_945864085.1 uncultured Streptococcus sp.
TAAGGCACGGCTCTGCAAAAGCTTGATCGTCGGTTCAAATCCGTCTACCGCCTTTTTGTACCTGATTTAACAGGAATTAACCGAACGCAAAGCCCATAAAATCGGGCTTTTTTGATTTTCCGTCTGGTTAAATTCGGTTAAGTATAATAAAGTTGGTGGGCAAATTTTGGACAAAATTCAGACTCTTGGATCAAGCCTTCTGTGCTGAAAAACCTGTCATCTTCTTCTAGTTTCATAGCAAAAATCGCCTTCCGAAGAGGGCGATTTTCTTATTATAATTCTGCAATTTGGCTGAGGTTAACTTCGGCAATCGTATCATTTCCGAACATGGAAATAATCATCTTGACTTTGTTGTTGTCAATCTCTGTAATCTTGCCAGTGTAGTCGGTGAAGGCACCATCAATGATACGCACCGTGTCACCCACTTTAACATCAATGTCAAATTCCTGAACAGTTTGACTCATTGACACCAAGATTTGACGGATTTCTTCTTCCAAGAGTGGGGTTGGTTTTGAGCGGTTACCGTGTGACCCAACGAAACCTGTAACGTTTGGCGTATTCCGTACCACAAACCAAGCTTCGTCTGTCATCACCATTTCCACCAAAACATAACCTGGGAAACGATTTTCTTCTACTTCCTTGACTTCACCATTTTTCTCAACTTGAACGGTTTGAGTTGGGATTTCAACACGGAGGATATTTTCCAGCATATTGTAAGTGTGAGCACGTTGGAGCAGGTTTTCTTTCACCTTGTTCTCATATCCTGAGTAGGTTTGTAAGACAAACCAGCCCTTATCAAAACTATCGTACATGGCAGCTTCCTTTCTTCTTATGGACCATCATTTTAGACGCTAAAAAAAGCCCGCAGGCTTTTTGCTTTTCCTTATTATATCACTTCCATTTTCCAAATGGCAAGTATTTACTAGAAAAGATTGATTAAACTCATGATTCCTTTGGCCAAAACAAGGTCAAAAAGATAAATCAAGGCTACGAAAAAGGCTGTGTATTCCATTACAGAAGCAAAATCTTTCCAACTTTGCTTGCCTGTTGGCCAGGCAGTTGTCTTTAGAATCCGCAGAATATCATTTATGAATTTCACGTGCTTCTCCTATCTGGTTTCTTTATGAACAGTATACTGCCCACAGTGTTTACAAAATTTATTAACTTCTAACCGTGTTGGTCTGGGATTGCTCGAAAGACTAATCGAGTAATTTCGAGAGCCGCAAACTGTACAGGCTAGGCTTGCTTTTTTTAATGCCATAAGCCCTCCATCTTTACCATTCTATCATGTTTTTATGGATTTGACAACTCTCCAAACCAAGATGTAATGTTGTCCCACAAGGTTTTGGCACGCTCAGGAATTTGGGCGTCAATGATTTGTTGCTTGGTCTGTTCGATTAGATTTTGGGCCTGATTCGAGATGTCCTGAATTTGCTCCTGACTAATCACTGACTCGGTTTGACTTGGTTCATCTTCTGCCACCGTTATAATCCCATGAGCAGCATAGGCATTTTCCACTTCAAAGGCCGTACCCGCAGTATAAGGCAGGATAGAATTGGCCACCGTTTGAAAGACCGATGGAGCCATCCAATAGTTGGAAGTATCGATATAATGGTTCTCATCTGTCTGCTCAAAACCAACCCACTGGCTGATGACTAGGTCTGGCGTGTAAGCGATGTGCCACTGGTCATTCACCAAATTGACATCAAAACTGGTTTCTGTCGTTCCCGTTTTTCCTGCCAGATAATAGTTAGCCGCATCGGCTGTTACACCCGTACCATTGGTGTAGGTTCCCAGCATCATGGAGGTCATCTTATCTGCCACAGATCTGTCAATAACCTTGGTAGACGTCCCCTTATGCTGGGCTAGAACCTTGCCGCTAGCGGTCTCAATCCGCGTAATCAAATGGGCATCACTCATAACCCCCTTATTGGCAAAAGCACTGTAGGCTTGGGCCATCTGAAGCGGATTGGTTTCCACACCAGAGCCGATGGATACACCGAGCACCTTCTCGACCCCAGCCATATCCAGTCCAAACTTCTGTCCATATTCAAAGGCCTTGTCAATCCCCAAGGTGTTCACAATATACGCTACTGGCAAATTGTAGGACAAGGCTAATGCTTGATACATCGGAATGGTCTCCGAGGTAGAATAATCATAGTTATGTAAGGTATATCCTCCATAGGTTTCCGTATGGTTATCCAAAGCCATGTCAATAGACCAGCCAGCTACCACAGCAGGAGCGTAGGCAACCAAGGGCTTGATGGTCGAACCAGGACTCCGCTTGGCCTGCGTTGCAAAATTGAAACTACGGAAATCCGCATCCTCAGATGAATTTACCCGTCCCACCAAGGCTCTAACTCCACCTGTTGTCGGATCGAGGGCTACACTGGCAGCCTGAGCATAGGTACCGTCATAGCTAGACTGGGGAAACATGGTCTCATCATTGAAAATGACCTGCATACTGGCCTGGGAATTTTGATCCATCTCGGTGTAGATACGGTAACCATTGTTGATGATGTCTGATTCTGTAAGACCATAACGGTCAATGGCTTCTGCAATAACAGCGTCAAAATAGGATGGATAGGCGTAGTTGCTCTGACGACCCGTATAAGCATCGGCTAGCTGGCTAGCCAAATCCACCTGAAAACCGGCGTCTGCAGTGGCCTGATCGATATAGCCTGCGTTGACCATGTTTTGCAGGACTGTGTCCCTGCGGTTGACTGCATTTTCTAATGAATAGTAGGGATTGTAAATCTCAGGCCCCTTGAGCAATCCGACAATCATGGCCGCTTGCTCTAGGGTTAATTGACTGGCAGAAACACCAAAATACTTGAGGCTAGCGTCTTCGACACCCCAGACCCCGTTTCCAAAATAGGCGTTGTTGAGGTACATGGTTAGAATTTCTTGCTTGCTGTACTTCTTATTGATTTCAAGTGCCAAAAAGTATTCTCTGGCCTTGCGGCTGATGGTCTGTTCCTGGGTCAAGAAGGCATTTTTGGCCAACTGTTGGGTAATGGTGGATCCCCCCCCTGATTTTCCAAGGGTCAAAACCGCCAGAATGGTTCGCTGATAGTTGATACCTGAGTTTTTGTAAAAACTCCTATCCTCCGTGGCGATGACGGCATTTTCCAGATGATCGGAAATCGCATCCAACTCCACGTAGGTTCCCTTCTGTCCAGACAGGGTACCTGCTTCATTGCCATCTTTGTCATAGATGACGGTTGTTGCCTTAAGGGCCTGCTGCAAATCACCGACATTCGCTGTCTTTGCTAGATAGAAGAGATAGCCCCCAACCGTCAAAATACCGACCCCCAAGATAATCAGCAAAATCTTGGTCAGCTGGTAGCGGCGCCAGAACTTACGAATAGGCTCTGGAATCCGAGATTTTTTCTTGGGCTTATCCGACTGTCCACGATTTCCCCTACGACTGCGGGTTGGGCGCCCCTCGTATTCGGCTTGAAAATCCTCTGGAACTTCAATCGGTTGATGTTGTAAATCGTCCATAGAACACCTCTTTCTAGTGATTTTGTACCATTATACAATATTTTGCTCCAGCTGGCAGAGAAAAACACCAGATTAGACCTGTCACAGCCGACCAGAAGAAAATTTTTTCAAAATGTGATAAAATAAGGACATTCTATACACGAAGGAAGTACCATGACGCACGTTTACGATATTACCATTATTGGGGGCGGGCCGGTCGGACTCTTTACCGCCTTTTATGCCCACCTCCGCAAAGCCAAGGTCAAACTCATCGACTCCCTGCCCCAGCTGGGCGGGCAACCTGCTATTCTCTATCCTGAAAAGGCCATTTTAGACATCCCTGCCTTTCCAAGTTTGACCGGTCAGGAATTGACTGACAACCTGCTGGCTCAACTGGCACCCTTTGACACCACTGTCTGTCTCAATGAAACCCTAACAGGTATCGAGCAGGGTGACGTGATAACCCTTACGACCAATAAGGGAATTCATCAGACCAAGGCTCTCATCATCGCCATGGGAGGAGGAGCCTTCAAGCCACGTCCGCTAGAAATTGATGGAGCAGACAGCTTTGAGAATGTCCGTTACCATGTTGCCAATATCCAGCAGTATGCAGGTCAGGAGATTGTGGTCTTAGGCGGCGGTGATTCTGCCGTAGACTGGTCCTTGGCCTTTGAAGACATTGCCAAAAAAACCAGTATTGTCCACCGCAGGGATAATTTCCGGGCTCTGGAACACAGCGTAGCTGACCTCAAAAATTCTAGCGTTGCTATCCATACTCCTTATGTGCCTAAGGCTTTGGTCGAAGAAAATGGCAGAGCAACCCACATTGAACTAGCCAAGGTCAAGAGCGAGGAAACCTTGACCTTGCCTTTTGATCAGCTCTTTGTCAATTATGGCTTTAAATCTTCTGTTGGAACCCTGAAAGAATGGGGGCTAGACCTCCACCGTCACCGCATCCTCGTCAATAGCAAACAAGAAACCTCCCTAGCAGGTGTCTACGCAGTTGGGGACTGCTGCTACTACGAGGGCAAGGTAGATTTGATTGCGACTGGTTTAGGAGAGGCCCCAACAGCTGTCAACAATGCCATGAACCATATCAACCCAGATGAAAAAGTGCAACCAAAGCACTCAACCAGCCTATAAGATGAAAATTACTATTCCTATTCCCCAAACCTTTCCAGACCTCACGGTCAAGGAAGTCTTGGAAGACTATTTCCTCATTCCGAGAAAAATCCGCCATTTCTTGCGCACCAAGAAACATGTCCGTGTCAACGGCGAGCTGATTAACTGGCAGAGTCCCATCTTGGCGGGTGACTTGCTAGAATTGGCCTTTGACAAGGAAGATTACCCCGAAAAAAGCATTCCTAAGGGGCAAGCCAGTTTGGTGGAGGAACTCTATCAAGATGAGCATCTCATCATCGTCAACAAGCCTGAAGGCATGAAAACACATGGCAATGAACCGAACGAAGTCGCTCTGCTCAACCATGTATCGAGCTACGTTGGTCAAACCTGCTATGTGGTCCACAGGCTCGATATGGAAACCAGCGGTGCCATTCTCTTTGCCAAAAACCCCTTTATCCTCCCTATCCTCAATCGGCTCTTGGAAAACAAGGTCATCTATCGGGACTACCTGGCCCTCTGCCAAGGACAGCTAAGAAAGACAGATTGGACTATCACTGATAAAATCGGCCGCGACCGCCACGACCGCAGAAAGCGAGTGGTCGATAATCGCAAGGGGCAGGCAGCTCTGACCCAAGTCCACCTCTTGAAGACCTTTGGCAAAAATAGTTTGGTATCCTGTTGCCTCCAGACAGGGCGAACCCATCAGATTCGGGTGCATTTGGCTCATCATGGTCATGCCCTGATTGGTGACCCACTCTACAGTCGAGTCGCCGCCCCCCGCCTCATGCTTCATGCCCAAAAATTGAGCTTGACGCATCCCTTGACCTTAGAAAAAATCAGCGTGGAAGCACGATCGGAAAGTTTTGAAAGAGAAGTAAAAAAGACAGGTTTCAACTAACAAAACCTGTCTTTTTAGCTAATCAAAAATATTTCCCAACTCAACAGAAACCTTGTTTTCTTTGACATTGATGTCAGTCACGGCCAAGAGAGACTTGTAGTTGGCTACGTTGCGGTCACCTTTTTGGTTCTCTGCAAAGACTGCAACGCCTGCAAGACTGCTGTCAAACTCTGAAAGAAGACTGATCATCCCGTTGATGGTACCTCCGTTTTTCAGGAAGTCGTCTACAATCAGGACGCGGCTGCCAGCCTTGAGACTCCGCTTAGAGAGGAACATTTTCTCGATGCGGTCGCTAGAGCCTGATACATAATTGACCGAAACGGTTGAGCCTTCTGTGATTTTCAAGTCGCGACGAACAATGACAAAAGGTACATTGAGAACGTTGGCCACTGCATTCGCCAAAGGAACCCCTTTTGTTGCAACGGTCATAACCGCGTCAATCTTTTCTTCTTTAAAAGCGTTGGCAATAATGCGACCAACATTTTTCAAGATATGGGGAGTGGAGAGCAAATCAGATGAATAGATGTAGCCACCAGGCAAGATACGGTTGCTCTCAGCCATCTGATCACGGAGGGCTTGTGCTATCTCCACGGATTCTTCCTTAGAAATAGCGGGGGTAAAGACAACTCCCCCACTGGCACCTGTGATGGTTTCAATTTTCCCGATTGAGCTTTCCTCAAAGGCTTTTTTGATGATGGCAATGTCTTCTGAAATAGAAGATTTGGCAGATTCATACCGTTCTGCAAATGTATTTAAGCTAGTTAATTCATAAGGGTGGTTGATGAGGTAGTTGGAAATGACAACCATCCGTTCACTTCTTCTTAATTTCATAAGAACATCCTTTTTCTAAATTTTTTCTATTATATCACAAAAACAATAAAAAGCGAACTTTTTTATTTAAAAAGTCCGTTTTTATCGTATTTTGTTTTGTTTTTTGGCGTACCAAGTCGGAACCAAGCAGGTAAAGTCCGCATACCATTCCGAAATTGTAGCTGCCTGTTCCTTCATCAAGGGAATTTGGTTAGGATCGACTCGCTCCGCCCAAGAGAGCGCACCGATACTGTTTACTGTCACATAAAGAGCCAGAAGCGTCCAAAAGTCCTCAGGAATCCTTTCGTCAAAATAGGCATCCAACTGACCGCGAGCAAAGGCTGGTGCCAGTTCCGCTGTAAAAATCAGGCGATTAAACTCTTCCCAGGGGTCCCCACTATCATAGCGATCAAAGTCTAAAACCTTGAGTTTTCCATCCTTTCCCAGTAAGAAATTCCCTGTGTGGAAATCGCCATGATGGTGGCTAATTGGTCTTTCCGCCAACAAGTGACGATTGGCTTGGACAAAGTCTAGCATGGCTTGACCATTGGGGTAGGAATGACTGGCTGTGTGATAGGCTTCTAGTTTGCTGTCAATCTTGGTCTGATAGAAGCTATTCCAGTCTCGCTGACCTTGATCAATCGGCAGGGTATGTAAGGTTCGTAAGAACTGCCCTGACTGGCAGCCCAAATCATATAAGACTGACTCAGACAGGCTGGAAGCCACTTCATTCATATCCTGACCTTCTACCCATTCATAGAGGGTATAGACCGACTCTTCATCCGCCCAAAAGGCGATTGGCTCTGCCACAGGCAAGTCTTGTCCAAACAAGCTTTGAACCAATCGAAATTCTGCTTGCTTGGTCTCATAGGCTGTCCGCTCTGCTATTCTCAACAGCCCAAAGCGACCGTCATCGATCTGGACCTTGAACTTTCGGTCTGTGGACCAGCCTTTGTTAAGGGGCTTACACGTTAAAATCTTGACTGCCATCAGTCGATATTGGGTTTATAGAAGGCGCGGTTGTCCATGGCGAAAATGCGATTGGTCATCTCGCCTGGACCGACCTTGTCCAAGGCGGTCAACATCATCATCATTTCTGCATCGATATTGTCAATCATGTGGAGGATTTCCGCCTCCATAATCTGTGGACGGACGGGACTGCCATACTCCAGCAAACCGTGGTGGCTGAGGATGACATGGCGCAGAATGGTCACTTCTTCCAGACTGTCATCAATCCCCAATTCCATCAGGATCTTGGTAATCTCTTCATCAATCAGGGAAATATGCCCAATCAGATTGCCACGGACAGTGTAGCCCGTGTTATCAGGGCCTGTCAACTCAATGACCTTGGCCAAGTCGTGCAACATGATGCCCGCAAAGAGCAGGCTCTTGTTGAGCTGGGGATAGATGTCGCCAATTTTATCAGCCAATCGCACCATGGTCGCCGTATGGAAGGACAGACCTGAATAGAAGGCGTGGTGATTGGTCTTAGCTGCTGGATAGGAATAAAATTCCTTTTCGTACTTGCTGTAAAGAGCACGGACAATCCGCTGCCAAGTGGCATTTTCAATGCGGAAAATCATCTGGCTCAGGTAGTCCTTGGTGTCCTTGACATCCACAGGTGGTTTTTCCTTGAAATCTGCAGGGTCGCTCGGCTCGCCAGCCTTTGGCAAACGGAGGACCAACTGATTGACCTGGGGGGTGTTATTGTAAACTTCACGGCGCCCCTGTACATGTACAACTGTGCCTGCTGTAAAATCCTTTATTTTCCCTGGCTGGGCATCCCAGACCTTGCCTTCAATCTCACCCGTATCATCCTGGAAGGTCAGGGCTAGGTAATCTTTTCCAGCCCGTGTTTGACGGACATCTGCTGTTTTGATTAGATAAAATCCTTCGAAGAATTCATCTTTTTTCATTTGGTTAATTTTCATTGTCTTCCTCATCTAATGGGGACAGGCCAAGCAGCCCCTTGGTTTGCTCATCTTCGTACAGGTCAATGGTGCGAAGACTGCGCTCAATGGCGTTGGTTCGAGTAGTTAGGAGTTTGTCAATATTGCTGCTGGCTTGATTGAGCTGTTTCTGGGCCTTGACCAAGAGGTCGCTAAACTTACCAAATTCCAGCTTGACATTGCCCAAGACCTTGGAAATATCATCGGCAGACTTCTGGATATTGAGAGTCTTAAAGCCGACGGACAGGGAGTTGAGCAGGGCTGACAGGGTAGTCGGTCCTGCTACCACGATATTCTCCTGACGGCGAAGCTCATCAAAGAAAATGGGATTGCGGACCACTTCTGAATAGAGCCCTTCCGTTGGCAGAAAGAGCACACCAAAGTTGGTGGTTTCAGGCGGATTGAGGTACTTGCCCTGAATATCCTTGGCAAAACGTTTAATGGCCGCCAAGAGATTTTTCCGGTGGAGCTCAATCTGGTCCTTATCGCCACTCTCGTAGGCTTCTTCCAAACGGTAGTAATCCGCCAGCGGAAACTTGGAATCGATTGGGAGATAGATGTAGTCGCCCTCCGTCCGTCCTGGTAGCTTGACCGCATACTCTACACGCTCGCTTGAGCCAGCCACGGTCGCAAACTCCCGCTCGTACTGACTAGGCGTTAAGATGTCCTCAATAATCTGCCCCAGCTGTAATTCACCCATGATACCACGGCTCTTGGTCCCTGACAGGACCTTGTTAAGACTGCCCACATCGCGAGCCACATTCTGCATTTCTCCCAAGCCTCGATTGACAGACTCCAACTGCTTGGACACGGTTTCAAAGGAGGCTTGCAGGCGGGTTTGCAGGGTTTTCTCTAGTTTTTCCTCGACCGTCTGCCGCATTTCCTCTAGGCGTTTTTCATTGGACTCCTGGATGGCCTGCAGACGGCGGTCGGTGGCGTCTCGATTTTCCAAGTGGCTCTTATTCAGCTCTTGACGAAGCTCGGTCAGCTGCTGGTAGAGTTCCTTACGGAGTTTCTCCACTTCTTGGTAGATGGCCTGTTGCTGTTTGAGGCTTGCATTTTCAAGTAAATAGCTGAGCTGGTCAGACAAGTGGTCTGCTGTATCTTCCGCTTGGTCTTGCAAAAGCTGGGCCAAGCTCTGCCATTTTCCAAAAAGAAAAACCACAGCAACCAAGACCAGTATCAGTAAAATGAGTTGTAAACTGTCCATCTAATCCTTATCCTTACTGTAAATGAGGACCACATAGCCCTTATCCAGGTCGATTTCTATGTCCCTACCTACAAATTCGTTAGAGGCATAGCATTTTTTGAAAAAATAATTGCTGGCATCCAGTGGGTACTTGGCGTGGTCAATGGTCAGGCGACTCTGGTCCGACGGCATAAAGGAGATGTAGGTCATGCCCTCCACCGCTGGCAAGAGGTGCCGCCCCGCAGACCGAAAACGAATGATGTTCTGACTGTCCACCAGCTCAATCTGTTCCATAAAGGCAGCCAAGTCGGGCTCCGCAGCCAGAAAGAGATTGGTCATCATGTGGTCCATGCGACCGCCCAAGGCACCGTAAATGCGGACCTGGGCCTGAGGAAGAGCCTGAAAAACCTGCTTCAAAGCCAATTCCAAGTCCGTATCGTCTTTTTCCGCAGGAGCTTGCAAAAACCGCTCTGCTTGACCCTTTATCCGCTCCAATTCTTCAGGCGTCACCGAGTCAAAATCACCGAGAGCCCAGTGGAGCGGATAACCGTAGTCCAGCAACTTTATCGCCCCAGCATCAACTCCCACATAGAGATCGGCTGGCTCAGGCAAGAGGGTGAGCGGTCCGCCAGCCACCAAGGCAACCTTAGTCATGGAGGGCCGCTTTCAAGCTAGCCACATTGGCTTCCAAGTCGCCTTTGAAAAGGTAGGATCCTGCCACAAAGACATTGGCACCTGCATCTTTTGCAGAATGAATAGTCTTGTCGTCAATTCCACCATCTACTTCAATATCAAAGTTCAAGCCCTTGGCCTCACGCAGTTTGACCAAATCCGCAATTTTATCTGCCACTTCTGGAATGTAGGCCTGCCCACCAAAACCTGGGTTGACCGTCATCAGAAGGACCTGGTCCACCAAGTTGAGAACAGGCTCAATGGTTACCAGCGGTGTCCCTGGATTGATAACGACTCCAACCTTCATGCCAGCCGCACGGATTTTCTGCAGAGTTCCATGCAGGTGAACAGTCGCCTCAGCGTGAATGGTCAAGATATCTGCACCCGCACGAGCAAAGGTGTCGATATGATTTTCAGGATTGGACACCATGAGGTGACAGTCAAAGACCAGCTTACTGTGGGGACGCATAGCCGCCACCACATCCGCCCCAAAACTGATATTGGGCACAAAATGACCGTCCATAACATCGATGTGAACATAGTCCACGCCCGCATCCTCCAGACGCTTGAGCTCACTTTCAAAATTCGCATAATCTGCCGCCAAAACCGACGGTGCAATCTTATAATGTGACATAGGCAACCAACTTTCTATTTGAATTTTTTACTAACTTTGGTATAGGTTTCCCGCAGGTTCTGGATCTCGCTCAAGAACTGCAGGTAATTGTCATAGCGGCTTTGGGAAATAGCAGAGCTGGCAACAGCTTCCTTGACCGCACATTCAGGCTCGTGGGTATGGGTACAGGACCGAAACTTGCAGGCCTGACTGCTTTCAGCAATCTCTGGAAAACAGTCCGTCAGAGCTTCTGCTTCCTTGACTTCATAGTCCAGAGAAGAAAATCCAGGCGTATCCGCAATCTTTCCACCGTAGACATCATAGAAGCTGACCGCACGGGTCGTGTGACGCCCCCGTCCCAGACTGTCTGAAATCGCCCCTGTTTCCAAGGCCAAGTCTGGTGCAATCTTGTTGAGCAGGGTTGATTTTCCAACCCCTGTCTGCCCCATAAAGACAGTCACTTCATCCTGTAAAAGAGGAACCAATTCCTCCAAATGATAAACAAATGGATAACCGATTTTCTCATAAATCGCCTTGAAGGCCTCAATCTCAGAAACATCTTCAACCAAGTCCATCTTGGAGATGTAGATAATAGGTTCCATGTCCTTTTGCTCCAAAAGCACGAGGAAACGATCCAAGAGATTGGCATTAAAATCGGGCTCTTTTGCAGACATGATGACCACCGCCTGATCGATATTGACAATGGGCGGACGAACCAAGCTGTTCTTTCGCTCATGAATCTTCAAAATGTAACCTTCTGAATTTTCCTCAGCCGAAAAGTCCACAAAGTCACCAACGTAGGGCGTTTGACCTTTCTTCCGAAAATTTCCTCTGGCTCTGGTTTGATAAATCTGTCCATCCGCCTCGACATAGTAAAAACCTGCCAAGGCCTTAATAATTCTTCCTTGCAATCAAGACTCCTTTTAAAATTGAAGCAAAACGATCTTTCCCTTGAATACCTGTTCTGAGTCAGTCCCATCAACCACCTGATCGAGTATCGAAAGCATAGCGAGCAGACTCACTTTCTCCTGCTAGTCTCGCCACATCAGAACTAGGCCCTTTGCTAGGGTAATCTATTCCCATTATACCAAATTTCCCTTGAGAATTGTTGGCAAATCTGACCTATCTGACTGCCACAGACTGAAAGTCTCGCCTACTATGACAGCAAATCCTTACTGTATTTATCAAGCAATACCGCTCCCAGAGGGGCAGTTAGCAAAATCCCTAAAACCGCCACAGATAAGATGAGCTGACCACTTGCCAACCCTGCCGCCAGTGGAATACCACCGATTGCTGCCTGAACCGTTGCCTTAGGTAAATAGGCAATCACACAAAATAATTTTTCCTTATGGGTAAAACCATTGGCACTGATACAAAACCAAACAGCCATGGAACGAATCAATAGCGTCAAACCAATCAAGCCCAAGGCTGGCAGACCCGCAACCACCACATAGGAAATGTCCACACTAGCGCCCACTAAGACAAAGAGAAAGATTTCACCGATAAACCACAAACGACTAAAAAACGAGGAAAAGCCGACTATTTTCTCAGCTTCAACCTGCCGATTCATCTGCACCATTGCCATTAAAATAGCTAAGAGGCCTGAGAAGGGAAAGCGGTCTGCAAACTGCATTTCTACAGCCATCAGCAAAAGACAGAGACTGAACAAGCAGAGATACTGATAAATATCTGGAACATAGACAGAACGACTGCTATATGTCAGCAGGCGGACAAAGAGGACACCCGCCCCTAGACCAACTATACTGCTGCTGATTATGGTAACAGGAATTTGCAAGAGGGAAGTCAACTGGAAATGACCACTTTGTACCAGACCTAAAAAGGCTGAAAAGAGAACAAGAACCACCACATCATCAAAAGAAGCTCCTGCCAAAATTAACTGAGGAACTTTCCTCTCGCTGCCCTTCTTCTGCTCGATTAAATCAACCATTCTGGGCACAACAACAGCTGGAGAAACCGCAGCCATCACGCTCCCCATCAGGGCAGCTTCTCCATAAGAAATCCCAAAAAACAGAGGGGCTAAGAGGGTATAAGCCAAAAGTTCCGCACAGGCAGGGACAAAAGACATCAGGATCGCTGCCCGCCCAATGGATTTAAAATCTGCCAACCGAATAGCAAAGCCAGCCCGTATCAAAATAACAATCAAGGCCAGTTTGCGAATATCTGCTGCCTCCTTTAAGATACTGGCATCTATAGCATTTAAAACATAGGGACCAATGAGCACCCCGACCAAAAGCATGCCAATCATCTTGGGAAGTTTAAGGATTTGAAAAAACCAAGCACCAAGAATGGCAAAAATCAGGATATAGGCTACGGACAATAACATACTTTCTCCTTCCGACAAAATACAATCAAAAGGCACCTACTATTCATGAGGACACCACAAAAGCAGTGTATCCATGAAATAGTAGGCGCCATCAGCTTATTAGCGGTTATATAGGGAGCACCATCCCTGCCAGTATTATAAGATAATCAGACAAAAAAGTAAAGAAAAAGCAGTTTTGACGATTTGCTTTAGCCCTCCCAAAATCACCAGGACAAAATCAGCAAAAACATATTTAACTTTCCTCTAGCCAAGTCAAGAAAAAAATAGTATAATGAAACATAAGCGGAGGTGGTGGAACGGCAGACACGCATGCTTCAGGCGCATGTGCCCGTACGGGTGTGAGGGTTCAAATCCCTTCCTCCGCATTATTTATAAAGGATAACCCCAAGTCAGAAATACTGGCTGGGGTGATTTTTATATCTTCTCACTCAATTTCCCATCCCGCATATCCAAAACTACATCAAACATGTCTAGGATGGCTGGGTCTGACTCGTGCAAAACAGTAATGATGAGCTTGTCTTCCAACTGCAAGAGGCTGGTCAAAACCTGCTTGGTCAAGGCAGGGTCTAAATGAGCAGTTGGTTCATCCAGCAACAGAATATCCTTTCCGCTCATCAAGGCACGGAGTAGACATAGGACATTTTTCTCACCACCACTCAAGAGACTGGGGTCTGTTGTTGTACGCAAGGTTTCCTGCAAACTCGTTGGCAAACTCCTTAATAAACTAAGCATGTCCTCTCGCCCCTGGTCATAAGTTCCAAAGACAGACACATTGTTTTCAAAATCAGTATGGTAAAGATGCTCAAACTGGCTGAGATAGAAGGCGGTAGCTGCTTCCATTTCATGTGAAACATCATGTTCCAGATAGGAAACACTTCCCTTATCCAGAGCCAGTTCTCCTGCCAACACTCGTAAAAAAGTGGATTTTCCGCTGGCTGACGGACCAATGATGGCATACTTTTTCCCCTTGTCAAACCGATAGGAAAAATCTGCGACGGCTAATTCTCCCACATGATAGGCTACATCTCTCACTTCCAAGGCTGTCATATTGGGATAGCTTGGCACTTGTTCAGACAAGACCTGACCAGCAAGATAGTCTTCTAGGTTGGCAACCGTTTCCTTGGTCGAATGGATAGAATTGACATCCAAGAGGATGTATTTCATAGGATAGATGAAATTTTCAACATAGCTAAAAGTCGCAATGGCAGCACCGATGGTCAACTCTTTTTGTAGCAAGAGATAGCCGACCAAACCAAAAGCCGTTAATTGCACTAAAAACATGGAAAATCCATTAACAACATTGGCCAAGGTCTTGAATTGCCCAAAGCGAAAACGGGCCTGCTCACTTTCTTCTACTGATTGATGGTGGACACGACTGATAGAGCCGAAAGTTTCGGTATTGACACGATTCTTGGCAGAAAAGAGGTCAGTCACCACCTGAAAATAACTTTCCAAACTCTGTAAAAATGCCCGCTGCCGCTGAGAAAGAGGACCAGAAATCCATTTAGGAATGAAGACCGCCAGGGCAGACGACAGAATAATCCCAACCGCAACCAGCGGATGAACAAAGAGAAAGAGGGAAACTGCATAGATGAGCATGCTCAAACTAGAGCGAATAATGTCCATGAGAGGACTCAGATAACTCTCTTCAATGGTTTCCAAATCATTGTCAAAAATGGACAGATAGGCAGAGACATTCTTCTCTGAAAATTTGGCTAAAGGCTGCGATAACAAGCTGTTTGCTAGGCTTTTTTTAGCCGTGACATAGAAACCCTGAGACACCTTCCACTCATAAACCTGGGAAATGTACTGAAAGACTGAGTTGGCAATGATGGTCAAAGCATAGGCCAACAAGAGCCAGACAAGCCCTGACCACCCCATCTGAAAAATATGGTCAAAAAGATACTTATTTAACTCAGGCAAAACAACATTTGTCAAACTATATAAGATATGGAAAACCAACTGAATGGTAATAACATATCTAAGTTGGTAAATAATTTTTCTCATAGTTCCTCCTAGATATTAGCAATCTGACAGGAATGAATTACTCTCTCTAAACCGCACCACTCCATCATAGCGAGAAAGCACTTCATCGGACACACGGTGAGAAATATGAATGAGCGTCGTGTCTGCCAGCGAGGTGAGGTAGCCCTCAATCCCTGCATAGGTTTCCTGATCCAGGGCAGACAGACTTTCATCCAGCAACAAGATGTCCTTATCTTGCAGTAAGGCACGGATTAAAAGAAGGCGTTGCTTTTGCCCACCAGACAGGCCGCTCTCATCACTAATCTCCTCGCTCAAAGAAGCATAACTTGGAAAACGACTGTCAAGATTCATGGTCTTAATGAGGGACATCAGCCTATCTTCTGAAACTTCCTGCCCCATAGTCAAGTTGTAGAGAACCGTATCATGGAAAAGGGCTCCCTCTTGTGGCAGATAGGCAATCTTGTCTTGAATGGCTTGGTAGGACAAGTCTGAAAGAGAGGTTTTATCAAAGTAAATATCCCCTGCTTGCAGTTGGCTATTCTTGGTCAAAGTAAGAGCCAAGGAAGATTTGCCAGAACCACTTTCCCCAAGAATCAGGTACTTCTTGCCACGCTCAAACGCTACGGTCAGGTCTTCAAAGACCTGCTTCTCACCGATAGCATAACTAGCCTTGACCAGTTGAATCTGTTTGAAAGATGGTGAAACCTCCTGCTGTCTACTCAACTCTTTAGAAATAGGCTCCGCTTCAAACTCTTGCTTTAACTCCTTAACAGCATGCCTGTTCAAAAAAGCTGCCGCAATACTGTTTATCGGATCCACCAACTGCTCTGAAATGGTCAGAATAGCAGTCAAGCCACCGATGGTCAGGGTGCCGGAAAATACCTGAAAACCACCGATAAAGATAATCGAAAGAGTGGTCAGATAAAAGACGAAACCGACTAAGAGCCGCATGGTTACTGTCGTTCGATTGGCCTGATCGACCTTGTCATTGACCTCTTGGTAACGGCTGTTGAGCCCTTCCAAGACCTGCTGTCTTTGACGACTATTTTTCACTTGCAAATAGCCCAGAAAAACATCTGAAACCCTTGTATTGTAAACCTGTTGACTGTCCGAAATCGCCTCTTGATTGAGCCTCCTTTGCTTTTTAAACAGATAGGGAATCACAACGGGCAAAAAAGAAATCAGAATCAAGAAAATAGCAGTCAGCCCATCCAAGCTAAGCAGGGCCAGACTGGCAATCCCAAAGGTACAAGCCCCTTGAAAAATCGTAAAGAAGGCATCGTAATAGTCTTCTTTCACCGTCTCCAAGTCATTATTGAGCTGGGAAATATAGGCTCCTGCTCCTCGCTCAACAAAACGACTAAAAGGCAGATCAAAAATTTTGCCAATAAAGGTTGCCTGTAATTGAAAACCGACCTGATTGAGATAGGTGACGTTGGTAATTTGGCGAATGTATTCAAAGACCAGCATGACAAGGACGGTTATCCCCATCATCACAAAATAAGACACAAAGGCCTGCCTATCTCCTGCTGCAATAGCGTCAATAATGTATCTATACTGATACAGAAAGCCGACATTGAGCAGGGCTACTGCAAAAATGCAAAATAAGGTTAACCAAAAATTCCTCTTTTTCATTTCTTCTCCACCATTTTATAGATTTCTTCGTAAAGCAATAAAAATCCGCATTAAACACGGTTATTATACCATAATTTCATATCTTTGTGTTCTTTTTCACATAAAATAAAGACCAAGCCAGCAATCTGACTTGGTCCTATTTTTATTCTGCAGTTTCCGTCGCCACATTGAAAAAGTTCTTGTAGTTCAAAAGGTAGCCTTTGCCTGTGGATAGGTCGTATTGGACCAGTTTGAGTTCTTCTGCAATGGTTGCGTCACGCTCCGCCTGGCCAACTCGGTCCTTGTGCAGGACCTCGGTCAAAAGAGCGTAATAGGGGCTGACCTTATTATTGGTGGTTTCCAACATGAGAGCATTCATATCACTGGAATTGACCAGGTCATAATGGTAGTCCTCTGTCTCAAAATTACTCCAAATGAAATAATCCGTCTTGTATTGCAAACTCGGGTCTGTCACAAAGGCTGATTCGGGATAGAGACCTGGCAAATGATCACCATAAAAGACAACTGTCACTTTTTTGTCCAACTGCCTCAGCTGATTCAAGAAATCTCTAGTTGCTTGGTCGGTAAAGGATAAGAGACGGGCATAGCTGGTCAAATTCTCATTTTCCTCGGCAGTGAAGCCCTCTCCTGTCGCCGTAATGACCGCTGGCTCAAGAGACGCCCATTGCACATGGTTTTGCATGGTAATCGCTGAGACAAATGTATGGTCGGTCGAGCGCACCTGCTCCAAAATCAAATCATAGGTCTTTCTATCGCTGATGAAATTCCCTTGATAGTCTGTCTCTGTGACTAAGATTGGGTACTGCGCACTATTCAAGGTATAGAAGCGCTCAATACCCAGCTGCTTGTAGATGGAATTGCGGTTGTAACTGGTATCGTAGTACGGATGGATGGCTACACGATGATCCTCCGCATACAGATCGCTAATACTTGGCAACTTCTTCATATTTGGTGCCACATCCAGGTAGACAGATGAAATGGACGAGTTGTAGTTATAAAAAGGCAGACCACTATAAACCTGAAACTCAATATTGGCGGTTCCGCCCCCATAATGGTCACTCTTCATCAGACCGCTGGTCGTCTGTCCCATAATCTGCTCAATGTTGGGCAGGACATTCTGACTAAGGGTCACTCCAGGAATCCGACGCGGATCAGCCAAGCTCTCACTGAGAATATAAATAACTGTCTGCTCGGACAGTTGCCCCGTGCGCTCAGCATTGATTTCCTCCGCTAATTCGGTATATTTTTTAACGATGGCCTTCATGGTCTTTTCAGAATAATTCTGCGGAACT
This sequence comes from uncultured Streptococcus sp., assembly GCA_945864085.1. Classification (GTDB taxonomy): domain Bacteria; phylum Bacillota; class Bacilli; order Lactobacillales; family Streptococcaceae; genus Streptococcus. The sequence goes on from CAMBAD010000031.1 coordinate 17,997, forward strand.
TCCATACTGGTCTTACTAAGCTGTTGTAGCCAGAGAAAGGCTAGCGTGCGATAACGGGCCACAAAGGCATAGCCCTTCCAATCCACGTTCCGCCAGTTATTGACCTGCGAAAGAATGGGAATCCAGCCAGCAATCTTGTGGTCCTTTTCCTCGCGAATGGCCCATCCCATCCCAACGATTAATGATACGATAACAGAGATACCTGCAATCCGTTTCCAGAACGATTGGACAATGGCCCCTACAAAGAAACGCTTGCGAAGACGCCTGTACACGATGACCAGGAGAATCAAGAAAACAAGGGTTACAAGCACCACTCTCACGCTGATAAAACTGAAAATCATCCCAATATTTCCAACCCACTTGAAATCATTGGGGGTCAGCGGTTCCGAACGGTAGCGAAACTTGAGAAAATTAGCTGTAATCAAGGTCACATTGAGACTGGCTATCAGCGCAACCGACAGGATTTGACGGTTGATGGCCAGACTGATGATAACATTGAGGAAAAAGAGACAGGCTATCTGAAATACAATCGCTCCTGGAAAGAGGTGGCGGCTAAAATAAGAACCCGTCGCCCCTGCCATTGAAGCCTGGTAACCAATATGGGAAAGTGTTGCCAAGGCCAAACTGATAAAGAGCATGCTGTGCACGTTGGTCCGATTGGCCTTAAATTCCCTGAATGCCTTGTGCAGATAGCGAAGAAACACGTAGGTTGCAATAAAATGAATAGGGGCAAAAATCGGTGTCTGACTGAAAAACTCGGTATAGGAACCATTTTCTATCAAACTCTCGTAATGGCTATCCTTCCAATAGGAAATAGCTAGGGGACTGAGAGAAAACAGGCTAGTCAGAAGCAGGTAGCCATCTGGTACCAGATGTTCAGAAGACCAAGACCTCAATTTATTGCGCAAGCGGGTATTTTTTCTCCACAAGATTGCTAGGAGAATGGGCAAGGCAAGCATCAAGAGCAGCTCAAATTGGAAAAAATTATTGCGGATAATATTCCATGGCTGATATTTCTTGGCATTGAGCCGATAAACCAGGTTAACAAGATAGAGAAAGCCCAGGAAATAGCCGACATATTTGACACAGACCTTGGAATGAATCCATTGTTCATATTTATCTAGCAGCACAAGGCTATAAAAGCTAAAAAGGAGGTAGGCTAGGAGCGGCAGGGGAATAAACCAAGCTGGAATGGGCATACCACCCAGAATCAAGGCCCGCCCCATTGCCAAAAGGACCGTCATGACCATGACAAGGACAAACTGCCTAACTGCCTTAGAATTGATTTTTTTCATAAGATTCCTCAGATTAGGACGAGGTAGATGGGCGATAGGCGGTGACATAGTAAACCACCCACGCTCCCCAAGCCAAAAGACTACTAATCAGGACAGGCAGGAGCCACCACTGCTGTTTATAGGAGAGGATGAGGGTATTCTGCCCCTTTTGACTGGTAACAGTCGGCACACCGATAGCAGATAGATGGAACTCTTCAGCTGTCAGAGCTTCCCCATTGAGACTCAGCTGACTGTCCGCATAGACCACCACTGGAACGGCCTGCTCCCCAGCCTCTGTCGCCTCCCAGCTGATAACCAAACTGTCTGCCTTGACCTCTTTTGTAAAATCTTGGTTGGGCAGGATAACTTGGTCACGATAGGTGAAATAGGTATTATCCGACTCCTCGTTGGTAATATGTTCTGTATTGTCCGACAAGTCTGGTACGTAATCTGGCGTTGATTTATGAGCCAAATGGATAAATTCTCCCAAGTCTGTCGAATGGAAGGAGGCCCGTAATTCCTCTGTTGTACCATACAAGGTCGTATAGATTCGTTTTTGCAGGAAAGTATCGCTGTAATAATGCCCATTGATTTCCTTATAGCTTTCATTCCAGAGGAAGCCAACACCTACAAACAAGGAAGCAAGAACCAAGCCAGAGAAGACTTTCTGCAATTTTTCTGACAAGCCAGAAACCTGTACCCCCACCACTGCCAGCAACAAGGCATTGGCATAGAGGAAAAAACGAAAAGGAAACTGAATCAACTCAACAAGGGCAATCCCCTTACCAGCAACTAACTGCCATGGAAAAAGGTTGGTTGACAAGATCAAAAATACTGCGTAGGTTAGAGCCAAGCCACCCAAAACCACTGATTGTTTCTTCCAATTTTTCACCAAGAAATACAGATAGATTCCGAAGAAAATAGGAAGCGGATATGGATAAACGAGAAAGTGAACCTTGAGCCAATTCACTGTATTTAGGACAAATTTCTTATTGACAAATGGCGGTACCAAGGTATTGGTCATATTGATATAAACAAGCGGCAACCAGATGTTAATGGTCAATAGGAGGAAAAATCCGACAGAGAGGGCTACATCGCGGATGATTTTTAACTTTTGGTCCGATTTTAGCCAACCGATGAGGAAGAGAATCCCATAGGCAAGCACCAAGAAGAGGGTCGATAGCATGTGGACCTGCAACATAAGCCCTACCGCCCCTGCCATAAGGAAAATCGGCACTTTTTTGGTCTGCAAGAACCGCACCGCAGGAATGAGGCAAAGCGGAAACAAGGCCACTCCCCAGCTAGTAAAGCCCTGTGTCGCCCACCAATACTGGATAGAGTAGGTAGTCACAAAGAACATGGATAAGAGAAGGGATAGGGAATATTTTACCTTGACCTCACGCATAAGCAGATAAAGAGAGGTTGCGCTGAGGGTTCCTAAAAGTAAATTGGATAAAATCTGGTAACGAAACCATGTCCCGCTCAGAAGGACCAAAGTCCCTTGTAGATAGGCAAAATACGGGCCATAGAGCGCATTGACAATCCGTCCTGACTGCTGATAACCATACAAACTGATAATATAGGAGAAATTCCCCTCCTTCATCTGCATGGCTGCGTCATAAAAACGATTGTAATGAAAAATCAAATCTGCCCCTGTCACCATTCCCTTGGTCGTCAAATGTGGAATGAGCAGCAGCAAAGAAAAGCCTGCAAACAAAGCAAGCGCCACAAGGTTAGGATGCTTTTTCAGCATATTTTTTAGCATAACGATACCTTCATAAAAAAAGAGGGAAACCCTCTATTAATTTGTCCATTTTTGATAGTAAGCAAGGTTCTGCTTTCTTCATCTTTCAGTTTCTGTGTTCGTCGAAACGAGGTGCGGTGATGAGAGTGTAGTACCTCCAAGTATAGCAAGCTTTCCCCCCTCTGTCAACGAACAAGACAGGTTCATTCGGATTTCAGTCCAGACTGGCAAACCTTGAATCTGCCTTCCGACTAGCTAGCCCTGTTTTTTCCTGGACCAGCTGGTAGCTGGCTTGGACTTCTTCTGGAATGTTGATATGGGCCAGATAGTTAGCTCCGTTGGGGCCATAACCTTCTTCATCATCTCGCAGACGGGGA
>CAMBAD010000032.1 GCA_945864085.1 uncultured Streptococcus sp.
TGGACTCTGCCAAGGGTATCGAGGCCCAGACCAAAAAGCTCTTTGAGGTTGTGAAACACCGCAACATTCCCGTTTTCACCTTCATCAACAAGTTGGACCGTGATGGTCGGGAGCCGCTGGATTTGTTGCAGGAATTGGAAGAAGTCTTAGGGATCGCCAGCTATCCCATGAACTGGCCAATCGGTATGGGGAAATCCTTCGAGGGACTTTATGACCTCCACAACAAACGCTTGGAGCTTTACCGAGGTGATGAGCGATTTGCCAACTTGGATGAGGGTGATAAGTTATTTGGTTCCAACCCATTTTATGCTCAAGTTCTGGATGATATTGAACTTTTGGCGGAGGCTGGAAATGAATTTTCAGAGCAGGCGATTTTGGACGGCGATTTGACACCTGTTTTCTTCGGCTCAGCCCTGACAAACTTTGGTGTGCAGACCTTCCTTGATACCTTCTTGGAATTTGCTCCAGAGCCACATGGACACAAGACGACAACTGGTGATGTCATTGATCCACTCAACAAAGACTTTTCAGGCTTTGTTTTCAAAATCCAAGCCAACATGGACCCTCGTCACCGCGACCGTATCGCCTTTGTCCGTGTGGTTTCGGGCGAATTTGAACGCGGTATGGCGGTCAACCTGCCTCGTACAGGCAAGGGAGCCAAGTTGTCCAACGTGACCCAGTTCATGGCCGAGTCCCGTGAAAATGTGGAAAATGCAGTAGCGGGTGACATTATCGGGGTTTACGATACAGGGACCTATCAGGTAGGAGATACCTTGACCGTAGGCAAGAACAAGTTTGAATTCGAACCACTGCCAACCTTCACACCTGAAATTTTCATGAAAGTTTCTGCTAAAAATGTTATGAAACAAAAATCTTTCCACAAGGGAATCGAGCAACTGGTGCAAGAAGGGGCTATCCAGCTCTACAAGAACTACCAGACAGGCGAGTATATGCTGGGTGCCGTTGGTCAACTCCAGTTTGAAGTTTTCAAACATCGCATGGAAGGCGAGTACAATGCCGAAGTAGTTATGACCCCAATGGGTAAAAAGACTGTTCGCTGGATCAAGCCAGAAGACCTGGATGAACGGATGTCATCAAGCCGTAACATCCTAGCCAAAGACCGCTTTGACCAACCTGTTTTTCTCTTTGAAAACGACTTTGCCCTCCGCTGGTTTGCGGACAAGTATCCAGATGTGGAGTTGGAAGAGAAGATGTAACAACAGTCTGGGGGACTGTTGTTAGTTGGAGATGAGAGCCGACAGCAGTCGGCTTACCAATGGCTAAGGTCCAGTGGACCTTTTCTAGTTGGAAATAGGAACTGACGGCAGTCAGTTTACAGCTGTTCAGCTTTGAAAATCAAGCTAAAACTTCCTTAAGTCGCTTCGATGAACTTCAGTTCAATCTTCGACTAATCCAATCAATGCTACACGAAGTCAGGAGAGTCCTGGCTTTTTTATATTCCTTTTACAAATAGACACTATTTTAATATAATTGTTTTGTAATGAAATTCCCAAAAGCCTTGGAGGTCTGTTCCGTGTTTTACTACCTTAGAAAGTGTCAGTCGGAGGTGCTGGCCTATGTCTTGGTATCTCTTGTCTATGCTCTGATTTTGGCAGCGACAGGTTTTGTCTATGCCAGGGTTTCAGAGGCGGCCCTGTCCGGTGACCAAAAGACATTTGTGACCAGTTCTTTCATAGCGGTGGGCTTTTTCATCTGCGACACCTACTTTGACTACCTACCCCGTTATCTCAAGTCCAAGTTGGTCAATCGTATCGTGGAAAGAACTCGAAATCAGCTGGTGGCTGTCTATGCAGCTGGCGATTTTTCAGGAAGTGATGACAAAAACAGTTCTGATAAGCTGCACATTTTGGTCAACCACTTGGATGTCTTGGAAAATGCCTATCTAACACCGCTCTTGTCCATGCTGACCAGCCTCCTTGTCTTTACCTTTTCCCTGATTGGTGCCCTTTATTTGCAAGGGACTATGACGCTGATTATGCTGGCTCTGTGTTTTATTCCCTTTCTGGCACCCTTGATTAATAAGCAAATTCTTGCCCATGCCAAACAGGATAGTCAGACGGAAAAGAATGCCTATCTCAAGCTCTTTAGCGAGTTTGTTCATTCTCTGACCTTTATCCGAATCAGCACCATCGCACCGATTTTTGAGAAGAAACTCCAAGATTCAAGTCAGGAATATGCTAGGCGAGCCAACCATTTTTCCAAAAAACAATCCCAAACCTACGCCGTGTCCTACGGTTTGAGTAATGTGGTTTATTCGGGTTCCTGGATTATTGGTGGTATCTTTGTCTTTCAAGGCCTGCTGAAGATTTCAGACCTGATTGCTATGACCACCCTCATGGGAACGGTGGCTGGGCCTATCCAGACCATGTCTGGACTGGTGACGGATTACCTGGCCAGTCGGACTGTTGTGGCAGATTTGACGGCGATTTTGCAGGGGCAATTCCAGGAAAATGAAGCCAAGGAGGAACTGACTGAAACCATTGACAGCATCAGCTTGGAAACGATTACCTATGAGCAGAACAATCACCGCCTCTTTGATAGGTTTTCCTATCGTTTTCTTGCTAATAGAAAATATGCGATTCTAGGCAAAAGCGGTAGTGGCAAGACGACCTTGCTCCGCCTGCTACTGGGTATTCAGAAAGCAGATGAGGGACGGGTCTTGGTCAACCAGACCAATCTTGCGGACCTAGAACAGACCTCTGTTTTTGGAAAAATCTACTATCTTCCTCAAAAAACGGCTATTTTCTCAGCTAGTATTGGGGAAAATCTGAGCCTGTTTGGTCTCTTGGATCAGGACAAGGCCCTAGCTTGCTTGAGCAGGGTTGGTCTATTAGACTGGTTTGAGCGGCAGGAAAATGGTTTCGACACCTTGTTGTCCTCTGTCCAGCAATTATCGGGAGGGGAGGAGCGGCGGTTTGATATAGCTAGAGCCCTCTATCGCGATGCGGAAGTCTTGTTATTTGATGAGCCGACGACGGGCCTAGATATCAGAAACGAAGACCTGATTGCGGAGACCTTGTCCAGGATTGAGGGCAAACTGGTCATCGTCGTCACCCATTCGCAGAATGAAGAATTTTTAGGCTTGTTTGACGAGCGACTTGTATTATAGACAACCGCTAATCGGTTTTTGCTTTGTTTCCTGCGAATTTTTCGGTAAAATAGTATAAAATTAGAAAAGGAGTCATCACATGGGTTTATTTTCAGGTTTAATGGGCAATGCCTCACAGATGAACAATGATAAGGTTGAACAGGAATTGGAGAACATTCTGCTGCCCAATGAGCAAGTAGAAATGGCCTTTAGTCTGGTTCGCGACTTGATTGTCTTTACGGAATATCGTTTGATTTTGGTAGATAAGCAAGGAATGACAGGCAAGAAAATTTCTTATAAGTCGATTCCATATCGTTCTATTTCTCATTTTACGGTAGAAACTTCAGGACATTTTGATATGGACGCTGAACTCAAGATTTGGATTTCTTCTGCGGCAGAGCCAGCGGAATCCTTGCAGTTCAAGAGCGACAAGAGTGTTATTCAAATCCAGCAGGCACTTGCTGCAGCAGTTTTGTTGAAATAATGGGGGGGCGCAAGCTCCCTTTTTCATGAAAACGTATTATTTTCATTTTCAGGGGAAAAGCCTATCTATTTTTTTGAATTGTGTTATACTAATAGAGTTGCATGCCTGATATCAGAGAGTTCGCTCCTGATAAATGATTGTTACAAAAAAATAAGCCATATAAGGCAGCTTCGTACTGCCTTGCATAAGAAAGGAAATGCGTTAGGAAATTAGTGCGGGAAGAGTATTCGAACCCGTGCTAAAAACTTCGTGAAAAAGACAGGGAGTGGGACAGAACTAGAAAGCGATAGAGTTCGTCAACGATTTCTCGTTGCAAGTTGTTGAGCTGAAACAGTCTATTCCCAGACTGTTTCACTCCCACCCCCGCATAGCTCCAACTGTCTGGGAGACAGTTGGAGGTTGGAGATGAAGCGAACTTTGTTCGCATCAGTCGTAGAGGTCAGATTTGGAGTATGTAATACGAACAAATCTGCCAATCAACCACTGCGCTGAGATGTTGACCTATAATAAGAATAGTGCTACTATTCTTTTTCCACTGCGTCAGTCTCCTATTTCACCTTGTTTTCTTAACGCACTTGGTATCATAATTGAAATTTACTGATTTACAGTTGTCAGAAGACATTTTACTTGCCGTTGAAAAGGCGGGTTTTGAAACACCATCGCCAATTCAGGAGCAGACCATTCCGCTTGCCTTGGAAGGAAAAGATGTGATTGGGCAAGCGCAGACAGGTACTGGTAAGACAGCAGCCTTCGGCTTGCCAACCCTCAATAAGATTGATGTTGCCAATCAAGCAGTTCAAGCGCTAGTCATTGCACCAACGCGTGAATTGGCGGTGCAAAGTCAGGAAGAGCTCTTCAAATTTGGTCGTGAAAAGGGTGTGAAAGTCCGCTCTGTTTACGGTGGTTCCAGCATTGAAAAACAAATCAAGGCCCTCAAATCAGGTGCCCACATTGTTGTTGGTACCCCAGGGCGTTTGTTGGACCTCATTAAGCGCAAGGCTCTTCGACTTGATCGGGTTGAGACCCTCATTCTCGATGAAGCAGATGAGATGTTAAACATGGGCTTCTTGGACGATATTGAAGCCATCATTGAACGTGTCCCAGAAAGTCGCCAAACCCTTCTTTTTTCAGCAACCATGCCTGAACCAATCAAGCGTATTGGTGTCAAGTTCATGAAAGAGCCTGAGCACGTTAAGATTGCAACCAAAGAATTGACCAATGTCAATGTGGACCAATACTATCTTCGTGTTAAAGAGAATGAAAAATTTGACACAATGACTCGCCTCATGGACGTTGACCAGCCAGAATTATCCATCGTCTTCGGTCGTACCAAACGCCGTGTGGACGAATTGACCCGCGGTCTTAAACTACGCGGTTTCCGTGCAGAAGGTATCCACGGAGATTTGGATCAAAACAAACGCCTGCGTGTTATCCGTGATTTCAAGGGAGATCAAATTGATGTTCTCGTTGCGACGGACGTAGCAGCACGTGGTTTGGATATTTCAGGTGTGACACATGTCTACAACTACGATATTCCACAGGATCCAGAAAGCTACGTGCACCGTATCGGTCGTACTGGTCGTGCTGGCCAGTCTGGTCAATCTATCACCTTTGTTTCGCCAAATGAAATGGGTTACTTGGGCATCATCGAAGATTTGACCAAGAAACGTATGAAGGGGCTCAAGCCTGCGACAGCTGAAGAGGCTTTTGAAGCTAAGAAAAAAGTTGCTCTGAAAAAGATTGAGCGTGATATGGCAGACGAGACGATCCGTGCCAATTTTAATAAGTTCAAAAAAGACGCCATCCAGTTGGCAGCAGAATTTACGCCAGAAGAACTGGCTCTCTATGTCTTGAGTTTGACTGTGCAAGACCCAGACAGCTTACCAGAAGTGGAAATTGCGCGTGAAAAACCATTGCCATTCAAATTTGCTTCAGGCCAAGCCAAGGGCAAAGGTGGACGAGGAGGTCGTGACCGTGATCGTCGTCGTGGTGATGACCGCAAACGTGACCGTGGTGCTTACCGTGGAGAACGCAGCGATCGCAACCGTCGTGACGACAAATTCAAGCGTGACAACCGCCGCCAAGACAACAAAAAGCCCCACCAACGCACCTCCAGCGAAAAGAAAACAGGATTCGTTATTCGCAATAAAGGGGAAAGATAACCCCAAAACTGCTTCATGATTGGAGCAGTTTTTGTTATATTGGAAGTAGTACAAGAGGAGGTGTTGCCATGGGCATTGTGACAATGAACAAAACCTTTGTATTCTAAAAAATTAACACAAAGGAGGACACCATGATTACTTACAAACCAACGACCCAGCTGGATTTTCAAGCTGTATTAGAACTCTATGCTTCTGTTGGCTGGACGGGCTATACCAATCGTCCTGATATGTTGAAAAAGTCGCTGGCCAATAGTCTCTTGACCCTATCAGCCTTTGATGGAGAACGCTTAGTTGGTCTCATTCGAGCAGTGGGAGATGGGGCCTCCATCCTGTTTATCCAAGATATTTTAGTCCTGCCTGATTACCAAAGACAGGGGATTGGCAAGAGGCTGGTGGAAATGGTCTTGGCAGCATTTCCAGACTTCTACCAAATTCATCTCCTGACAGGCCGTGAGGAAAAGACCATGAATTTCTATAAAAGCCTAGGCTTTTCAGCCGTCGAGGAGATAGACTGCATAGCCTATACTTATTTAGGCAGTTGAGCAAATGCCTTGAATAATTGAAAATTTAAGATATAATAAAATATACTAATTAGTGACAAAGGAGAATCCTGTGGCCATCTTACTCATTGTAAAAGCTCACCCATTAGATAGTCAACGTTCGTACGCCCTAAGAGCCTTGGAACATTTTAAAACAAGCTACCAGCAGCACTTTCCAGCTGACAGGATTGAAGAGGTTGATGTTTTTGGAGATATTCCAGTCTTGGACAAGGAACTTTTGGAGGCCATTACGCTTGCCAAAAAAGGTCAGCAACTAAGTGTGGAACAGGAAAAAAAGTTGGCTCGCTACAATGAATTGACGGAGCAATTTCTGCGTGCAGATAAGATTGTCATTGCTAATCCGTTGTGGAACCTGAATGTTCCTGCGCAGTTGGTATCTTGGATCAACACCATCAATGTAGCAGGACGGACCTTCCGCTACACCAGTGAAGGCTCTGTTGGTTTGGTTCGTGGAAAGAAGGTTCTCCATATCCAGTCCAACGGTGGAATTTATGCAGGTCAGGACCCTGCTGCCCGCTATATTAAATCAATTTTTACATTTCTAGGAGTTGAAGACATTTACCAAATCTTCATCGAGGGGCAATCAGCCGTTGCTGATCAAGCGGAAGCCATCTATGAGGCTGCAATTAGGCAACTGGATGAGTTAGTGGCTACTTTTTAGAAATGGCTCTTTGTCAACTGTAGTGGAGGATAAAAAACTAATCTTAGAGAGGACCTCTTGGTCTTCTCTTTCTTTATAAGCCCTTTTACTGTTTCCAGATAAGCTGAAAAACATTCTTGTTTTGTCTTGTCAGAAAAAAGAGGAGTGGAAGTAGTGGCCTATCTCAGACCATCTACCTCCCCTCCTTCTTTTTAGGATGATTTCTTGGTTTGAATGTAGTGCAGCTTTGCTTGGCGTGTCAGTCGTTTAAATGTGGCTTCCGCAGACATGGCTGCCTCTTTGCTGCTAAATTCCTCATGGAAGATAATGCTGACAGGCAATCGGCTGCGGGTGTATTTGGCTCCCTTGCCCCTATTATGGGCCTTGATCCGCTTGTCCAGGTCAGTTGTGTAGCCGGTATAGAGACTGCCATCTGCGCACTCTACTACGTACATATAGGCCTTATTTTCCATAGTAAATCTCCCGAATAGCTGGCGTGTAATCACCATTTTCCTCGTGAACAATGAGGGGAGGGAGGATTTTGAGTCCGTCAGTAGACCCGTCTTTGATAGCCTCAATCAGCAACATATTAGCTTCCTTGCTAGCCTTGGGATAAACAAATTGAATCCGCTTAGGAGCCAATTTGTAGTTTCTGAGCGTATCGAGGATGTCAAAGAAGCGGTCTGGTCTGTGAACCATGGCCAAGTGACCATTTGATTTGAGGACTTGCTGGGCCACTTGGCAAATCTGATCAAGATTGGTTGCAATCTCATGGCGGGCCAATAGATAGTGCTCACTGTCATTGAGGTTGGAGGTCTTATCTACCTTGAAATAGGGTGGATTGCAGAGGATGGTATCTACATGGGAGCGGGGGATATGGTTTGTCAGGTTGGCTAAATCGTCCTGGATAACATGTAGCTGGTCCTCCAATGCATTTAACTGTATGGACCGACGGTTCATATCTGCCAGACGTTCCTGAAGTTCCACTTGGATAATTTGTGCCTTGGTCCGAGTTGAGGCAAAGAGCCCGACTGCTCCGTTGCCACTACATAAATCGACAACGACTCCCTTCTTAAGCGGCAGTTTCGGAAAACGTGATAGGAGGACACTGTCAATAGAGTAGCTAAAGACTTGGCGGTTCTGTATGATTTGTATATTTGAGGAGAAGAGTTGGTCAATTCGTTCTCCAGTTTGTAATTCTGGTTTTTGCATGAGTTTATTATAGCACAGAGGACCGTGGTTGACAAAATCTTGGGAAAGGTATCTGCCCGTAATCAAAAAGTAGTTGGGCAGTAATTGCTTTGGAAACAACGATAAAATAGTTTGTATAGAATTGCAGGTAACAGGTACAGGTGCGGATTTGTATATGTTTCTCTTTCTTAAAATATGGTATAATAGGAGGGACTGAAAAGGAGAAAATATGTTTTATTCTTATTTGCGAACACTATTAACATTCTTATTATGGGCAATCAATGGCAACATTCACTATCATGATAAGGAGAAGATTTTGCCACAGGAGGAGAATTATATCCTGATTGCCCCACACAAGACCTTCTGGGACCCTGTGTTTATGGGCTATGCGGCAGCACCCAAGCAGTTTATCTTCATGGCCAAAAAAGAACTCTTCAAGGATCGTGGTTTTGGCTGGTGGATTTCAAAATGCGGTGCCTTTCCTATCGACCGTGAAAATCCAGGTATGGCCGCCATCAAGTACCCAGTTAACATGCTGAAAAAGAGCAATCGTTCTCTGGTCATGTTCCCTTCAGGCAGCCGCCATTCGTCTGAACTGAAAGGCGGAGTGGCAGTGATTGCTAAGACTGCCCGTGTCAAACTCATGCCAGCCACCTATGTCGGGCCTTTAACCATTAAGGGGCTCTTGGCTGGGGAGCGGATTGATGTCGCTTTTGGCAATCCGATTGATGTATCGGACATCAAACGGATGGACGACGAGGGAACAGCAGAAGTCACTCGTCGGATTGAGGTAGAATTTAAGCGCTTGGATGAATATGCAGCCTCTTTCCAAACGGGCAAGAAGCCAAATGTTCTGACCTATATTTACCGCCTTCCTGTCCTCGTCCTGGTTGCCCTTATCTTGGGCCTGACCTATGCCTTCAGCTACCTTGCTAGCTTTTTCTGGCAGCCAAGCACTCAGTTGGATAAGTAAATTTTCAAACTCGCAGCTTGCGGGTTTTTTCTATTTTTTTCCGAACTATCTAAGTGGAGGTATTTATGGAAAAAGTAATCGAATTTATCAAGGAATATAAGTGGCAGCTGGCTCTGCCAACTGGTGCAGGAGTTCTGCTAGCGAGTTTTCTCTTTTTTAGTCAGCCCGCCCAGTCAACGGACCAAACAGGTTTGACAACTCTTCCCCAGACAGAGCAGACGAGCAGCAGTCAGGCTCAGATTGAGGAAATTAGTACAGAAGAAAGTGAGGAGCCGAGCCAGTTGGTCATCGATGTCAAAGGAGCGGTGGCCAAGCCAGGTCTTTACACCTTAGAAGCTGGTGCGCGTGTCAATGACGCGGTTGAGGCAGCTGGCGGCTTGACCAATCAGGCAGACCCCAAGTCTATCAATCTGGCTCAGAAGCTCAGCGACGAGGCGGTGGTCTATGTGGCCAGTAAGGACGAAAATATCTCGGTGGTGGCCAGCCCGACTGCCAGCTCTGCTATTTCGCCAGAAGGAAATGAAAGTAAGGTCAATCTGAACACGGCGACCGAGGCTGATCTGCAGACCATTTCAGGTATTGGTGCCAAGCGGGCGGCGGACATTATCGCCTACCGTGAGGCCAACGGCGGCTTCCAGTCGGTGGACGACCTCAACAACGTTTCGGGTATCGGCGACAAGACCATGGAAAGCATTCGGCCTTATGTCACGGTTGAGTAAGCTCCCCTGCCAGCCCATTCACCTGGCAGTCTTAGCGGTGGCAGCCTACTTTGCAGTCCACTCTTTTTCCCTCTTGACAATGGGCCTGCTGAGTCTGTTATTAGTTGTCTTTGGGTTTCGGCAAGGTAAGGCAGTTTTCCTCAAAACGCTGCCGCTCCTAGCCCTGTGCGGTCTGTTTTTCGGATACCAGAAGATCCAATGGGAGCAGTCAGCCCAGTCAGCCCCAGAGCAAGTGACGACTGTGCAGGTCATTCCAGATACCATTGAAGTCAACGGGGACAGCCTGTCCTTTCGGGGTCGGTCTGACGGACAAACCTACCAAGTTTTCTACAAATTAGCCAGTCAGGAAGAGCAGGCTTACTTTCAAAAGTTGACAGGTCTAGTTCAGTTAGAAGTGGAAGCAGAAGTCAGTCTGCCAGCTGGTCAGCGAAATTTCAACGGCTTTGACTATCAGGCCTATCTGAAAACACAGGGTATCTATCAGACTGTCAAAATGACAGCGATTAAGAAGATTGTCCCTGTCCAGTCTTGGAATATTTTTGACTGGCTGTCAAGCTGGCGGAGAAAGGCTCTCGTTTTTATCAAAACCAATTTTCCAGCTCCCATGAGCCACTACATGACAGGGCTCTTGTTTGGGGACTTGGATAGTGAGTTTGACCAGATGAGCGACCTCTATTCCAGTCTGGGTATCATTCATCTCTTTGCCCTGTCTGGTATGCAGGTGGGCTTTTTCATCGACAAGTTTCGTTGGATTTTGTTGCGTCTAGGTTTGACCAAGGAAACGGTGGATAAGTTGCAGATTCCCTTTTCCCTTGTTTATGCTGGTTTGACAGGCTTTTCGGTGTCAGTGGTGCGGTCCCTGGTCCAGAAAATTCTGGGCAATATGGGCTTGCGGAAGCTGGATAATTTTGCGGCGACGGTCTTTGTCTGCCTGCTGGTGCTGCCCCGATTTTTACTGACAGCAGGAGGAGTGTTGACCTTTACCTATGCTTTCTTGCTGACGGTCTTTGATTTTGAGGACTTGGGGCAGGTCAAAAAGGCTGCGGTGGAAAGTCTCAGTATCTCGCTGGGGATTCTACCTGTGCTCATGACCTATTTCTATGCTTTTCAGCCTCTGTCTATTCTCCTGACTTTTGTCTTTTCTTTTGTCTTTGATGTCTTACTCTTGCCAGGTTTGTCGGTCATTTTTCTCCTGTCGCCAGTTGTCAAGATGACTTGGGTCAACGGATTTTTCGTTTTTATGGAAAACATCATTGTCTGCGTGGCGAATTTGGGCTTTCGGCCTTGGATACTGGGCAAACCGTCTGGGCTGGTCCTCTTGCTCCTGCTGGTCAGCCTCTTCTTGCTCTATGATTTTCACAGGAAGAAAAACTGGCTCCTAGGACTGAGCCTGGTCCTCGCTCTGCTATTTTTCACGACCAAACACCCGCTGGAAAACGAGGTGACGGTGGTGGACATCGGGCAGGGGGACAGCATCTTTTTGCGGGATATGCGGGGGCGGACGGTCCTGATTGATGTGGGCGGACGGGTCGATTTTGCGGCTAAGGAAGCTTGGCAGGAGCGGTCTTCGCAGGCAAATGCAGAGCGGACCTTGATTCCTTATCTGCACAGTCGGGGCGTGGACAGGATTGATAGTTTGGTCCTGACCCATACCGACGCTGACCATGTGGGCGATGTGCTGGAAGTGGCTAAGCAGGTCCAGATTGGTCGGATTTACGTGTCCCCAGGAAGCCTGACGGTGCCTGACTTTGTAGCCACCTTGAAAGAAATCAATGTCCCTGTTCATGTAGTGAAAGTGGGCGACCGCTTGCCGATTTTTGACTCCTATCTGGAGGTTCTCTATCCAGACGGGACAGGCGACGGTGGCAATAATGACTCTGTTGTCCTTTACGGTCGCTTGTTAGACACTAATTTCCTCTTTACAGGGGATTTGGAGCAGGGGGAGCTGGACTTGATAGAAACCTATCCCAACCTGCCTGTCGATGTCCTCAAATCTGGTCACCATGGCTCCAAGGGCTCATCCTATCCTGAATTTTTAGACCATATCGAAGCCAAGATTTCCCTGGTATCAGCAGGAGAAAACAACCGCTACAAGCACCCTCACCAAGAAACCTTGGACCGTTTTGACAGTCGAAATATCCAAGTCTATCGCACCGACCAGCAAGGGGCCATTCGCTTCCGAGGTTGGAAGGAATGGACGGTAGAGACGGTGAGGGAGTGATAATCGCTAATTTCGGAAGAATCATGTGTAAGTTTTAAAAAATAAAATAGCATGAGAGTTTTTATTGGTTTAGAACAATTTTAATAGCAGAATTTTAACTAAAATTAAACGTAAATACTTGCAAAGGTGATGGAAATAAGTTAGAATATTCCTGAAGGAAGTCCTACTCTAATGTGTGTTAAGGGGTAGTGTTAGGAGAATTGTTTTACAAAAATAAACATGCAGAGCATGATTATTCGGCAATTTTGTTGTAAATATTTATCAATTTTTATTTAAAATGGATACACACCTTAATAACGTTGAGTTTGTTAAGTAATCCGAAAATCTTACCATCACCAGTCTATGCTGGATAACCACAATCACACTAGGGTATTGATTGCGCCTAGAAACGGGTAGCTTAGGTGAGTGGCACCTCATCGAAAGATGATGTCGGTCTCCATCTTTATGTTTGGTTGGAGATGAGCTATCTTAGTAAGTACGACAAAACATAGTATTTGTTGCTTACATGAGTTATGCAACAATTAAGAGCGTACCTTGTGAAGGTACGCTTTTTATAAAAAAGAGAATGAAAATTATGGCTATTACTAAAGAGCAGTTGGGAAGAATTAGGGAAATATTTTCTGTTTACGATAGGGAGTTTTTAGGAAAATCTTTTGAATATCACTATAAGGGGAGAGGGATAAAAAAAGCCACTCGTACAGTGCGGTTTGGCAAAGAGCATTTTATGCATCTTTGTGGAGTGGAGAGTTACTCTAATGATCCTAAGTACACGAATGCAAAAGAATTTTACAAGGCTGTGCAAACGAATCGAGTGGATAGACGAAGATGTCGTATCTCGAATTATATTGATGTGAAATTAGGTGTTTTAACATCACTTGGGTATTTAAAGTCATGTGAGGTTGGATTTTCGACATGTGGTCATACAGCTAGTATAAAGTACGACGCTGCTGTGAAGAAACATCAATTATTTTTAACATTTGTTGAATCAAATGGTTCGAGTGAATTAGTCCCGTATTCGGTAATTAATGCTTCAAAGACTAATAAAGGAGAGTACAATGCTCCGTACATTGTTACAAAATTGGTTATTTATGAAAATGGCAGGATAGTAGAGAATATTGTTAATCAGGGGAAAAATAAAAAAAATCTCAAAAAACGAAAAAATAAAGAGTTGCAAAAATAAATTTTGAAGGAGGTATGGAATAATACATTATTAGACGGAATTGATTATGTTGGCCTATTCTAGGGTAATAATTAATTTTATATAATTTTTTGGTAATAATTATGATGAATAATGACTATAGTCGGAATACTGAACTTTTTACAGATAAACTAAATTCTAAGAGTATCTTTTTCTTAACGGGGGCTGGTATCAGCTTACAGTCCAATATGCCAGCTGTATCATCAATTCTCAATGCAACAGCTGAAGTTTTTTTGCCTACTTATTTTTTAAAGAATGTTATATCGTCTCCAGATAATTTGTTAAAAACCAGAATAACTGAACTCATCCGTCCACCGCAGCCTGAGGATAGTTCCTTACAACCTGAAATGTTTTATGGAACTTTGCTCAGTTTTTTTGGTGATAGAAAAAGTCATTTGCAACTGTGGTCTTGTTTGCTTGAATCTAAACAAAAGTCATTAGGAATTGAATTATTTCCTAATGTCGCCCACTATTTTCTTGTTTATTATTCTGTTTTTGCTAAAGTTCCGTTATTGACAATGAATTATGATACCTTATTTGAGAAGGCTTTTATTGAATTAAAACAAATTGGATTAGTTGAGGGTGCTTTAGAAGTGTATACTCCTGAGGATACCCCACCTTCCTTAGAAAAAATAAATTCAGGTTTGGTTTTATGCAAGTTACATGGAACTATTGAGGATGGTTCTAAGAATTTTAATCATTTAAGTATCAAAACTACAATGGCGGAAATTACAAAAATAACAGCTGACTGGAGTGAGTTTATTAGAAAGCTTTGTACATCTTTCTCGCCATGTTTTGCTGGTTATAGCGGGAGGGACATAGATTATTTCCCCATATTTAAAAATATATACAGTGTCGTAACAAATGTGAATACAGAATTGTTTTGGCTAGATAACTTCAAAGATGGGAGCTCGTCTTTATTGAGAAAAGCAGATGAGACCAATGCGTTTCAAGTCAATGATTATTTTTCGGATGTTTTAGAGAAAATTTACTCTAAACTAAATGACCCGAATATTTCAATTTGCTTCACTCTTTCAAACTCAAAAGAAAGAGGCTCTAAAGAAGAAGTCCTCGCCAATTTACTGAATCCAATTCTGGCCGAGATGAAAAAGGAAATTAAGGTTCCTAAGCTAGTTGAAACAGTATTTGTATTGACTTTGCTAGTTAACCATAGTGAAAATACAGATGCTGTATTTAAGTGTATTAGTAAACTTCTAAGAGAATTGGACGAAGAAAATATAGGTTCAGAAGAAAACTATAAAATGTATTTAACCTTATTAACTCTCTATACTCGTTTGAATAGAGAGAGGGGGGACTTTATTGAATATAGGAATGCAGCAGAGCAACTAAAAAAAATTACGAATAAGAAAGAAGAATTTTATTTGTATATTTATGCGGAAACTGAAATTGTTTCTTCATATCAGATGGAGGTTCCAAACTTTGAAGGTTATCATCCGACTCTTTCTGATTATAAATTATTTTTTCTAACTTTACTTAGAATGTTGTGTCTGCTATTTAAATATAGAGGCATTGAATACAATACTACATTGGAAGAATTTAAAATCAGAACATTAGCTTCTATTTTAAAAATTCCTTTATCGAAGTACATAGTTATGGATTCCTTTATTAGGATAAGGAATAGGGCTCAAGAAGAAGGTAATTATGCAACGCTGATTAGTTGTAATAAATATTTGAGTCGTATTTCTGACAAGCATAAAGGATTAATTACTGAGGTAATTGATGCTGCCAAAACGATAGGTGATTCAAGTGCTGAACAAATTGTTCTTAGAGATTCAGGTGATGATGAGGAAGCACTAAAAAAAGCAATAGTCAGTGGTAATAATCTAAATACTTTAAAAACAATCATACAAAAGGCTAGAGCGAATAATAATTATCTTTCGAGACAAGAATTTGAATTATTTGAGAGTTGTGAAAATAAAATTAACAGCATACCGTTAAGAAGAGCACTATCTCGAATAAAATCAGAAGTGATTATTAAATAAATAGTATAGATATTGCGATTAAATCTAATTTCTTATAGTACCTAAGTGAACTACTAGAACTGTGAGTAATGGTGCTTGTTTTGTACACTTTCTCAGTCATAATATGTGCAGGTATATCTGGCTTAATCTGTTTCCAAGGCTGGAAGGGGCGGCTGGTGTAAACAATGAAAGGTCAGTGAAAAAATAGAAAAATACTTGCAATAAAGTGGTTTCTGGTCATGATATTTTCAGTATCAGTACTTTCACACCGAAAACAAGTAACAGATAAGGCTTGGAAGGATTTTCTAAGCTTTATTTTTATGAGAAATACAGCCCCTATGGTAGAATGGTGTTATATGTATGGCCGATTAATATATTCTTTATGAGGCGACAGAAAAACTCTGGCGGAGGCTTTCTGATCTGCGCATGTATTTTTTTGCTTGATTGCTAGAAATAGGTGCAGGTGCGTCAAAAAGGGATTCAGTTTTATTGGTCTGACAGATAGTATTTATAAAAAGCGTATAAAGATAGGAGGATATATGCAAGGGGAGAAAAAGATTTACTTTGCCATTCGGAAGTATGCAATCGGGGCTGTCTCGGTTGCGCTCTCGGTTGTTTTTTTAGGAATTGGGGCAGTGAGGGTGCAGGCTGCAGAGCTTACAGGCGAAAATCCTGGTGCGCAACAAGTTGAAGCAAGTGGGCTTGCTGACGATGGGCAGGCAGCGGTTGTGGGGGAAACCGTGCCCGCTGTGTCAGAAGCTGCGCCTAGTTCAGTTGCCACAGTGCAAGCAGCAACAGATAGTCAGCAGTCAGAGCTAACAGTTGCGCCAACTGAGATAGAAGAGGCGCCAAAAGCGGAAACGCTGGAGCCAGAGCAGGAGACTATTGGACAAGAAACAGCGGCCCTTCAATCGGTTGAGGCCACTGCTGGCCAGCCATCCTTGAGTAGGCGAACTGCTCGGAGCGTGGAGCAGCCAGTCATTGAACAGTTGCCACTGGATGAAAATGGCGAATTGGTGACAGTTGTCAGCGGGAATCAGGTACATCAGATACAGACCATCTACCAGGACGGAACAAGTCAGGTTGTAGCAGCAACAAGTGGCTTTGCAACAAATCAGAACCAGACAGATGTTGCACAGCAGGTTGCCGCTGTCAAAGATGATTTTGCTGCAGTGACCTATGATTCACTCTATCCTCACCTCAGTCATCAAGTAAGTTTTATTGTGGACAATGAGTTGGTAAGGAGCCTCAGCCAAGAAAAAGGTGGGCAAGCCCCTACCGTAGCGGAAAAGCAAACAGCCTACATGGATCTGCTGGACATGAGAGCAAGCTTTGAGCGTGTTCAGACAGACTTGGAACAGATTTTAACTGGAGTATTTGAAAAGGCAACTACTGTGGATATTGACAGGGTCAGAGCCAAGAAGGAGCAGATTCTCACAGCCTTGACCTACTTGGATCGCCGTTATTCATTTACTTTTGGAAATTATGCAGCCAAAGATCTAATCCTCTATTATCCCAAAGTTTTCGGAGGTACAGGAGATACCTTGGAGAATCTCCTCGGACTTGCAAATCTGACCTATCAAGATTTGACCATGGATCAGAGCGCGAATACCTATCAGAAGAAATTAGCCCCCTTTACAGGCCAGACAAATTTGACAGCATTCGTGGAAAAGGGAGTCAGTCTCTTTGCCCCCGGCCTATCAGAGGAAGACTGGTTTAAACAGACTACTAAAGCCCATATCGTTGAAGCAACCAATGCCTACAGCTCTGTTTCCTTGTATGAAAAAATCAAAACAGATGGTCGTTTAAAAAATCACCTCATTCCGCTGCTGAGCCTGTCATCCGACAGTATCTATGCTATCTCAACCTCAAATACAGTCAATTATGGCTTAAAAGAGACCTATGTAAATCCAAGTCAAGCGGGCAGTCAACAGGATTTTCTGGCTACCTTGGCCAGATACGCAGACCATCAACAGGAATTTTTAAACTTCTGGTACCGCATGACCCAGAAGAAGGAGCAGTTGACCAAACATGCACCGATTATTGTGGTGGATAGTGTTCAAAAATACGGTCAACCGAATCAAAGTGCAAGTGAACTGTATTCGCCTAAATTCGGTTCCAAGGTGTTGGAGGGAGTTAGAGAGTTTATTCGTCCTCTGAATATCTACTCCAATTTTGTCCGAGCAGATGGTCAAGCCAATGGCAGTTCCAGTGTCAATCTCTACCTGAAAAAATCCCTTACCGATGATGGGCAATCTGTCTATACCCATGAATTGACGCACATATTGGATAAGACAATTTGGCTTAATGGCCACGGTAGGAGAGCAGGTCAGGGTCCAGAAGTCTTTGCACGAGGGCTCTTTGAGTCAATCAATAACAGCCTCGGCACCGCCTACGATCCCGTTTTTAACCTCAATACTGCCTATACATTGACGGGAAATCGCACCCAAAACAGTCTGCCAACCCGTTTTCAAACGACAGATGATCTGCAAACCTACATGCAAGGAATCTTGGATCTTCTTTACACCCTTGACTATGCAGAGGCACAATCCATTTTAAACCGCAGCGCAGAAGACAGGGCTGTTTTGCTCAATCAAATCAGCCTGATTCCCAATCCTGCAAATAATGGAAGCGGACCAGTAACAGACAGGGTCAGCCACATTGATACCAGTCTGGCAGCCAGTCTGACCTCCATTGATGATTTTATAAATCAGAGCCTGATTTCGGCACGCTATAAATTTGACGGAATGTATACAGTCGGCACAGCCCGAACCAATTCCTACTATACCATCCCTCTTTTTGAACCAATTTATGCTGCCCTTCAAAACGACAGCGGAAGTGTTGGCGATATTAGTTTTAAACGCAATGCCTACGAAATTCTGGGAGAATATGGCTATGAAAATGGTATGGTAGCCTATATCTCAAACCAGTATGCCACCGACCAAGCAGCCCTTGCCGCCATCATGCCTGCATACAGTGGAGATTTATCCGCCTTCAAAAAGGCCATGTTTGCACGCCGCATTGACAAACTCAGCGACCTAAAGGAAACAGCTGTGGCCAGTGATTTTGCTACGATTCAAACCCTGATGGATCAGGCTGTTGCTCAGGATTTACTCCAATTAAAAACCAATGCGCAAAACAATACCTACTTGTCGCATAGAGTGACAGCAGTGAGGGATTTAAAAACCAGCCTCTACCAAGCCTACCTGGCTGCCACCGATGAATTTCGGACCAGTATTTATCGTGTCCAGCAGGCGCGTGAACTCTATGTCACAAATGGGCAGGAAGATTCATCAGATGGTCTGGGAACAGAAACCAGCCCATACCAAAGCCTATCCTACGCTATTCGTCAGGCCAAGGATGGCGATACCATCAAACTCTTGAGCGATGTCAATTACCGAAAAGATGGCACCTTTGTCATCGATAAGGCTGTTACCATTGATGGACAAGGCCGCAGATTAACTTTCAGAGGACCAGATCTGGTGATGGCTGCAGATGTCACCCTGACCAATCTGATTCTCAACATGATACCAGACGGAAGTCATCAGCCAACCATCTATGCAGGCGGTCACCATCTGACATTCGATACAGTTTCGACCACCATCAATCAGACCCAGACCACCCTGCGCCCGACCTTGGTTGCAGGCTCCCACACAGGAGAACCAACTGGCAGTCATGCCCAGATCAGCATAGTGAATGGGGATTCCAACACCCGTTTCCATCAGATTTTTGCTGGAAATGCCCAAGGTCTTAGCCAGATTCCAGTTACCATACGGATTGATTCTGAATTTGCAGGTGTAGATCAGGGAATTTCCCTGACAGGACCGACAGGTCTACCAACTATGGAGCGCGTGGAAATTGATTCCAATTCTCGCCTAGTGAAAAAAATAGATGGCAGGGATTCTCTGGACAATGCAATCACCCTTCGCTCTGCGATCATTTATGGCATGACCCTCCTTGGCATTCATGAAGTGAGGCTTGCTGATGGGGCCAACATCAGTCTGAGTGCTGATTTTGAGGGGCTGGAAGGCACTCTCACCCTGGACGCAGGCAGCAAAATGTGGCTGAATCAATCAGGTCCAGCTACTATTGGCCAATTAAACGGTGCAGGGGAGCTGGTGCTTGCGACAGATGCTAGCCTAACCGTTCTGGGCGATGTCGAAGACAGCCCCCTTGTCAACATCAATCTTTCAGAAATGCAGGCAGCTACTCGATTGAATAAGGAGTATGTCACAGTTGAGGGGACCGCAAGTCCTGCCTTTTCTGTGAGTCTTCTGCGCCCACTAGCTGGCTATCGTGTGGAAAAAGATGGCGTCTTGTACAAACTGTTGGCCGATACCCCAGTCCAGCAGGAAGTGACTCTAACCCTTGATTTCCATTATCAGGGCACCAGCCTAGGCCGCCAAGAAATCCAGTTACCGCTAGGTCAATCCCTGACAGATTTTACTCCTTATCTTCCGCAAGCAAGTGAAGGAAGCTATGAAGTCGCTTCAAGCTTTGAAGTAGGACAAGTAAGCAATATCCAGACCTCAAAAACAGTGGTAGTGCCCCTGATCTTGCGGCGTCCAGACCAGCCGATACTGGTCTTTGACCCAAACCAAGTGACAGCCTTGACCATTGAGCAGGTACCTGCAAAAGTGGTTTACCGTGAGGGTGAGAGCCTTGACACTGCTGGCCTGCAAATCAAATTGACAGACCACCAAGGCCTGTCACAAGTCATTCAGCCCGACCAGTTTGCTGCCCATGGCATTACACTGACAGAAGGAATCCTAAGCCCAGAAATAAGAAGAGTGTTGGTGCAAAAAGGGACCCTCCAGGATGGCTTTGACATCACCGTTCATCCCTTGAAATCCACCTTGTATCCTGCCAGAGTGATTGATGGTCTCATCTATGAAACAGATGATGAAGTGGCAGCCATTGTCCAACTACTTGCCAACCTGATTCAGGTAGATTCCCAAGCAGGCCCTGTTGAGAAGGAACTTGCTGTGGCAATCGTATTTGAAGCGGGCGCCCACCGCATTCCTATGCGAGTGATATATGATGACGGTAGCCAGTTGACGGTGGAAGTAGCAGTTACTGTCCAGCTTCCCTTGCAAACCCAGCACGGTGCAGGCGCCCGTCATGAATTGGGTGTCGGTGTCTTGCCGCCGCTAGAAACCCAGCATGGCGCAGGCGTCCGTCATGAACTAGGTATAGGCGTCCTGCCGCCGCTAGAAACCCAGCACGGTGCAGGTGTCCGTCATGAATTGGGTATCGGTGTCTTGCCGCCGCTAGAAACCCAGCATGGCGCAGGTGTCCGTCATGAATTGGGTGTCGGTGTCTTGCCGCCGCTAGAAACCCAGCATGGCGCAGGCGTCCGTCATGAATTGGGTGTCGGTGTCCTACCACCGTTGGAAATCCAACCTAGCACCGAGCCACATTCGCTTCATCTTCCTCACCAAGTTGGTCATAAACCGCAGCCTAGTGGGCAACTGGCTGTGACAGACAAACCAGCCCCTGTCCCATCAGCGGGTGACAAGCCAGTCGTGGCTAGACCAGTTCGTGAACTGCCTTACACAGGACAAGCAACTGACTCAGCAAGAAGTCTTCTGCTTTTGGGCTTACTAGGCTCTGCTATTGCTTTCTTACTGAGGAAAAAACGGCAATAACCCGTTCTCAAACATCTAGGTCCTGTGGCCTAGGTGTTTTGCTTATGGGACATTCATACTCAATGAAAATCAAAATCAGACTAGCTCCAAAGGTTTGGGGAACCTTTGGAGGTTGGAGATAGAGCGAACAAAGTTCGCTACAAAAAGGTTTGGGGAACCTTTGGAGGTTGGAGAAAGGGCGAACAAAGTTCGCTACAA